>NZ_CP007441.1:4100511-4415935 GCF_000590475.1 Stutzerimonas stutzeri | reverse complement strand
AGCGCGTACCACGACCGATGATCTGCTTGAACTCAATCATGTTGGTCACTGGCCGCATCAGCACGATATTGCGGACGTTGCGCGCATCCACGCCGGTGGAGAGTTTCTGCGAAGTCGTGAGAACGGTTGGTATGGTCTTCTCGTTATCCTGAAAATGCCGCAGGTGTTCTTCCCCTCGCGCACCATCATCGGCGGTCACCCGCACACAGTAATCCGGCTCGCTGCTGCGCTTCATCTGGTTGATCAGGTCACGTACTTCCAGCGCATGCTGTTGGGTGGCGCAGAACACCAGCGTCTTCTCGTTCGGCGCGATCTGCTCCATGAACAACTTGACCCGATAGGCTTCCCGCTCCGGAATCTTGATGACTCGATTGAAGTCCGCCTCGAGATAGCGCCGTCCCGCCTCTACCTCGCCTTGGACGACTATTCCGTCGCCTGGCACATGCACGTACTCATCAAGCGTTGTAGCGATCTGCTTGACCTTGAACGGCGTGAGGAAACCGTCGTTGATGCCTTCCTTCAACGAATACACATACACCGGCTCGCCAAAGTAGGCATAGGTGTCGACGTTGTCCTTGCGCTTGGGCGTGGCGGTCAGGCCGAGTTGAACTGCCGGTGCGAAGTATTCAAGGATGCCGCGCCAGTTGCCCTCGTCGTTGGCGCCGCCACGGTGGCATTCATCGATGATGATGAAATCGAAGAAATCCGCTGGGTACTCGCCAAAGTACGGCGTGCCGTTCGGCCCGCTCATGAAGGTCTGGAAAATGGTGAAAAAGATGCTGCCGTTCTTCGGCACCTTGCCTTTTTTACGAATTCCATCCGGCGCGATGCGCAACAGCGCGTCTTCGGGGAAGGCCGAAAACGAGTTGTAAGCCTGATCCGCGAGAATGTTGCGGTCCGCCAGGAACAAAATGCGTGGCTGACGCTGGGCGTCGCGCTTGAGATTCCAGCGGCTCCTGAACAACTTCCAGGCCAGCTGAAAGGCGATAAAGGTCTTGCCTGTGCCGGTCGCCAGCGTCAGCAGAATTCGCGACTGCTGCGCTGCGATTGCTTCCAGCACCCGCTTGATCGCAATGTCCTGATAGTAGCGCGCACCCCAGGTGCCTCCCTTGTCTTCAAACGGAATGGCCGCGAAGCGCTCGCGCCATTCGTTGTGCTCGGCAAAGGTCAGGTTCCAAAGCTCTTCGGGCGTGGGGAAGCTGAGCAAGTCGCCTTCAGCACCGGTGTGCATGTCGATGGCGTAGATACGCTGGCCATTGGTTGCGTAGGTGAAGCGGATTGCCAGCTTCCTGGCATAGCATTTGGCCTGTCCTGCACCCTTGGTGTAATGCTTGTCCAAGGCTTTCGCCTCGATCACGGCCAGCTGAGTGTTGCGGTATACCAATACGTAATCGGCGATCTCCGCCTTGCCGCGTTGCCCCGCACCCTGGATGCGGCCATGAGTGATTTGAAACTCGCGTTGTACGCGGCTGCCATCGACCACGCCCCAGCCGGCTTCACGCAACGCGGGGTCGATATGTTCAGCGCGGGTTTCAGCTTCGTTCACGGCAATATCCTTTTGGCATCATGCCCGGAGCATACCCCTCTGCGGCGTGGGTTTAGAAGGCGGAATCAACCCGCGAGCATGTTCATGATCAGGCGAATCAGCGTGTCTTTCTGCGCCGGGTCTGACTCCGCTACGAGCAAAGCGAGGGCGGCAAGGCCGATATCGTTGATCACTGGCTGGTTTGTTGCGTCCAGCAGGCGCCCATTGCGGTTGAGAAAGTCCACGAACAGAAACGCCCCGCTGCGCTTGTTGCCGTCTGCGAACGGGTGATTCTTGATCACGAAATACAGCAGATGGGCAGCCTTGGCCTCCACGCTGGGGTAGGCCGGTTCGCCGAACACCGTCTGATCCAGATTGCCCAGTAGGCCCGCCAGCCCGTCGCCGCGTTCCAGAGCGAATAGCTCGGTGGCTTCGCCGCGAGCTATCAACTCGGCTTTCAAACCAGCCAGCGCCTGGCGCGCTTCGTCCAGCGTAGGCAGCGCGCCGCCGTCGATAGTGGGCGGGTCGGTCAGCAGGCCTTCGTCATACCGCTGAAGCAAGAGGAAGGTCTGCGCATAACGGGTGACGATATCCACCAGGCCACGGCCGGTGTCGCTGAGTAACTCGGGGCTTTGCGCCGCTTTTCTCACCAGCTGCAGTGCGGCTTCCAATTCCAGGGCATTGGCCTCGAAGCGTTGGCGATTGAGGGTGTAGCCTTGGGTAAGGTGTTCGCGTAGCAAGCGTGTGGCCCATTGGCGGAAGGACACCGCACGCTTGGAACTGACTCGATAGCCCACCGAGATGATGGCGTCGAGGTTGTAGTGTTTGAGCTGGCGTTGGACCTGCCGCTTACCTTCGGTCCGAACTGCTAAGAAATCCTTAGTAGTTGCCCCTTCCGCCAATTCCTCCTCTCGAAAAATGTTCTTCAGGTGCATCAGCACGTTCTCAGGTGACGTTTCGAACAGCTCCGCCATCTGTCGCTGAGTCATCCACACCGTATCGCGCCCGGCATCCAGCCGAACCTCGACGGGCTGGCCCGCCTCGTGAAAGATCACCAGCTCCTGTTGTGCTTTATTCATTGTGTGCTCCTTGCCTCAATGCAGTTATAGCTGGCCGCTGAAGGCTTGGTGTAGCAGCGATTGCTTCAGTTCGTCGAGCGCGGTGAGCTTCTTCTGGTAGATGGATTCGAGGCGTTGGGTTTCGGCGGCTACTTGCTCAAGTGTGATTACAACAAGCATCTGGTCGGCCACTGAATCAGGTATCGGTATCGGAATAGAATTTAAGGCCTTCTGGTTGAGCTTTGGCTGGGCCGCGCCGGTTATATATTCGTCCAGCTTGATGTTTTCGAGGTAGAACTCCACAAAACGCTGAGTGGCCATGTCTTCAAACTTCAAGATATGGGCGTGGTTATTGACCCAGTACTTACCAGAGGCAGGGAAGGCGATTGGCGTTGAGCGCGCAAGAAGGTTGGCACCGTCTTCGGAGACCAACAGCGTGTCGCCGTCGAATATGTATTCAGCAACATAATCAACGATTCCGGATGCCCCGTAGTAGGGGTACTTGCCGGGCTTGCGATCACTTTTTGTGATCGGGATGCGTTTGTTATCCAGATTTGTGGCGATCTGATCCAGCGTCTTAATTCGCCAACTCGAACCGCGTTGTGCGAAAACAAAATGTGCATGGCTTCCAAACAGCTCGCGGACGTTTTTCAAGTTTTTTTCAGCGTTGGTGCGGGCCTTGGCGATGTTGTCGAAGGCTTCGTCGAGAATGGCGACGATTCGCTGTTGTTCAGGAACCGGAGGGAGAACAACAGGGAACTCTGTGATATCACGCTGGTATAAATGCGGAGTGGTTGCCCCGTTTAGCCGTGAATCTACAATCTCTTGGAAGTACGGGCTAGAAAGACACCGAAACAGGAATTTAGGGAGAATCGATGAGCCGCTTCGGATGAGAAGGAGCGACGAATTAATGGTCGCGTTATCTGGAAGTGCTCCTATGACGCCTACTTTCCCTATTCCTGCACCGTCCTTGCAGATCAGCACGTCGCCTTCTTTAAGCATGATTTCAGGGCTTTCAAAATACCGCTCTTGGCTGATATGAAACGCGTCGCGAAAGTCGACATAGTCACCGTAGTTGAGCGAGTGCACTGACAGAAACAAAGGCCCGGTTTTGGTGTACTCCTTCGCTGTGAGACCTCGCCAACCGATTCTTCCCTTCAGCTCAGCAAGCTCCCCTAGTGGTCTACGTTGCCAACCCGCTTTCATAGCATGGCCTTAATTCTGTTTAGGGCATGCAGGCTTTCAGCATCCAGCATCGCAATCTCCTCCATGATCGCCTGCGGGCTGCGATGAGTTATACCCTCGCCAACAACGGGATTCTTCACCGACAGGTCACGGCTCGTCGTATCTATGCTAGCGACATCCAAACTCCAACTCTTCGCCGAATCGGCGAAGGATTTTTGCAGCTCGATAAATTCAGCCAGGTCAGTGTCGGCTAGCGGGTTGGTCTTGCCCATGTTGCGACCGGGGTCGAGTTGGTAGTACCAGACCTTGCGCGTCGGCGCACCCTTGGTGAAGAACAGCACCACGGTCTTCACGCCCGCGCCCTGGAAGGTGCCGCTCGGGCAGTCGAGCACGGTGTGCAGGTTGCAGCTTTCCAGCAGCAGTTTGCGCAAGCTGACCGAGGCGTTGTCGCTGTTGCTGAGGAAGGTGTTCTTGATGACCACCGCGCCGTGGCCGCCGGCCTTGAGGATCTTGATGAAGTGCTGGAGAAACAGGAAAGCGGTCTCACCAGTCTTGATCGGGAAGTTCTGCTGGACTTCCTTGCGTTCCTTGCCGCCAAACGGCGGGTTGGCCAACACGATGTCGAAGCGGTCCTTGTCCTGAATATCGCTGAGGTTTTCCGTCAGGGTATTGGTGTGAATGATGTTCGGCGCTTCGATGCCATGCAGGATCATGTTCATGATGGCGATGACGTAGGCGAGGCTCTTTTTCTCCTTGCCATAGAAGGTGTGCTTTTGCAGGGTTTCCTGCTGGCGGGTGGTCAGGTTCGGCTGGCTGCTGAGGTAATCGAAGGCTTCGCAGAGAAAGCCTGCCGATCCGACCGCGCCGTCGTAAATGCGCTGACCGATGTGCGGATTGACCACCTTGATCATGGCGCGGATCAGCGGGCGCGGGGTGTAGTACTCACCACCGTTGCGCCCGGCGTTGCCCATGTTTCTGATCTTGACTTCATAGAGGTGCGAGAGCTCGTGTTTCTCTGTCTGCGAGCCGAAGCGCAGGCCGTCTACGATTTCCAGCACTTCGCGCAGGTTGTAGCCGCTCTGGATGCGATTTTTCAGCTCGCCGAATATCTCGCCGATCTTGTACTGGATGGTGTCCGGACCTTCGGCCTTCTGCTTGAAACCATGCAGGTAGGGAAACAGCTTGGTATTGACGAAATCCTTGAGGTCATCGCCGGTCAGGGCGCTGTTATGGTCGATCTGGCCTTCCGGGGTCTTCGGCGCAGCCCAGCGCTCCCAGCGGTATTCAGGGTCGAGGATATAGAGGTAATACTTACCCTCCAGCTCGGCCACTACAGCTTTTTCCTGCTCCAGCGCGTCGAGGTATTTGAGAAAAAGCAGCCAGGAGGTTTGCTCGGTGTAGTCGAGCTCGCTGGTACAGCCGGCATCCTTGTGCAGGATGTCGTCGATGTTCTTGAAGGCCTGTTCAAACATGGCGGGCAGCTATTCCGTGAAGTGCCGGCTGGATCATAGCGGGCCGCTGGCACAAATCGCAGGCAATAAAAAACCCCAAGGAGGTTAATTTCGCTTGGGGTTCTCGGTATTAGTGGTGCCCAGGGACGGAATCGAACCGCCGACACGGGGATTTTCAATCCCCTGCTCTACCGACTGAGCTACCTGGGCAACGGGGCGCTATTAGACGGATTTGGCTTTTGCCTGTCAAGCGCGGCCGGGAAAATATTTAGTCAGAACGGGCGTTTAGCGTTGTGACCATGTTCCGGTGAGCGTTCCGGGCCACGGCGATGCGCCGTTGGAGCGAGCCTTGCGCAGGGCTTGACTCGCTTCGGTCAGCGCATCATTCGCTCGGCGGTACGTAGCCTTCGGCCTGGGCGTACTCTTCGCCGGAGAGGAATTTGTCCATCTCGGCCTGCAAAAACTTGCGGTCCTCGGCGTTCATCATGTTCAGCCGACGCTCGTTGATCAGCATGGTCTGGTGTTTCTGCCAGTCGTCCCAGGCCTTCTTCGACACGTTGTTGTAGATATCCTCGCCTTTCGCGCCCGGATAAGGCGGGCGATCCAGGCCAGGCAGTTCTTCTTTGTATTTGCGGCAGTTCACGGTGCGGGTCATGACATCTCTCCTGCGTTCAATTCAGCGGCGGCGCGCTTGAGCAGCGTCTTCACCGGGGCGGCGAGCCCCAGTCGCGGCGGGGTGGCGAGGTTATACCAGAGCCAGTCTGGCTCGGCCACGGCGTCGCCCTCGGACTTCACTCTGATCAGCCAGGGCTCGATGGCCAGCTGGAAATGGCTGAAGGTATGGGTCAGGCCGGGCAGCTCGTGGCGCTGCTGCAGCTGCAGGGCATGCCGTGCGGCGAGTGGATCGAGCGCGGCCAGATCGTCCAGCTCCGGCAGGCTCCAAAGCCCGCCCCAGAGGCCCGTGGGCGGGCGGCGATAGAGCAGGATGGCGCCTTCATGGTTGGCCAGCAGTGGCATCAGGGTGTGCTTCTGCGGCAAGGCCTTGCGCGGTTTGGGGACTGGAAACTCGGTTTCGCGGCCGAGCAGATGGGCGCGACAGCCACTCTTCAACGGGCAGAGCAGACAGCTGGGCTTGCTACGTGTGCAGAGCGTCGCGCCGAGATCCATCATCGCCTGGGTGTAGTGATTGACACGCGCTTGCGGGGTCATGCATTCGGCCACGTCCCAGAGCTGTCTGGCGACTTTCGGTTCACCGGGATAGCCGTCCTGCGCGACGTAGCGGGCCAACACACGCTTGACGTTGCCGTCGAGTATCGGCGCGCGCAGGCCCATGCTCAGGCTGGCGATGGCGCCAGCGGTGGAGCGGCCGATGCCGGGCAGCTCGGCGAGCTGGTCGACGCACTGCGGAAATTCGCCGCCACGCTCGGCAACGATCAGCTTGGCGGTCTTGTGCAGGTTGCGCGCGCGACTGTAGTAGCCCAGGCCGGTCCACAGGTGCAGCACTTCATCTTCGGCAGCGTCTGCCAATGCTTCAACCGTTGGCAGCGCGTCCATGAAGCGATCGAAGTAGCCGAGTACGGTACTGACCTGGGTCTGCTGCAGCATGATCTCCGACACCCAGACCCGATACGGCGTGATGCCCTGCTGCCAGGGTAGATCCTTGCGGCCGTGGCGGTCGTACCAATCCAGAACCGCCGCGCCGAATTGTTCAGGACTCATTGGCTGAGGCGTCATCGGTTGAACAGGCCTTTGAGGGCGTCTTTCAATTCAGGGCTGACCTTGTCTCCAAGCTTTTCTTCGATCTTTTCGTTGAGTTTTTCTCCGGCGAGCCTGCCAGCGATCTTGCCAAGACCGTCCTTGTCGAAGCGGCAAGCCTTGGCGCCTAGCTCCAGCGGGCCGCGGCAACGCAGTGGCCATTCGATGCCAACATAGCGCTCGTTAACCGCGCAGGCCGGATCGGGCATCGCGCCCTTGTCCCCTTCGACGACAATACCGACGCGGTAGTCCATGCCCAGCACACGCAAGTCGACGTCGCCGTTGCCGTTGACCGTCAGGCCGGGAATGCTGACCTTCAGGTCCGGGTTGCTGGCGATGCCGTTGCGCAGGTTCAGGCTGCCCTTCAATTGGCGGAACGGGGTGTCCTTGCTACGCGGGTCGCTGGTGAGGGATTTGCGGTTGAGCGTGGCGATGGCATGGCAAAGTTGCTGTTCGAGGTTGGCGTCGATGAGGATGCCGTTGTCGACGATGAAACCGATGTTGCCGTTGAGGTTGTCAATCCAGGCCTTCTGGCTGTTGCCCTGGCTGCTAAGGTCGCTGTCCAGATTGAGCAGGCCCTTGATAGTGACTTTTTCCCCCTGGCTTTGCAGCAGACGTTCGACCGGGACGCGGGCTAAGCGGGTCTGGGCGGTTATCAACGGTACCTCCGGTCGCACATCGAGGCTGGCCGAAGCATCCACGCGGCCGTTATAGACGCCACCGCGCAGCTCCTGCAGCGTCAGCAGACCACCTGCGCTGCGTGCCTTGAGCACGAAACCGTCGAGCGGCAGTTTCATGGCGGTGAGGCTGCTGATATCCAGATTGATTCGAGTGTCCAGGCTGCGCAGTGTGCTTATCGGCAGGACTGGGGCTTCGCTCCAGGCTTGCTGGGTCGGCTTGTCTGGCAGGGGCGTGGTGCCGCTGCCGATTGCAGCGGCTTCGGTAGCGTCTACCTCGCTTTGGCGAGTCGCGCCGGCCCCATCTTCCTTACCTGGCGGCGGCAGGTAACGATCAAGGTTCAGCTGATCGCCCTTGAGGTCGACTCGCAGTGCCTGTTTAGCGAAATCGCTGATGCCAATCTGGCCGGTGAAAGTGCTGTCATCCAGCTTCAGGTCGAGTTCTTCAAACGTCAGGCTGCTGGAGGTTCCGGTCAGGCGGGTGACCAGTTCGGCTTTGCTCAGCGCGGTGTTGTCAGCCGTCGCCGGAAGCTGTTGGCCGATGCTGTCGAGAAATTCGCGCAGGTTGAGTTGGGCGATTGACAGGGTGCCGGCGATCTTCGGCTGTTCTTGCAGATCGCGCATCTTCAGCTCGCCAAGACCGCGCAATTGGTTGGCGGTGAACTTGAGGCTGGTCCACTCGGCGACGTCGGCCGCGAGATCGGCCAGCAGTTGGCCCTGAGCGCTGAAGGAGAGCGTTTTGCCTTGCAGCGGTTCGCCGGAGGCCTCGCCGCTCAGGCGCAGGTCTTCGAGCTGATAGCGTTGCAGTTTGGTATCGAAGCGCAGCGCGCCTTGCAGTTCGGTACGCGCACGCATTACCGGCTTGTTACTGCCGAAGAAGGCGTTAAGTTTGACCGGAATCGAGGTGGCTTCGCGTATGGCGCCCGTTGTTAGCTCGATGCCCTCGGCACTGAACTGCTGGCCGCTTTTCGCGTCGTGGTAGGACACCCGAGCATCGCTGACGGTCAGGCTATCGATATCGAGTCGCAAGGGGCGCTTGGGGCTGTCGGCCTTTCCCTCGTCAGCCGGGGCTTCGGTCGGTTCCGCTGGTTGTTTGTCGCCAGGCTGCGTTTCGCGGGCGACCGGTTGGCCCACGCCTTCCCAGTTGCCCTTGCCGTTCTCGTCGCGATCCAGGGTCAGATTGAGGCCGTTGAGCGTGATATCGCTCATCTGCACTTCGCGGCTGAGCAGGGGAAGCACCCGGACCGAGAGGCCGAGCATGCGCAGGTCGGCGAAAGGCTGCTGCGGCGTACGGACGCTGGCCAGGGTGGTGTCGTGCAGCTCCAATCCGAGCCAGGGGAACAGGCTCCAGCCGATGTCGCCGGCAATATTCAGCTCGAGTCCGGCTTTGTCGCGGGCAAGTTCGCGAATCTCATCCTTGTAATCGTTGGGGTCGAACAGGTGGGTCAGGGCAAAGCCCAATGCGACGATGAGGAGCAGCAACCCGAGGATTACCAGGCCCAGGATCTTGCCGAGCGCTTTCATGGACAGGTCCTTTGTGTTTGGCGTTCAAAAGCAGCGAGTATAGCGCCGCGGACCATGGCTTCGCCGCAGCTGGCGTTGGAGTGGCTACACGCGCTGGGGTTCCTGGCCGACTGCGCAGGCGCAGGCAACGGTTCAGCCAGAACTAGCTGGGATCCAGTGGCAGATGCGTTCGCGCGGCCAGCGCCTGGGCTTCGAGGTGCGCCGGTGGCGCTACGAGATGCAGCTCGTTCGAGGCTTCGGCAGCCAGACGTCGGCACTCGTCCAGGATCCGTTTGCCAACGCCACGACGGCGAGTGATCTTGCGGACGCACAGGTGCGAGAGACGCCAATGAGGCGCGCCGCGCTGCAGCAGCGCTGCACCGAGCAGACGATCATTGAAACGACCGGCGATCAGGCTACGGTCGGCCAGTCCCGCCTCGATCAGAGCCGCGGCGTCGGCGTAAGGCGCCAGCAGCCAGTGCGGGGCGTCGGCATAGATTTTCATCAGATCGATGCGATCCTGCTGGCTGGGCTCAGTGACGGTTTCGACGAATACGGGCATGCTGACCTGGCAAGCTGTGTGGTTGCCGCAAGCATAACTGTGCCGGCTTGCCAGCGCACGGTGGCCGTGCGCCCTGTTCCGATGGGCTGCATCGTTGGGCAAATCTGCTTTTGGCCGCATCGGGAAGATCTTTACCTGAGGCTTCAGCGACGCCAGACGACGCGATGCAACGGCGATCGCCCGCTCGGCGGCTCGCTAGCCGTCTTGCAAGCCGCCGGGGCGCGTATCCTCGCAGGCGGGTTTACGCCTATAATGCCGATCTTTTTAGCCCCACGATCAGCGGAGCTGTCGATGTCCGAACGTACGGCATGCGTAGAGCGCAACACCCTGGAAACCCAGGTCAAGGCCACCATTAACCTCGATGGCACCGGTAAGTCCCGCTTCGCCATCGGTGTGCCCTTTCTCGAACACATGCTCGACCAGATCGCGCGACACGGGCTGATCGATCTGGATATCGAGTGCAAGGGCGATCTGCATATCGACGATCATCATACTGTGGAAGATGTCGGTATCACCCTCGGCCAGGCCTTTGCCCAGGCCGTCGGCGACAAGAAGGGTATGACCCGCTACGGGCATTCCTACGTGCCGCTGGATGAAGCGCTGTCACGCGTGGTGATCGACTTCTCCGGGCGTCCAGGGCTACAGATGCATGTGCCCTACACCCGCGCGACCGTTGGCGGCTTCGATGTCGATCTGTTCCAGGAATTCTTCCAGGGTTTTGTCAACCATGCACTGGTAACCCTGCACATCGACAACCTGCGCGGGCACAACACCCACCACCAGATCGAAACCGTGTTCAAGGCCTTCGGCCGCGCGCTGCGCATGGCGGTAACGCTGGACGAGCGCATGGCCGGCCAGATGCCTTCGACCAAGGGTTGCCTGTAATGCAGACCGTTGCAGTTATCGATTACGGTATGGGCAACCTGCACTCGGTGGCCAAGGCCCTTGAGCACGTGGGCGCTGGTCGCGTGTTGATCACCAGCGATGCTCAGGTCATCCGCGAAGCCGATCGGGTGGTGTTCCCTGGCGTCGGTGCGATCCGCGATTGCATGGCTGAAATCCGTCGGCTGGGCTTCGACGAGCTGGTCCGCGAAGTCAGCGTCGACCGTCCCTTCCTCGGCATTTGCGTCGGCATGCAGGCGTTGATGGAGCGCAGCGAGGAAAACGGCGGTGTCGATTGCATCGGCCTGTTTCCCGGACAGGTGCGCTTCTTCGGCAAAGATATGGAAGAGGATGGTGAGCGCCTGAAGGTGCCGCACATGGGCTGGAACCAGGTGGAGCAGGCGATTGCCCACCCACTCTGGCACAACATTCCCGCCGACGGCCGCTTCTATTTCGTGCACAGCTATTACATCGAAGCGGGCAGTCCAAGACAGGTGGTCGGTCGCGGCCACTACGGCAAGGATTTCGCCGCTGCGCTTGCTGACGGTTCGCGCTTCGCCGTGCAGTTCCATCCCGAGAAGAGCCACACCCACGGCTTGCAGCTGCTGCAGAACTTTGCCGCATGGGACGGCCGCTGGTAATGAGCCGGGCAAAGCTCAAGGCACCGGTCCTGACGCTGGATTCCGCTCAGGAACAGGCGGCGCAGCAGATCATAAAGCGCTTTCTGGAAGATCGTTTCGAGCTGGAGCTCGGCTCCTTCGAGGCGCAGGAAGTACTCGATCTGTTTGCTCGCGAGATTGCTCCCCTCTACTACAACAAGGCGATTTTCGATGTGCAGACACACCTTAAAGAAAGGTTTGAAAGCATTGAAAGCGACTTGTGGGCGCTCGAGAAGAGCTGACCCTTAACCGACACTTGATTGAACAGGTTCGAGCCATGCTGATTATTCCCGCCATCGATCTCAAGGACGGCGCCTGCGTGCGTCTGCGTCAGGGGCTTATGGACGACGCCACGGTGTTCTCTGACGATCCGGTAGCCATGGCCGCCAAGTGGGTCGAGGCCGGTTGCCGTCGTCTGCATCTGGTCGATCTCAACGGTGCCTTCGAGGGGCAGCCGGTCAACGGCGAAGTGGTCACCGCGATCGCCAAGCGTTATCCGGACCTGCCGATCCAGATAGGGGGCGGCATCCGTACCCTGGAAACCATAGAACACTACGTACGCGCTGGCGTCAGCTACGTGATCATCGGCACCAAGGCGGTCAAGGAGCCGGCGTTCGTTTCTGAGGCCTGCCGCGCCTTCCCGGGCAAGGTGATCGTCGGCCTGGACGCCAAGGATGGCTTCGTCGCCACCGATGGCTGGGCCGAGGTCAGCAGCGTGCAGGCCGTGGATCTGGCGCGTCGTTTCGAGGCCGATGGCGTTTCGGCAATCGTCTACACCGATATCGCCAAAGACGGCATGATGCAAGGCTGCAACGTCGAGGCGACGGTAGCACTGGCCAACGCCAGCCGTATCCCGGTGATCGCCTCCGGCGGCATCCACAACATCGGTGATATCCAGAAGCTGCTCGACACCAACACCCCTGGCATTATCGGTGCCATCACCGGCCGGGCGATCTACGAAGGGACGCTCGATGTCGCTGAGGCCCAGGCGCTTTGCGATCTGAAGTACAAGGACGAGTGATTCGCTGATCTGCGGTAGATCGGTGAAGCGCGATCCACCCTACACATTACTTTCAGCTTGAAGCCTGCGGCTCGAGAAGCTGCTTCCGGAGAAAGTCCAATGGCATTGGCCAAACGCATCATTCCCTGCCTCGACGTGGACAATGGCCGCGTGGTCAAGGGCGTTCAGTTCGAGAACATTCGCGATGCCGGCGATCCGGTGGAAATCGCCCGTCGCTACGACGAGCAGGGCGCCGACGAAATCACTTTTCTCGACATCACCGCCAGTGTCGATAACCGCGACACCACGCTGCACACGGTAGAGCGCATGGCCAGTCAGGTGTTCATCCCGCTGACCGTAGGCGGCGGTGTGCGCAGCGTGCAAGACATCCGCAATCTTCTCAATGCGGGCGCAGATAAAGTCTCGATCAACACCGCGGCCGTGTTCACCCCCGAATTCGTGGGCGAAGCCGCCGAGCGCTTCGGCTCGCAGTGCATCGTCGTTGCCATCGACGCGAAGAAGGTCTCCAGGCCGGGCGAGACACCGCGCTGGGAAATCTTCACCCACGGCGGCCGCAAGCCTACCGGGCTCGATGCCGTGCTCTGGGCGCAGAAGATGGAAGCGCTGGGCGCCGGCGAGATCCTCTTGACCAGCATGGACCAGGACGGCGTCAAGAGCGGCTATGACCTCGGCGTGACCCGAGCCATCAGTGAGGCCGTGCACATCCCGGTGATCGCATCCGGTGGCGTCGGTAACCTGCAGCACCTGGCCGACGGAATCATCGAGGGCAAGGCCGATGCGGTGCTGGCGGCCAGCATCTTCCACTTCGGTGAGTACACGGTGCCAGAAGCCAAAGCCTACATGGCCAGCTGCGGCATCGTGATGCGCTGACCAGGCGCGGCGCAGTCAACCAGGAACACAGCCGCGATTGAGCCGCGGCTGCCGGCTTCTTTAGGGAATTACATCATGTTCAAAACCATGCTTCTGGCGACGGCCGCCAGTCTCTCGCTGATCGCTGGCGCCGCGCAGTCAGCACCGGAGCCGATAAACCTGCTTACCGAGAACTTTCCGCCCTACAACATGGCGGCCGATGGCAAGAATTTCGCGCGTGACGAAAACATCACCGGGATTGCCGCCGATATCGTCCGCGAAATGTTCAGGCGTGCCGGCGTCGACTACACGCTGACGCTGCGTTTCCCTTGGGAGCGCATCTATAGGATGGCGCTGGATATGCCGGGATATGGCGTGTTCGTCACTGCGCGGTTGCCGGAGCGTGAAGACCTATTCAAATGGGTAGGGCCGATCGGTCCGGACGACTGGGTACTGCTGGCGCGCGGCGACAGCACGATCAATGTCAGCACGCTCGAGCAGGCCAGCCAGTATCGCATCGGCGCCTACAAAGGCGATGCGATTGCCGAGCACCTGGCGGGGCAGGGGCTGGAGCCGTCGCTGGTTCTGCGCGACCAAACCAACGTGGAGAAACTGCAAAACGGGGCGATCGATCTCTGGGCCACGGGCGATCCAGCCGGGCGCTATCTGGCCAAGCAACAAGGTGTGACCGGGCTCAAGCGGGTGCTTAAGTTCGACAGCGCAGAGCTCTACCTGGCGCTCAATCACAGTATCCCCGATGAAACCGTAGCCAAGCTGCAGGCTGCTCTGGAGCAGATGCGCGCTGACGGCACGCTGGACACCATCAGCGGTCGCTATCTGTAGCGGTTTGCGTGGCTGCAGCTCCGGTCGACGTACCGAATCGCAGCGTTTGTAACGCTGCGGTGCCCTGTTTCGGAACGCCACGCTGACTTTCCTCAGCTCGCCGGCAGGCCCCTCCTTTCCTTTGATCCGTTACACGACTGCCTGGCTGCGGATGACGGCAATATGATTCCGCGGATTTGTGCGGCTTGTCACATTACAGTGGTCGCCGCGCTGCGTCTGGTTCACAAGTTGCTAAACATAATCGAACGAGGTCCGCATGGAATCTGTTCGGCAGGGCCAGCGCGGTGTCGTTTTGGATATTTGTCGACGTGGGGGAAGGATCGATGAGACGAATTCTAATGGCCGGGCTGTTGCTGTTGATGGCCACCTCGGCAAAGGCAGCACTGCCTGATGACTACAAACTGGTATTGCTGACCGAGAACTTCCCGCCATTCAACATGGCGGCGGACGGCAAGAACTACGCTGCAGACCGCAACATCAGCGGAATCAACGCCGAGATCGTGCGCGAGATGTTCAAGCGTGCCGGGATCGCTTACAACCTGACGCTGCGTTTCCCTTGGGAGCGTATCTACAATCAAGCGCTGGAACACCCGGACCAGGGCCTGTTTTCCACCACCTACACGCCCGAGCGTGAGCCGTTATTCAAATGGGTCGGCCCGCTAGCCAGTACCGGCTGGGTATTGCTGGCTCCGGCCGGCAGCCCGATGCGGCTGAGTTCGCTTGAGCAGGCGCAGCAGTACCGGATCGGCGCATACAAGAACGACGCGGTCAGCCAGCATTTGGAAAGCAAGGGTTTCGAGCCGATCAATTCCCTACGCGACCAGGAAAACATCGGCAAGCTGCTCAAGGGGCAGATAGACCTGTGGGCGACAACCGACCCCGTCGGGCCCTACCTGGCCAAGCAGGAAGGGGTAAGCGGATTGACCACGGTGCTGCGCTTCAACGACGCGCAGCTGTTCCTTGCGCTGAACAAGCAGACGCCAGATGAAGTCGTAACGCGATTGCAGAAAGCGCTGAACGAAATGAAGAGTGACGGCGCTATAGACGCCATCATGCGTCGTTATCTCTGATCAGGCCTCAACGATAAACGCCGTTTGCGCCATGGGCAATCATGGCGCGATTGCCCCGGGTGGCGATCATCTGGCCGATGTCCACCCAATCGATGCCCTGTGCTCCGAGCTTCGGCAACTCCCGCTCCAACAGCGCAAGCGTGGCTGGGTGTGGATGGCCGATCACCACGACTGAACCCTGTTTGCGAGCCAGTTGTATGGCCGCGCGAAACTGCGCGGCGACGGCTTCGGGGCTGGGGTCGTCATCGAGAAAGATATCTCGCGAAAGGCTGGCCAGTCCGATCTGTTGCGCGGCAGCGGCGGCGATCGTTCCGGGGTTGGTGCGGCTGTCGAGAAAGAACAGGTGGCGCTGCTGAAGCTCGCTCATCAGAGCGGCCATGGGCGGCTGCCGATCGGTCATCTGGCTGCCCATGTGATTGTTCACACCACTGGAATGGGGGACCTTCGTCAGTGCGTTGTCCAGGCGGCGATCCAGCTCCGCTTGTGGTAGTTGTGGCTGCCAAGCGTAGGGGCCGCCGGCTGGGGCCATGGGCAGATGCAGCATGACCGTCTTGCCTGCCGTCCTGGCCTGCTCCGCCAGCTTCGTAGCGTGGCGGGTATCTGGCAGAATCGCCATGGCCACCGGGCCGGGCAAGGCGAGAACACGCCCGTCCCGG
Organism: Stutzerimonas stutzeri; assembly: GCF_000590475.1. Classification (NCBI taxonomy): domain Bacteria; kingdom Pseudomonadati; phylum Pseudomonadota; class Gammaproteobacteria; order Pseudomonadales; family Pseudomonadaceae; genus Stutzerimonas; species Stutzerimonas stutzeri. Next base: position 4,400,239 of record NZ_CP007441.1, on the reverse strand, counting down.
ACGGTATTCTGGCCCAGATCATCGATCACCAAGGCCAGCTTCGGCATTCGCGCGACGGCTGCCAGGCGCTCCGCTCCGTCTGTATCACCGGCCTCCACGCCGGACGCGCCGATCAGTAGCAGGGCTCCCAGCAGATGACGTTCGACCCAGGACATCCGTTACTGACCGCGGGTGAGATTCAACCCCTTGAGCAGATTCAGCGCCTGACCAAGCTGGAAATCTTCATCCTGTGGACGCGGCGAATCGCTGGCGATCGGAGCGCCGCTGGGGCGCTCCGGACCCCCATTGCCGTTACCCAGATGGCCGGCCAGATCGGCTTCCCGAATGCCTTCGGCCGCCTGTTCGCGAGTTAGCTTGGCGCGGGTCACCTCAATGTCGGGCTCGATGCCCTGGGCCTGGATTGAGCGGCCGTTGGGCGTGTAATAAAGCGCGGTGGTGAGCTTGAGGGCGCGGTCGTTGTTCAGCGGCAGCACGGTCTGCACGGAGCCTTTGCCGAAGCTATCGGTACCCATCACTACGCCACGCTTTTGGTCCTGCAGAGCCCCGGCGACGATCTCCGACGCAGAGGCGCTGCCGCCGTTGATCAGCACGACCAAAGGCACGCCTTCGCTGGCGTCGACCGGGTCGGCGCTGAAGCGCAGCTCGGAGTTGGCGATGCGCCCTTTGGTATAAACGATCAGACCATCGGTGAGAAAGTGATCGGACACCTCCACTGCCGCCTGTAGTACGCCGCCCGGGTTGTTGCGCAGGTCGAGCACCAGGCCGTTGAGCTTCTTACCGTTTTCCTTGCGCAGGCGCGCCAACGCCTTACCGACTTCTTCGCCGGTATTGATCTGGAACTGGGTGACGCGCAAATAGCCGTACCCGGGCTCGAGCATCTGGCTCTTGACGCTGTTGACCTTGATCACTGCGCGGGTGAGCTTGACGGTAAAGGGCTTTCCGCCCTCGCGCACCAGTGACAGCGAAATATCGCTGCCCGGCTTGCCGCGCATGATGCTGACCGCGTCCATCATCGACATGCCCTTGGTCGGCTTGCCGTCGATCTTGACGATCAGGTCGCCCGCCTCGATGCCGGCCTTGGAGGCTGGCGTGTCATCGATCGGTGAAACCACCTTGATGAAGCCATCTTCGATGCCTACCTCGATGCCGAGGCCACCGAACTCGCCGCTGGTGCTTTCCTGCAACTCGGCAAAGGCCTCGGGTTCGAGATAGGCGGAATGCGGATCGAGATTGCTGAGCATGCCCTTGATGGCGTTCTCCAGCAGGGTCTTGTCGTCGACCGGCTCAACATAGGCGGCCTTGATTCGGTCTAGCACCTCGGCAAATGTGCGCAGCTCTTCCAGCGGCAACGGTGCCTTGCTGGTCGCGGTGTCCAGTGCAATCGGCTCTGGTGCCAGCTCTGCGGGCGGTTGCTGGGCCCAGGCGCTCCCGCACAGCCCCAGCATGATGGACAGGGCCAGAGTGGTCGGTTGGGCGATACGGCGCAGGTGCAGCATGTCTGACTCCAGTTGTGAGGGGCGCGCTAGCAGCCGGACCGGCCTATCCTTGCGCGCGACACCATTGTGCTGGATCGCTTGGGCGACCCTGTTGGCGAATGGCGAAATACAGTGCGGCAGATTCTTGCCCGCCACTGGTTCCTACGGTGGCGATCGGGTCGCCTGCCTTGACGATCTCTCCAGCGTCGCGCAGCAGACTCTGATTGTGCCCATACAGGCTCAGGTAGCCATTGCCGTGGTCGAGGATCACCAACAGGCCGGCACCTCGCAGCCAATCGGCAAATACCACCCGGCCGCCGTGCACGGCGCGCACCTGGGTACCGACTTCAGCGCCGATCAGCACGCCATCCCATTTGGTTCGAGCATCACCGCCGCGCGGAGTGCCGTAGCGGGCGACCAATCGTCCGTCCACCGGCCAGGGCAGCTTGCCCTTGGCGCTGGCGAACGGGCCGCCGAAATTCCCGCCGGAGCTAGAGACGATCGGCCCTGATGGCGCCGAGGCGGTGCGACCTGCCTGTTGTTGCTGACGGGTTTGCTCTTCGCGTGCCGCCGCGAGCACACGTTGACGCTCCTGTTCGGCTTCACGCGCTTGTCGCGCAAGGGTTTCCTCGATGGTTTTGAGGACTCGCTCCAGCTGCGCCTGCTCCTGCCGGCGCGCCTTGAGTTTCTGGTCGCGACTGGAAAGGTCGCGATCGAGCTTGGCCAGCGTCTGGCGGCGCTCCTTGTGTACCTCAGCGAGCTGGTCGCGACGCTCCTGCAGCCCGTCCTGCTGTTCGGCGAGCGTCGTCTGCTGCGCCTCGATGCCTGCTTCGACCTTGGCCAGTTGGGTGAGCGTTTCGTTGAAGTTTGCGACCTGTTCGAAGCGCGCCTTGCTGAGGTAATCGTAGTAGGTCAGGGTGCGGCTGAATTTTTCCGGATTTTGCTGGTTGAGCAGGAGTTTCAGGTATTCCTGGCGACCGCTCTGATAGGCGGCGCGCGCCTGGATACCAATCAGGCGCTGTTGCTCGACGCGGGCGCCCTCAAGAGTAGTTTTCTCGTCGTTGAGATGTTCCAGCTCCGCTTCGCTGCGATCGATTTCCTGCTGCAGCGAGTCCACCTGCTTTTCCAGCTGGCCCATCTCACTTTCGGTGGTTTGCAGCTGCTTTTGGACAGCGGATTTCTCTTGCTCGATCTGCTTGAGCAGCTTTTGCAGCTCGGCGACGTCCTTGCGCGCCGCTTCGATTTGTTTGCGGGCGTCGGTGCGCTCGTCCGCCATGGCCGAACCAAGCAGGCAGGAAAGCGCGAATGCAAGAAGAATACGAGGCATGTAGTGGACAAGCCGGAAGGTTTTGGATCGCCGTAGTATGCCTAAAAAAGCAGCTGGAAGCTTGAAGCTGGAGGCAAGAGCTTGGCTTCCAGCTTCCAGCTATCAGCTATCAGCTATCAGCTATCAGCTGAGTTCAACGATCGAGCGGCCGGTCATCTCCGCGGGCGCTGGCAGTCCCAGCAATGTCAGCATGGTCGGAGCCACATCGGCAAGCACGCCGCCTTCGCGGATCGTCAGGTTGCGCTTGCCATAGTAGATGAACGGCACCGGCTCGCAGGTATGGGCGGTGTGGGCCTGGCCAGTCATGACATCTTCCATCTGTTCGACGTTGCCATGGTCCGCAGTGATCAGAGCTTCGCCGCCAACTTTGTCCAGCGCCTCGGTGATGCGTCCGATACAAGTGTCCAGGCATTCCACCGCTTTCACGGCGGCTTCGAACACGCCGGTGTGACCGACCATGTCGCCGTTGGCGTAGTTGACGATGATCACGTCGTAGCGCTGATTCTCGATGGCATCGACGATGCGATCGGTCACTTCCGGGGCGCTCATTTCCGGCTGCAGATCGTAAGTGGCGACCTGTGGCGATGGGATGAGGATGCGTTCTTCCCCGGGAAACGGCTCTTCACGTCCCCCGGAAAAGAAGAAGGTGACGTGCGCGTACTTCTCGGTCTCGGCGATCCGCAGCTGGGTTTTGCCATTGTTCGCCAAATATTCGCCAAGCACGTTGGTCAAGGCTGCCGGGGCGAAGGCGCTGGGCGCGGGGATGCTTGCGGCATACTGCGTCAGCATGACGAAGCCGGCCAGCATCGGTACGCGCTCGCGTGGGAATTCGTTGAAATCGGGCTCCACGAAGCAGCGGGTCAGTTCGCGCGCGCGGTCCGCACGGAAGTTCATGAAGACCACGGCATCGCCATCTTCTACACGTACCGGCTCGCCGATGGTGGTGGCTTTGACGAACTCGTCGCTTTCGCCGCGCTCATAGGCGGCGATCAGACCGTCTACGGCATAGTCGGAACGATAGGCCGCCTTACCGTCGACGATCAGGTTATAGGCCTGCGCGACGCGATCCCAGCGATTGTCGCGATCCATGGCGAAGTAGCGACCAATCAGGCTGGCGACGCGGCCCTTGCCTAGGCGGGTGAAGGTGGCCTGCATCAGTTCGATCGAATGCTGAGCGCTTTTCGGTGGCGTATCGCGACCATCGAGAAAGGCGTGCAGATAGATCTTCTCGGCGCCGCGCTTGGCGGCCAGTTCGGCCATTGCCACCAGATGATCTTGATGGCTGTGCACGCCGCCATCTGACAGCAGCCCGAGAATGTGTACGGCCTTCCCCGCGGCAACGGCCTTGTCGACCGTGGCGCAGATGTTCGGGTTTTCGAAGAAATCGCCGTCACGGATGGACTTGGTCACTCGAGTGAAGTCCTGATACACCACGCGACCGGCGCCCAAGTTCATGTGCCCCACCTCGGAGTTACCCATCTGGCCGTCCGGCAGGCCCACATCCATGCCGCTGCCGGAAATAAGACCGTGCGGCTGACTGGCGAGCAGGCGGTCATATACCGGTTTGTTGGCGGCATGGATGGCATTGAATTCAGGACTGTCGCTGTGTCCGAAGCCGTCGAGAATCATCAGTACCAAGGGTTTGGGCGCGGCAGGCATGTATCTGGCTCCTTGCACGAGGGCGCGAAAATGGCGGCCAGTCTACTGGCTGGCCCGTTTGGCGTCACGATTCGCAGGGTTCAGCCCGGTGGAGGGGCTGTGTATACTGGCCCGCATTTTATCCCCCGGGTACCCTATTGATGGTCGCTAACCTGATTGAATTTGTCTCCAACCACTATGTTCTGGTCAGCATCTTTCTGGTGCTGCTGGTCCTGCTTGCCTTCACCGAGGCACGCAAGGGCGGCAAGAGCCTGAGCAATCGTGAACTAACCGGTCTGGTCAATCGCGACGAAGGCGTGGTGTTGGACGTGCGCGCGAAGAAGGAGTTCGACGCAGGTCGTATCGTCGACTCATTGAACATTCCCTACGAGAAGCTGGTCAGCCGAATGGGCGAGCTGGAAAAGCACAAGGGCAAGACGATCATCGTCGTCGACGCCATGGGTCAGCACGCCGGAGCGGCCTGTCGTGAGTTGCAAAAGGCGGGCTTTACTGCCGCCAAGCTTGCTGGAGGAATTTCCAGCTGGCGCGGCGAGAATCTGCCAGTGGTCAAATAAATATGCCTAAAGTCGTCATCTATACCACCGCCTGGTGCCCGTACTGTGTCCGGGCCAAAAGCCTGCTCGATCGCAAGGGTGTCAGTTACGAGGAAATTGCCGTAGACGGCAAGCCGGCCTTGCGTTCTGAAATGGCGAGCAAGGCCGGACGTACCTCGGTTCCGCAAATATGGATCGGCGACGAGCATGTTGGCGGCTGCGACGAGCTGCACGCGCTGGAGCGGGCAGGTCGGCTGGATCCGCTGCTGCAGGCCTGATTCGATACAGTCCTGCCGGACAGCCGACTCGCATCGGCGCTGGCAAGGCGATCTCCAATGCGACATGCACAACAAGAAGGCTTCACATGACTGAACAAGCAAACAACGGCGCAGCGGCTGGTCAGGACGAGCAGGGCGCACAGTTTTCTCTGCAGCGCATCTATGTTCGAGATCTCTCTTTCGAGGCTCCCAAAAGCCCGGAAATCTTCCGTCAGGAGTGGAATCCGAGCGTTGCGCTGGACCTGAACACCAAGCAGAAGACGCTCGAAAACGATTTCCATGAGGTCGTGCTGACCCTGTCGGTGACGGTCAAGACCGGTGAGGAAGTAGCCTTTATTGCCGAGGTCCAGCAGGCCGGCATTTTCCTGATCAAGGGGCTCGAAGCCCAGGCCATGAGCCACACCCTTGGCGCCTTCTGCCCGAATATTCTGTTCCCCTATGCGCGCGAAACGCTCGATAGCCTGGTCACGCGCGGCTCCTTCCCGGCGCTGATGCTGGCCCCGGTGAACTTTGATGCGCTCTACGCGCAAGAGATGGCGCGCATGCAGCAGGGCGGCGAAGCACCTGCCACTGCGCACTGATAATTCTCCGTTTACCCTGCCGTAGAGCGCCAGACGCCCTGCGGTAGCGGCTTGGTCGTTTTAGCGTACCTTCACGACGAGTTTGCCCACAGCCTTGCGCTGCGCCAGCGCGTTGATCGCGTCGGCAGTTTGCTCGAGCGCGAAGGTTTGCGATACCAGAGGCTTGAGCTTGCTTTCAGCGTGCCAGGCAAATAACTGCTTGAAGTTGGCTGCGTTGTCATGCGGCTGGCGCCGGGCGAAGCTGCCCCAGAATACCCCGATGAGCGACGCCCCCTTAAGCAATGGTAGGTTCGCTGGGAGCGAGGGGATTTCACCTGCAGCGAAGCCAACCACCAGCATGCGCCCGTTCCAGGCGATGCTGCGAAACGCCTCTTCGAACAAGCTGCCGCCCACCGGATCATAAATGACGTCCACTCCCTGACCGCCGGTGAGTTCCTTCAGGCGCTCCTTAAGGTTGGTCTCGGTGTAATTGATCAGCTCATCAGCGCCTGCCTTCTTCGCAACCTCAAGCTTCTCGGCGGTGGAGGCGGCGGCGATCACCTTGGCGCCCATAGCCTTGCCGATTTCCACCGCTGCCAGGCCAACGCCGCCCGATGCGCCAAGGACCAAAAGGGTTTCGCCGGGCTGCAGGTTTGCACGCTGTTTCAATGCATGCATCGAGGTGCCGTAAGTCATGCTGAACGCCGCAGCCGTTTCGAAATCCATCGACGGAGGAACCGGCAATACATTGTCTGCAGGAACAGCGACCTGCTCGGCGAAGCTGCCCCAGCCTGTCAGTCCCATGACGCGGTCGCCAACCTTCAGGTGACTGACACTTTCGCCCACGGCGGCGACTACACCAGCGGCCTCACCGCCTGGCGAGAACGGAAACGGCGGCTTGAACTGGTACTTGCCCTCGATGATCAGCGTGTCCGGAAAGTTGACGCCGGCAGCATGTACATCGAGCAGCACCTCGCCCTTCTTGATCCGAGGGCTATCGGTTTGGTCGATGACCAGGTTCTCGGCCGGACCGAATTCTTTGCACAGGACAGCTTTCATCGAGTTTCCTTTTGTCGTTAGAGATGAGGCTATTGACCGTTTCTGGATTCGATCAGTCTAGAAGGCTGCTCGCGTGGTGCAATGAGCATGGCCTGCTCTGATGGCGATACATAAGGGCGGGCTTGGGTCTGCGCCTGGCACTGGTTATGCTGGTGTCCGTACCCCATGGAGTTATCTCGTGAAGCGCACCCTTCTTTTTCTTTTCGCTCTTTGCATGGCGCTGCCCGCGCTGGCCGAAACATCCGAGGCCGATTCGGCCGCCCCGAAAACCGTCTATTACGCGCTAGTCCCTGCGCTGGTCGGTAACTATGGCTCGGAGGCCAGACTGAAATATTACAAGGCTGACATTGCCCTGCGCGTCAGCGGCAGCGAAGCGGAGGCGAAGGTCAAGCATCACGAGCCGTTGATCCGCAATCAGCTGGTGACGTTGTTTTCGCAGCAGACCGACGCCAGCCTCGGAACGGTCGAAGCTAAGGAGGCCCTGCGGCAGGAGGCGCTCAAGCAGGTGCAGACGGTGCTTACCCAGGAAGAGGGTGAGCCGCTGGTAGAGGACTTGTTGTTTAACAATCTGATTGTTCAGTAAGGGTGTGGGGGCATGAGAAGAGCTGGCTGGTTCAGCGCATGCTCAGAATGGCGAGCCACTCGCTTTCACTGACCGGCATCACCGACAGCCTGCTACCCTTCTGTACTAGCGGCATTTGCGCAAGAGCCGGCTCTGTTTTGAGGCGAGGCAGTGTCAGCGTCGATTCGAAGCGTTCGACAAAGCCGACGTCGACGGCGCTCCATGGGTTTTTCGTCTCGCTGGCCTTGGCATCAAAATAGGCGCTGTCGGGGTCAAGCGCTGTCGGGTCGGGATAGCCGGTGCGCTGGATGTTGCCAATTCCGGCGATGCCAGGCGTAGCGCAGCTTGAATGATAAAAGAAGAACTGGTCGCCCTTGGCCATCTGGCGGAGAAAGTTGCGAGCTTGGTAGTTGCGTACGCCGTCCCAGCGACTCGTACCAAGTTGCTCCAGGTTGTGAATGGAAAATTCGTCCGGTTCGGACTTCATCAGCCAATACGGCATGGTCTTTGCTCATAGCTAGTTGCATTGATGAGTTCTCAAACGCAACATCCCCGACAATCGGTTGCCACGCAGGTTTGCGCTGTACCGAGGCATGGCGGAGAATGCCGCGCTTGAGGTTGGCATTGTCGAGTCTGGAAAACTAAAACGATACTGACTCGACGCAACATTGTCGCCTGGCAGGGGGAGGCGAAAATTATGAAACGCAAGCCAGATATTCTTTGGGTCCTGGTGCTGATTTTTGGTCTCGGGGTCGTGACGACGGGCTATACCCAAGGGTTATGGGATCAGCCGGACGCCGCATCTTCGATGGTTCCGATCAGCCATTCGCAGCAGCTTCAGCGCTGAGCGAACCCGCCGCATGGACGCGGCCCTAGCACTGCCTCAGTTCTTCCCGTCTCGTTTCGCATACCAGCCCCGGTCTGTCACCGTAGCCTCCAGGCTCACATCCCAGCTGGCCAATGGCAAGCGATCCACCTTCTGACATTCGTGCGCAAGCCCTAAAAGCGTCGGTTTGTGACCTTTTTTGCGCCTGCTGCGGTATGCCAGGCTGCGATCATAAAAGCCTCCGCCCATGCCCAGACGGCCGCCGTGTTCGTCGAACCCCACCAGTGGCATCAAAATCAAGTCGAGTGACCAGACGGAGCGCTGCCGGGCATGACGGAATGCCGGTTCGGCGATACCGAAGCGATTCGGCTTCAAATGCTCGTTCGGGGTAATCCGTTGGAACACCATACGCGTGCGCGGCCAGGCGTTGAGCACCGGCAAGTAGGTCGCCTTGCCGCGTCGTTGCGCTGCCAGTAATAGCGGACGGGGATCTATTTCGCCGTCATTGGGCAAATACAGAGCAACGTGGCGCGCGCGGCGAAACAGCGGGTGCTGAGCCAGTTGCCGATAGAGGTTTCTTGCAGCCAGACGTTGCTGAATAGGAGAGAGCTGGCGGCGAGCTTGTTGCAATTGGCGTCGTAGCGCCGGGCGCGAGAGGCCTTCGGCTACGAACATGAAATGAGGCTCCCCAGCATGCCGCTGCCAGCGTAGGCCCTTGAACCCGAGAGTTCAAGGTGGCGACTACAGAGTACCTTAAGGCTTTCCGTCAGGCGGACATGCACACCGGCACTACGTGTAGCCTCCATGGTGTTGCTTATCGGGAGAGGGTCATCGCCGACTGGCGAACATGCCAGGGAGTGGCCGGGATTATAACGCAATCTGTCTGCCGTTCATCAGTTGCCGGAAGGGTTTGGATCAGTGGCCAACGCGCTGTCGACCCGCTCGAGCAAAACGCGGACGTGTTCGCGGGCGCTGTTGGCTTCGGCATCCAGCCGGTCATGCTTGTGCAGCAGTTCATGAGTGATGTTGAGCGCGGCCATCACCGCGACGCGGTCGGCGCCGATGACTTTTCCGCTGCTGCGAATTTCCCGCATCTTGCGGTCCAGGTAATGCGCGGCGCCTTCGAGGTTGCTACGTTCTTCGGGTGGGCAGGAAATACAATATTCCTTGTCCATGATATGCACGGTTACGGTGTTCGGCTGGGTCATGAGTCCTGCTCCAGGGCTTTCAGGCGCGAAATCATTGATTCGACCTTCACCCGTGCCATTTCGTTCTTTTCAATCAGATGAGCGCGTTCCTCGCGCCAGGCCTGCTCACTATGAAGCAGCAAGCGATTCTGCACCTTGAGTTGCTCGATGCGCTGAATCAGCTGCTCCAGCTTGGTGGTCAGCAATTGCAGATCGGCGTCTTCCATGGGATTCCCGGTAAGTGGCGCGAGCATTGGGCGGTCCGGCTTCGATGGTCTTGGCTCGTGTGCCGATGCTAGGATACGAGGCCTCATTCTAGACATTAGCGCCTCTGTGCGCCTAGCCGCCAATGCCCATTCAGAACTCGCCATATGCTGCTTTCGCCACATTGCTGGCCAGCAGTGCCCAACCCGTCACACCCGCCGAGCTGCACGGGCTGTTGCTCGGGCGCAGCTGCGCCGGCGCCGGTTTCGATGTCGAAACCTGGTTGACCGATGCCACCGAGCTGCTCGGCGCAGAGCCCGAGGAATCGGTGCGCCAGGCGCTCATAGGCTTGCAGGAGATGGTCAAGGGCGAGCTCGCTGGCGACGACATCGCCATCGTACTGCTGCTGCCCTCCGACGATGCACCGCTCGCCGAGCGCACGCTTGCCCTGGGGCAGTGGTGCCAGAGCTTCCTGGCCGGCTTCGGCCTGATCGCCGGTGACCGTGCGCTGAGCGGTGAGGCGATGGAAGTGCTGCAGGACATGGCCGCGATCGCGCAGATACAGGACTCCCTGGACGAGTCCGAGGACGGCGAAAGCGACTATATGGAAGTCATGGAATATCTGCGCGTGGCGCCATTGCTGCTGTTCACCGAGTGTGCAAAGCCGGCGCCGCCAGCACCTAAGCCCTCCCTGCATTGAGGACCCAGCCGTTCATGACCCGCATCCCGAAGTCGGAATACGCCCGTCGGCGCAAGGCGCTGATGGCTGAGATGGAACCCAACAGCATCGCCATCCTGCCGGCGGCGCCGATGTACATCCGCAACCGCGACGTTGAGCACATTTACCGTCAGGACAGTGATTTTCAATATTTGTCCGGGTTTCCCGAGCCGGAATCGGTGATAGCGCTGATTCCGGGTCGTGAGCACGGCGAATATGTGCTGTTCTGTCGCGAACGCGATCCGGCTCGGGAGTTATGGGACGGATTGCGGGCGGGCCAGGACGGTGCCATCTCCGAGTACGGTGCTGACGACGCTTTCCCCATTGGCGATATCGATGACATTCTCCCTGGTCTGATCGAGGGTCGTTCGCGCGTCTATTACGCCATCGGCAGCAACCAAGAGTTCGATCACCGACTGATGGAGTGGATCAACACCATCCGCTCCAAGGCTCGCCAAGGCGCCCAGCCACCTAACGAGTTTGTTGCCCTCGATCATTTGCTGCACGACCTGCGCCTGTACAAGTCGGCGAACGAGGTCAAGGTGATGCGCACCGCGGCGGAGATTTCTGCGCGGGCCCATATCCGTGCCATGCAAGCCAGCCGCGCCGGCCTCTATGAATACCATCTGGAAGCGGAGCTGGACTACGAGTTCCGCAAGGGCGGGGCGAAGATGCCGGCCTACGGCTCCATCGTCGCGGCCGGCAAGAACGCCTGCATTTTGCATTACCGAGAGAACGACGCCTTGCTCAAGGAGGGCGACCTAGTGCTGATCGATGCCGGCTGTGAGATCGACTGCTACGCCAGCGACATAACCCGCACCTTTCCGGTCGGTGGTCGCTTCTCGCCCGAACAGAAAGCGATCTACGAGCTGGTGCTGGCGGCCAATGAGGAGGCCTTCAAGCATATTGCGCCCGGCAAGCACTGGAACGAGGCGCATGAGGCGACGGTGAAGGTCATTACCACCGGGTTGGTCGATCTGGGGCTGCTTCAGGGCGGCGTCGACGAGCTGATCGCCGCAGAAGCCTACAAACCGTTCTATATGCATCGCGCCGGCCACTGGCTGGGTATGGATGTGCATGACGTCGGTGACTACAAGGTTGGCGGCGAATGGCGCGTGCTGGAGCCGGGCATGGCGATGACCGTCGAGCCGGGCATTTATATCGCCGCCGACAACCAGGACGTGTCGAAGAAGTGGCGCGGCATCGGCGTACGCATCGAAGACGATGTGGTGGTGACCCGAACCGGCTGCGACGTCCTCACCGCCGGTGTGCCCAAGACTGTCTCGGAAATCGAGGCCTTGATGGCAGCTGCCGCCGAGGTCGCGTAGACGTGGGCAGGCTCGCCATCGTGGGCGGCGGATTGGTCGGTGCCAGTCTGGCGCTGGCGCTGCAGAAGGGCGCCAGGGCGCGCGGCTGGACCATCGACCTGATCGAGCCGTTCGAGCCGGGCAATGAGTATCAGCCCAGCTACGACGCGCGCTCCACGGCGCTTTCCTACGGTACGCGGCTGATCTATCAACGGCTGGGCGTCTGGGAGCGGATTGCCGAGCGTGCCGAGCCGATCATGCGCATCCATGTTTCCGATCGCGGCCGGGCGGGCGCTGCTCGGCTCGATGCCAGCACCGAGCAGGTGCCTGCACTGGGCTATGTGGTGGAGAACGCCTGGATTGGCCATTGCCTGTGGCAGGCGCTGGATGATCGGGTCGTGGTTCGTCATTGCCCCGCCGAAGTCGAGCGCATGCAGCCCTTGGACGGCGGCTATCGGCTGATCCTGACCGACCGGCAACAGCTTGACTGCGACTTGGCTGTGCTCGCCGACGGTGGGCGGTCCGCATTGCGCGAGCAACTCGGCATCGAGATCAAGTGCACGCCTTATGATCAAACGGCGCTGATCGCCAACGTGACGCCGGGCAAGCCTCATGGCGGACAGGCGTTCGAGCGTTTCACCGATAGCGGGCCGATGGCGCTGTTGCCGTTGCAAGACAATCGCTGCGCGCTGGTCTGGACCCGTTCGGAGCGGGATGCGGCGCGCCTTGCCGCGCTCCCGGAAGCGGAGTTCCTCGGCGAACTGCAAGAGGCATTCGGCTACCGCTTGGGTGGCTTCCAGCAGGTCGGGGCGAGGCATCTCTATCCGCTGATGCTGGTAGAGGCAGAAGAACAGGTTCGCTCCGGGCTGGTCGTATTGGGTAATGCCGCGCACAGCTTGCACCCTATTGCCGGGCAGGGATACAACCTGTCGCTGCGAGACACCGAGGCGCTTGCAACTGCGCTATTGAACAGTGCAATGGGGCTGGGAAAGCTAGGTGTGTTGCAGGCTTACCAGCAGCAGCAGCGGACGGATCAGCGGCTCACGGTGGGTTTCTCCGACCGGCTGACCCAGTTGTTCGGTGATTCGGCCCGTCTTTCCACCGCGGCCCGCAATGTCGGGCTGCTGGGGTTGGATCTTCTACCTCCAGCCAAGACCTGGTTTGCGCGGCAGGCGATGGGGCTGGGCGTACGCGAGCGCTGAGCGTTTAGGCTAAACGTTCCGGATGAGTCGTTATTTACAGGAATCATCTCAGCATCGAGGGGCTCCGAGCGATTGAAGAGCCTTTGGCAGGCGGCAAGCCTGTCGGCAGAGTATCGAGCGATGCGCGGGGCCATCGATCACGGCCTGCGGGCTCACCAGACAGGCCGCAGACCGGCGCATAGGAGAGCAGCAATGCAAACGGACCTCATCATTGTCGGCGCCGGTATGGTCGGCAGTACCCTGGCCTTGGCACTGCAAGGCGCCGGCCTCACCATCAAGCTGATCGATGCCGGCCCGCTGGCCCCGCGGCCTTTCGCATCCGGCGATTCTTTCGAACCGCGTGTCAGCGCTCTGTCCGCCGCCAGTCAGCGGATTCTCGAGCGCGTCGGCGCCTGGCCAGGAATCGTCAGCCGGCGCGCCAGTCCTTATACCGATATGCATGTATGGGATGGCTCCGGCACGGGCCAGATTCATTTTTCCGCAGCGTCGGTACATGCCGAGGTGCTCGGTCACATTGTCGAGAACCTCGTGGTACAGGATGCCCTGCTGGACGCCTTGAAGGCCCACGGCTCGGTCGAATTGTTGGCCGATGCACGGGTGGAGCAGGTGCACCAGAACGAACACGGCTGGACCCTGACCCTGGCCGATGGGCAACAACTCAGTGCTGCTCTAGTGGTTGCGGCCGATGGCGCCAACTCCGCGGTACGCCGTCTGGTGGGCTGCGATACGCGAGAATGGGATTACCTGCATCACGCCATCGTCACCAGCGTTCGCTGTGCCGAGCCAAATCAGCAGACAGCCTGGCAGCGATTCACCGATGACGGCCCGCTGGCCTTCCTGCCGCTGCAACGCGAAGGCGATCCGCATTGGTGCTCGATCGTCTGGTCGGCCACCGAGGATGAAGCGCAGCGTCTCATGGCGCTGGATGAACAAGCGTTTTGCCAGGCGCTTGGGCGAGCATTCGAATACCGTTTGGGCGAGGTGCTGGAAGCCGATCCGCGCGTGTGCATCCCCTTGCGGCAACGCCATGCCAAGCGCTATGTGCAGCCAGGCCTGGCTCTCATTGGTGATGCTGCGCACACCATCCACCCCCTGGCGGGGCAGGGCGTGAACCTCGGCTTACTCGATGCTGCAGTCCTTGCAGAGGTGCTGCTGGCCGCTGTTGCTCGTGGCGCGCAGTTGGGTGATCCACGAGTGCTGGCACGCTACGAGCGCCGTCGCATGCCGCATAACCTCGCCATGATGGCCGCGATGGAGGGCTTCGAGCGCCTGTTCCAGGCCGATCCTCTGCCGCTGCGCTGGCTGCGCAACACTGGTCTGAAAGCGATTCAGGCCATGCCTGAAGCCAAGGCATTGTTTGTGCGCCAGGCGTTGGGCTTGAGTGGTGATCTGCCGGACCTGGCACGCTTCTGATCGAGTGTTGCTGCGGCCTGCTGGCCTGTGCAGATTGCCGCGTTGAGAAAGTAAATGACATTCACTACTATTCAGCCTCGTTCACAATTGATATAGAGGCTGATCCATGCAGGCAAGCAAAGGTTTATTCGCTGCTCTGGCGCTCACTGCGCTGTCGAGTGCTGCACAAGCTGCCGACGAAGTGGTGGTCTACTCCTCTCGAATCGACGAGCTGATCAAGCCCGTTTTCGACGCCTACAAGGCCAAGACGGGCGTGAATGTGAAGTTCATTACTGACAAGGAAGCGCCGCTGATGGCCCGGATCAAGGCCGAAGGGGAGAACACCCCGGCGGATCTGCTGCTGACGGTGGATGGCGGTAACCTCTGGCAGGCGGAAGAGATGGGCATTCTGCAGCCTATGCACTCCCAAGTGGTGCAAGACAATATTCCCGCTCAGTACCGCTCTTCCACCGACGCCTGGACCGGCTTGTCGTTGCGCGCGCGAACTATCGTCTACTCCACTGAGCGCGTCGAGCAAGGCGAGCTGAGCACCTACGAAGCATTGGCCGATGAGGAATGGGAAGGCCGCCTGTGCCTGCGTACCAGTAAGAAGGTGTACAACCAGTCGCTGACCGCCACCCTGATCGAGACCCACGGTGCCGAGAAAACCGAAGAAATTATCACGGGTTGGGTAAACAACTTGGCCACCGACGTCTTTGCTGATGACAACGCCGTGATCCAGGCGGTCGACGCCGGGCAATGCGATGTGGGCATCGTCAACAGTTACTACTATGGCCGCCTGCATGCGCAGGATCCGGAACTTAAAGCGAAGCTGTTCTGGCCGAACCAGAAAGACCGTGGCGTTCACGTCAATCTTTCGGGTATCGGTCTGACCAAGCATGCACCGCACCCTGAGGCTGCGCAAAAGCTGGTCGAATGGATGACCACGGCCGAGGCGCAAAGCATCTTCGCTGACACCAATATGGAATTCCCGGCAAATCCGAACGTGCAGCCGTCTGCGGAAGTGACCGCATGGGGTGAGTTCAAGGCTGACACCATTCCGGTGGAGGTTGCCGGCGAGCGGCAGGCCGAAGCGATTATGATGATGGACCGCGCTGGCTGGAATTGAGAGGCGGCGGTAAACCCAACGCATCAAAGCCTTAAGTTAAAGCTCGCAGAACAAGAGAAGGTTTGACGGCCTCCGAGCGTTAGCCCGAGGAGGCTAATCTCGCTTGCAGCTTGCAGCTTGCAGCTTGCAGCTTGCAGCTTGCAGCTTGCAGCTTGCAGCTTGCAGCTTGCAGCTTGCAGCTTGCAGCTTGCAGCTTGCAGCTTGCAGCTTGCAGCTTGCAGCTTGCAGCTTGCAGCTTGCAGCTTGCAGCTTGCAGCTTGCAGCTTGCAGCTTGCAGCTTGCAGCTTGCAGCTTGCAGCTTGCAGCTTGCAGCTTGCAGCTTGCAGCTTGCAGCTTGCAGCTTGCAGCTTGCAGCTTGCAGCTTCGGCTGTCGTTATACTCGACGCCCCCGGCATGCCGGGGGCGTTGTCTTTTAGCTTTCGAGGCCTGCGTGTCCCACCCTGTCGAGCACCGTTGGTATCCCATTTCCCTCGCCGTCGCTGCGCTGGTATTGCTGCCGCTGAGCGTCCTGCTATTCAGCTGGGGCGACATCGATACCCGCATCTGGTCGCATCTATGGCAAACCCAGATGCCACGACTGCTTAGCAACACGCTGACGCTGGTCCTGGGTGTCGGCGTCGGGGTGACCGTGCTTGGGGTCAGTCTGGCGTGGCTGACTTCGCTGTGCGAATTTCCGGGGCGGCGCTGGCTTGACTGGGCGCTGATGCTGCCCTTCGCGATTCCCGCCTATGTACTGGCATTCGTCTTCATCGGCCTGCTGGATTTCGCCGGCCCGGTACAGACGTTGGCGCGCGAGTGGTTCGGCAGCGAGGTACGCTTTCCTCGAGTCCGCTCCACCGGCGGGGTGATCATCGTTCTGGTCCTGGTGTTCTACCCCTACGTGTATCTGCTTGCCCGCTCGGCATTCATCGCCCAAGGCAAGGGATTGATGGAGGCGGCGCGAGTTCTTGGGCAATCGCCTTGGCGAGCGTTCTGGAGCGTGGCGTTGCCGATGGCACGACCGGCCATTGGCGCTGGGCTGGCCTTGGCATTGATGGAAACGCTGGCCGATTTTGGTGCTGTCGCGGTGTTCAACTTCGATACCTTCACCACTGCCATCTACAAGACCTGGTATGGATTTTTCAGCCTCACCAGCGCGACTCAACTGGCCAGTCTTTTGCTGCTGGCGGTGATGCTGGTGCTCTACGGCGAGCGCCGTGCGCGCGGTGCGGCCAGGCCCGCCAACGACCGGGCTCGCTCGGCGGTGCTTTATCGCCTGCACGGCTTCAAGGCGCTCGCCGCCAGCAGTTGGTGCGGCCTGGTGTTTCTCTGCGCGTTCGTCATCCCGTTGCTGCAATTGCTGGTCTGGCTCTGGCAGCGTGGGCGATTCGATCTAGACGAGCGCTATATCGGGCTGATTCTGCATACGCTCTATCTGGGTGGCTTGGCGGCATTCACCACGGTCGCGGTGGCGTTGCTGCTCGCTTTTGCCCGGCGTCAGGCTCCGGCGCGCACGGTAAAAACGGCTGTTGGGATGGCGAATCTAGGCTATGCGCTGCCGGGCTCGGTGTTGGCGGTGTCGATCATGCTCGCGTTCAGCTATCTCGATCGCGAACTGGTCATTCCGCTGTCCGAATGGCTCGGCGGCGCCGGCAAACCGATCCTGCTCGGTAGCCTTGGAGCCTTGCTGTTGGCTTATCTGATTCGTTTCATGGCTGTAGCGTTCGGGCCTCTAGAAAGCGCGTTGGCGCGGATCCGCCCGTCGCTACCGCAAGCGTCGCGTAGCCTCGGTGTGGGCGGGCCGGCGCTTTTTTTTCGGGTTTATCTGCCGTTGCTGCTGCCCGGTACGCTGAGCGCCACGTTGTTGGTATTTGTCGATGTGCTGAAGGAAATGCCGGCAACGCTGCTGATGCGGCCGTTCGGGTGGGACACGCTGTCGGTGAGAATCTTCGAGATGACCAGTGAGGGCGAGTGGGCACGTGCCGCCCTGCCTGCGCTTACGCTGGTGCTGGTCGGGCTGTTGCCGGTCGTCCTGCTGATCCGCCGTTCGGCCCGGCGGGCCGGTTGACTCTTCGCTCCATCGCCTCACCGTGACCTGTCA
The DNA here is from genome assembly GCF_000590475.1 of Stutzerimonas stutzeri. Taxonomy (NCBI): domain Bacteria; kingdom Pseudomonadati; phylum Pseudomonadota; class Gammaproteobacteria; order Pseudomonadales; family Pseudomonadaceae; genus Stutzerimonas; species Stutzerimonas stutzeri. Next base: position 4,382,741 of record NZ_CP007441.1, on the reverse strand, counting down.
CAACCTTGGGGCTACAATGCGCGCCATTCAAAAATCGTCGAGCTTGTCTGCTCGACACTAATGAGCTTCACCCACGCCGCTTCGGCGACCTGCCCGGAAGGAGAAACCCATGGGTCAGCGTACTCCCCTCTACGATCAGCATCTCGCACTTGGCGCCAAGATGGTCGACTTCGGCGGCTGGGACATGCCGCTGCATTACGGCTCCCAGGTAGAAGAACACCACCAGGTGCGACGTGATTGTGGAGTGTTCGACGTCTCCCACATGACCGTCGTTGATGTCGCAGGTCCCGACGCCAAGGCTTATCTCCAGCGCCTGTTGGCCAATGATGTGAACCGCCTCGGATACGAGGGAAAGGCCCTGTACACGGCGATGCTCAATGAGCGCGGCGGCGTGATCGATGACTTGATCGTCTATCTCACTGACTGGGGCTATCGCTTGGTCGTCAACGCCAGCACGCGTGACAAGGATCTGGCCTGGATGCAGGCGCAGGCCGAGGGCTTCGCCGTCGAAGTGACCGAGCGACCCGAACTGGCGATGCTGGCCATCCAGGGGCCGCAGGCGCGAGCCAGGACAGCTGAGCTGGTCAGCCAGCCTCGGGCCGCGCTGATTCAGGAATTGAAACCGTTTCATGGCCGGGCCGCTGGCGACTGGTTCATCGGCCGCACCGGCTATACCGGCGAGGATGGCCTGGAGATCATCCTGCCGTCCGAGCAGGCCCCCGATTTTCTCAGTGAACTGGTCGGGGCCGGTATTTCACCGATCGGGTTGGGCGCGCGCGACACACTGCGCCTTGAGGCTGGTCTGAACCTCTACGGCCAAGACATGACTGAAGACGTCTCTCCGCTGCAGGCCAACATGGGCTGGACCGTGGCCTGGGAGCCGGCCGAGCGTGACTTTATCGGACGCGCGGCGCTGCAAGCTCAGAAAGAGCAAAGCGATCTGCCGAAACTGGTGGGGCTGGTGCTCGAAGAACGCGGTGTGCTGCGCGCGCATCAGATCGTACGGGTCAACGGCGTGGGTGAAGGTGAAATTACCAGCGGCAGTTTTTCGCCTACGCTTGGCAAAGCCATCGCGTTGGCGCGTGTGCCGGCTGCAGCTGGTGACCGGGCCGAAGTGGAAATTCGCGGTAAGTGGTATCCCGTGCGCGTGGTACAGCCGACTTTCGTGCGTCACGGCAAAGTACTGGTGTAAATTCGGCCAACTGCTTCCTAGCAGCGGGCGGTCGAGCTTCGTGCCCGCAAACTGATAGCTTTTTTGAGGACATACGAATGAGCGACATCCCCAGCGATCTGCGTTACGCCGCCAGCCACGAGTGGGCCCGTCTTGAAGCCGACGGCAGTGTAACCGTCGGTATCTCTGACCATGCCCAGGAAGCGCTGGGTGACGTGGTCTATGTGGAACTGCCGGAGGTCGGCCAGCAGCTCACCGCCGGCCAACAGGCGGGTGTGGTGGAATCGGTGAAGGCCGCCTCGGACATCTACGCGCCGATTTCCGGAGAAGTGGTTGCGGTCAACGAGCAGCTCACCGACTCACCGGAGATGGTCAACAGTGAGCCCTATGGCAGCTGGTTCTTCCGGCTCCAGCCGACCGACGCTTCGGAGCTGGACAAGCTGCTCGACGCCGCGGCTTACAAGGCTTCCTGCGACGCCGAAGCCTAAGCGTTCCCATCAAAAGCCTCGCGATGCAGGTATGTGAAAATCGATCACATCGGTTTTCACAATAGCCTGCGTTTAGGGGCTTTCCTTTTTTCGAGAGAGCAGTGATGTCCCAAGTGCCGCGCCTTTCCCAGCTCCAGCAACCTGACGCCTTTTTGCGTCGCCATCTCGGTCCCGATGCGGCTGAGCAGCAGGCCATGCTCGACGCGCTGGGGTTGTCCAGCCGTGAGCAGCTGGTCGAACAGACCGTGCCGCCGGCGATCCGCCTTAAGGGCGAGTTGGCATTACCGCCAGCGCTGGACGAACAGGCCGCACTGGCGCGGCTGCGCAGCTATGCCGAGCAGAACCAACTCTGGACCAGCCTGATCGGCATGGGTTATCACGGCACCATCACGCCGCCGGTAATCCTACGCAACGTGCTGGAGAACCCGGGCTGGTACACCGCCTATACCCCCTATCAGCCGGAAATCGCTCAGGGCCGTCTGGAGGCGCTGCTGAATTTCCAACAGCTGACCATCGATCTTACCGGGCTGGACCTGGCCAACGCCTCGCTGCTCGATGAGGCGACCGCTGCGGCCGAAGGGATGACACTGGCGCGGCGCATGGCCAAGAGCAAGAGCAACCGCTTCTTCGTCGATGAGAACTGCCACCCGCAGACGCTCTCTGTAGTGCAGACCCGTGCCGAAGCCTTCGGCTTTGAGCTGGTGGTCGGCCCGATCGACGATATCGCGGCGCAGGAGGTGTTCGGCGCGCTGCTGCAATACCCCGACACTCACGGCGAGATCCGCGATTTGCGCCCGGCGATCGAGGCGCTGCATGCCCAGCAGGCGCTGGCCTGTGTCGCAGCCGATCTGCTCAGCCTGCTGCTGCTGACGCCGCCGGGCGAACTTGGCGCTGATGTGGTGCTCGGTTCGACCCAGCGCTTCGGCGTGCCGATGGGCTACGGCGGGCCGCATGCGGCCTATTTCGCCACGCGTGACGCGTTCAAGCGTGCCATGCCTGGACGAATCATCGGCGTGTCCAAGGATGCCCGCGGCAACACGGCGCTACGCATGGCGCTGCAGACGCGCGAGCAGCACATCCGTCGTGAGAAGGCCAACTCCAACATCTGCACCGCCCAGGTGCTGCTGGCCAACATCGCCAGCTGCTACGCGGTGTATCACGGTCCCGAAGGGCTCAAGCGCATCGCCCAGCGCACCCATCGACTGACTGCGATTCTGGCAAGCGCGCTGGAGCGACACGGAATCAAGCGCCTCAACCAGCATTTCTTCGACACCCTGACCCTCGAGGTGGGCGGCGCTCAGACCGCTATCCTCGAAAGTGCCCAGGCCGCACGGATCAATCTACGCATCCTCGGTCGCGGCAAGCTGGGCGTTAGCCTCGACGAAACGTGCAACGAGCAGACCGTGGAGCAGTTGCTGGCGGTGTTCCTCGGCGCCGACCACGGACTGGACATCGCCACGCTGGACGCCGGCGACATCGTCAGCGGCATTCCGGCCGAGCTGCAGCGCAGCAGCGCTTATCTGACGCACCCGGTGTTCAATACCCACCACAGCGAAACCGAGATGCTGCGCTACCTCAAGCAGCTGGAAAACAAGGACCTGGCGCTGAACCAGGCGATGATCCCGCTCGGTTCTTGCACCATGAAGCTGAACGCCACGAGCGAGATGATCCCCATCACCTGGCCTGAATTCGCCAACCTGCATCCGTTCGCACCGCAGGAGCAGGCCCAGGGCTACAAGCTGATGATCGACGAGCTGGAGGCTTGGCTCTGTGCGATCACCGGCTTCGACGCTATCTCGATGCAGCCAAATTCGGGCGCACAAGGTGAGTACGCCGGGCTGGTGGCGATCCGCAAATACCACGAGAGTCGTGGCGAAGGGCAGCGTGACATCTGCCTGATTCCTTCATCGGCGCACGGCACCAACCCGGCCTCGGCGCAGATGGTCAGCATGCGCGTGGTGATCGTCGAGTGCGACAAAGCGGGTAACGTCGACCTGGAGGACCTCAAGCGTAAGGCCGCCGAGGCCGGCGACAAGCTGTCCTGCCTGATGATCACCTACCCGTCGACCCACGGCGTCTACGAAGAAGGGATTCGCGAGATCTGCGAGGCGGTCCATGCCCAGGGCGGCCAGGTCTACATGGATGGCGCCAACCTCAATGCCCAGGTTGGCCTGGCACGACCGGCCGATATCGGCGCGGACGTCTCGCACATGAACTTGCACAAGACCTTCTGCATACCTCACGGTGGCGGCGGTCCGGGCATGGGCCCGATCGGCATCAAGGCGCACCTGCAGCCGTTCGTGTCCAACCATCCGGTGATCGAGTTGCAAGGGCCGAATCCGCAGAACAGTGCGGTCAGCGCGGCGCCTTGGGGCAGTGCGAGCATTCTGCCGATCAGTTGGATGTATATCGCCATGATGGGACCGCAGCTGCGCGATGCCACCGAGGTCGCGATCCTCAGCGCGAACTACCTGGCGATGCGTCTGGGAGATGCGTTCCCGGTGCTCTACAGCGGCCGTAACGGCCGCGTGGCGCATGAATGCATCATCGACCTTCGACCACTCAAGGCGCAGACCGGCATCACCGAAGAGGACGTCGCCAAGCGCCTGATCGACTATGGCTTTCACGCGCCGACCATGTCGTTCCCGGTGCCGGGTACGCTGATGATCGAGCCGACCGAAAGCGAGTCGAAGGTGGAGCTGGATCGCTTCGTCGAGGCGATGCTGAGTATTCGCGCTGAAATCGCCAAGGTCGAGGACGGTGCCTGGTCGGCCGAGGACAACCCGCTGGTGCGCGCACCGCATACCCTGGCGGACGTGACCCACCCGTGGGATCGCCCGTACAGCATCGCCGAAGGGGTGACGCCAAGCGCGCACACCCAGGCGCACAAGTATTGGCCGGCGGTAAATCGGGTCGACAACGTCTTCGGTGATCGCAACCTGTTCTGCGCCTGCGTGCCAGTCGAGGATTACCGGGACTGAACGCCGGAATGTAGGGTGGACGTCGCTTTTTACATCCACCGCGATTTCCGCAGGGTGGATTGCTAAACGCGATCCGCCTTGCGGCGTTGTTGCAGCGTCAGTCTTGCTCTTCTGCGTCTTCTTCCAGCATTCCAAGCAACTGAGCCAGTTTCAGTTGCGCTTCCTCCACACCTTGCCGCTTCGGGGCTGAAAACAGCTGAACGCTGACGCCGTCTCCCCAGCCTTTGCGAATGTCGCGCTGAATCGCCAGCAGAGCGTTTTTCGCCGCTCCGAAGGCGAGTTTGTCGGACTTGGTCAGCAGGATGTGCAGTGGCATCTCGCTGGCGCTGGACCAGTCGAGCATCATCCGGTCGAATTCCGTCAGCGGATGGCGAATGTCCATCATCAGAAACACGCCGGCTAGGCTCTCGCGGCTGCTCAGATAAGCCTCAAGGTGACGTTGCCAGTGTTGCTTCAACGGGATCGGCACTTTGGCGTAGCCATAGCCGGGGAGATCGACCAGTCGGTGATCATCATCGAGGCGGAAGAAATTGAGCAGCTGGGTACGTCCCGGCGTCTTCGACGTGCGGGCGAGGCTGGCGTGGGTGAGGGTGTTTAGCGCGCTGGACTTGCCCGCATTCGACCGACCGGCGAAAGCGACTTCAAGGCCCTCGTCAGCCGGGCATTGGTCGACCTTGGCGGCGCTGGTCATGAACGTGGCTTGCTGGCAGAGGCCGAGAATCGGGTTTTTGGGGAGCATGGGGTTTCCGGTGAGTGCGCGGGGTGCGGCAATGGTTCATTTCCGTTTCAAGAGCGCCAGTATATAATGCCGCAGATTTTGTGTGCGCTTTGGTCTTAAAACCGCCCTGTCAGACGGTTCCCTGACTGTCGAAAAGGACACGTCAATAGGCCGTTCGAGTGCCAGATCAGACGCCACTTTTAACGAGCAGGCCATGGCCCCCGCGGTAGGCCTGCCGAATAAGATGTCTTTAAACCCCTTTAGCCGTAGTTGGATGAGCTGATGAACAAAGTACTCGTGAGTCTGCTGTTGACCCTTGGCATCACCGGTATCGCCCAAGCGGCTGGAAATGCCGAAGCCGGTAAAGAGAAGGTTGCAGTTTGTGGCGCTTGCCACGGTGCCGATGGCAACAGTGCCGCACCGAACTTCCCTAAACTGGCAGGCCAAGGCGAGCGCTATCTGTTCAAACAGCTGCAAGACATCAAGGCCGGCAGCAGTCCTACCGCCGAGCCTGGCGTTGGCCGCAAGGTGCTGGAAATGACTGGCATCCTCGAGCCCTACAGCGATCAGGATCTTCAGGACATCGCCGCCTATTTCGCCAGCCAGAAGATGACCGTTGGCATGGCGGACCCGGCATTGGTTGCGCAAGGCGAGGAGCTCTTCCGAGGTGGCAAGGTTGAGGATGGCATGCCAGCCTGCACTGGCTGCCACTCGCCAAATGGAGTGGGTAACAATCTGGCGGGCTTCCCGCATCTGGGTGGCCAGCACGCAGCATACACAGCCAAGCAGTTGACCGAGTTCCGCGAAGGCAACCGCACGAATGATGGCGATGCGGCGATCATGCGCACGGTTGCGTCCAAGCTGAGCAACAAGGATATCGAAGCCTTGTCGAGTTACATTCAAGGTCTGCACTGAGGGTATCGGTTGCGGCCGGCAGCAAGGGCGTTTAGGTCGAGAACCTGAACGCCTTTTTTGTTTTTGGCGCCGCTACAATGATTGTCAAGATATTGAAAAGCGCCGAAAAGCGCTGGCGAGCAGGCATGAATTGCTGCAGCCTGTGGCGCTATCGGTCAGCCGTTCAAAGCCAAGGAGTCATCATGCGTAAACTCGTTCTCAGTGCCGTTCTTGTTACCGCCAGCCTGTTCGGTTTGTCCGCTCACGCGGCGGATTTTCAGGCGGGCAAGGAGTATGTGGAACTCAAGACTCCAGTACCGGTGGCCGAGCCGGGCAAAATCGAGGTAGTCGAGCTGTTCTGGTACGGCTGCCCACATTGCTATCAATTCGAGCCGACGATCAATCCCTGGATCGCGCAGCTTCCGGACGACGTGGATTTCAAGCGTATCCCCGCCATGTTCGGCGGGGTCTGGAATGTCCATGGTCAGATGTTCCTGGCGCTGGAGTCGATGGGCGTCGAGCAGAAGGTTCATGACGCAGTCTTCAATGCCTATCACCGCGACGGCAACAAACTGGACACTCCTGAAAAGATGGCCGAGTTCCTTGCGGGTCAGGGCGTAGATTCGGAGGCGTTTCTGAAGGCCTACAACTCGTTCGGCGTGAAGAGCCGTGCGGAGCAGGCCAAGAAGCTGGCCATGTCCTACCAGATCACCGGAGTGCCGGTGATGATCGTCGATGGCAAGTACCGTTTCGACATCGGCTCCGCGGGTGGTCCGCAACGTGCGCTGGAGGTTGCCGATTTCCTGATCGAAAAAGAACGCGCAGCGCGGTAAGCACCTATGTTGCGCCGTTGGAGTTCACCGCGTCTGGCCGGGCCTCGCCAGGCGAGCGTCAATCCACTCTGTCTGGACTCCAGCGGGCTCCCCTCTGATGGTCGGTTGCGCCTGCTCAGCTTCAACATCCAGGTCGGTATCAGTACCGAGCGCTACCATCATTATCTGACCCGAAGCTGGCAGCATCTGTTGCCGCATCCGGGGCGGGCAGGAAACCTCCAGCGCATTGGCGACCTGCTTGGTAACCACGACCTGGTGGCGCTGCAGGAAGCTGACGGCGGCAGCTTGCGTTCCGGCTACATCAATCAGGTCGAACAGCTCGCTCAGCTCGGGGCCTTCCCTTACTGGTATCAGCAGCTGAACCGCAATCTCGGCCGTTTTGCTCAGCACAGTAACGGCGTGCTCAGCCGTCTCGAGCCGCAGGTGCTGGAAGATCACCCACTGCCCGGTCCGTCCGGTCGCGGTGCCATCCTGCTGCGCTTCGGCGAAGGTGAGGATGCGTTGGTGGTGGTGGTCATGCATCTGGCGCTTGGCGGCGGCGTCAGAACGCGTCAGCTGGCCTATATCCGCGAGCTGATCGGCGGCTATCGTCATCAGGTGCTGATGGGCGACATGAATACCCATGCCAGTGATTTGCTCGAGCATTCACCGCTACGCGACCTTGGGCTGCAGGCACCGCAGATCCAGGCGACTTTCCCCAGTTGGCGTCCGCAGCGTTGTCTCGACCACATATTGCTGAGCTCCAGCCTGACGCTCGAGCGCGTCGACGTATTGGCGCAGGCCAGCTCCGATCACTTGCCGGTCGCCGTGGAGATTCGTCTGCCCGATGCGTTGCGTGGTGATAGGTTGCCCGTTGCGGCGGGTGCGTCGGAATGAGCGATGAGGCACTGCGCTGGAAAGAGAAATATTTGCACTCGCTGGAACAGCAGGAGCAGCTCGAGAAGGGCTGGAATACGCGGCTGGACCTGCTGCGTCGTAGCTTGGTACGCAGCAGTTTTGCCGTGGACGGTGCCGATCCAGCTGTCGAGCAGTGCATGCGCGAGCTGCGTGATGTACTGCGTGACGATGTTCGAGACGATCGGCTGGGTGCCCTGGTCCCGCGGCTCGAGCGAGCGGTGTTGGATACGGAACGCAGCAAGCAGGAACGCCTCAAGCGGCTGACCGAGGCGCTTGATCAGTTGGCTGGGCAACTGCTTGAATTGCCGCTACCCAGCGAAATCCGCGGCCCATTGAAGAGGTTCTCACGCCAGCTCGATGAGCGCGCCGCCCAGTCTCGCGAGCTACCCGGCCTGTTGAGCGAGCTTGGCGAATTCCAGCGTAAGGCGCTGGCAGCGCAGACGGTGGATGTATCTCCTTCGGGGGGCCTGCTAAGTCGTTTGTTCGGCCCGCGCGGGCGCACCGCTGAGGCGGCTTCGGATCTTGCACGTGAGTCGTTATCGGTCGTTGTGGAGCCAAAGGATACGCTTCCAGGCCTGGTCGCTCAGGAGCAGTGCGCAACGGCCGAGCAGGCGCAGCAGCCGGCAGTCGTGGTTCCCCGTACGACGGAATCTGAAGAGGCTCAGGATGCCGCTGATGTCGCGTCACAGCCCCACGAAGAAGACTTCATCCCGGCAGGATCAGCAGCTCCTGCGGTGGCTCAGGAGGCTGATCCGTATCGTTTGCCCCCTTCGCCGGAGCAGGCCTACAGCGCCATCGCCGAACGTGTCGAGTCGACCCTGGTCGGTCTTCTCGATGACTTGCAGCTACCCGAACACCAGCAGCCTCAGGCGCAGGGCCTGCGTGACCGGATAGAGCAGGGTTTGAACTGGTATGAGCTGGTACCGGTGTTGGATGATCTGGCTCAACTGATGCTCGCCGTCGCTGACCAGGGGCAGCGGGAATTCGAGAGCTATCTGAAGCTGCTGAATGAACGTCTAGCCACGATGCAGGACAGCCTCAGCGCGGCACGAGAAGGGCACGTCCAGAGCAAGGAAACGGCTCTGGCGCTGGACGAGCAGCTGCGCCAGCAGGTCGGCGGGCTGCAAAGTAGCATGCTCGAAGCCAAGGATCTGCCGAGTTTGAAGCAGGCAGTTCAGACCCGGTTGGATGGGCTGTTGGAGACGGTTGACGTTTACCAGCGCCAGCGCGGTGAGCACGAGCAACAGTTGAGTGAGCGACTCAGCACGCTGATCGGGCGTGTCGCGAGTCTTGAGCAATCGGCCGCCGGGATGCGCGAGCATCTCGAGGAACAACGACAGAAAGCCTTGCGGGACCCGCTGACCGAGCTACCCAATCGCGCCGGCTGGGACGAGCGTCTGGAGCTGGAAGTCGCGCGCCAGCAGCGCTATGGCGGCCAACTGCTGCTGGCTGTGCTCGATGTGGATCATTTCAAACGTATCAATGACAGTTTCGGCCATCTTGCTGGTGATCGGGTACTGAAGATCATCGCCAACGAGTTGCGCAAACGGCTGCGCAAGACCGACTTCATCGCCCGTTTCGGTGGCGAAGAGTTCACCCTGTTGCTTCCAGAGACGCCGATCGAGGCGGGGCACCAGTTACTCGATAGCTTGCGCTCGAGCATTCAGGATTGCCCGTTCCACTTCAAGGGCGCGCGTATTCAGGTGACGCTGTCGGGTGGGATTGCAGGTTTCGCTGCGACTGACAGTGCCGAACAGGTATTCGAGCGCGCCGACCAGGCGCTTTACCGGGCCAAAGGTGCCGGACGCAACCGTATCGAAGCGGACTGACCGGTCGCACTGGAGCTACCCGGTCACCTCGGTATAATCCTGCGCCTTGTTCTGCGCCACTTCTCGGCGTTGTCATGCGAGTAATTGACCGCTCGATTCAAGCTGAAATCTGCGTCATATCGTTGTCGACCAGAGGTACCGAATGAAAGCCTTGATCCTCGCCGCGTTTGCCTTGTTGCTGGCGGGCTGCGCCAGTGGGCCACGTATCGATACCCGCTATACGTCGCTGGGCCAGGACAGCCGGGCTCAGTTTATCGTCTTGCATTACACGTCCAGTGACCTGCCGCGCTCGCTCGAAATTCTCAAGGGCAATGACGTCAGCAGCCATTACCTCATTGGTGAGTCGCCCGCGACCATCTACCGGTTGGTCGATGAAAACCGCCGTGCCTGGCACGCCGGCGAGAGCCAGTGGATGGGGCGGACGTGGCTCAACTCCAGCTCCATTGGTATCGAGATGATCAACCGTGGCTATATCGAAGACGCGCAGGGGCGGCGGCTTTGGTACCCCTATTCCGAGCAACAGATCGATGCGCTGATTGTGTTGCTCAAGGACATCATGCAGCGCCACGGCCTCAACCCCGGCGCCATCGTCGGTCACAGCGACATCGCGCCGCAGCGCAAGGTCGATCCCGGTCCGCTGTTTCCCTGGAAGCGTCTGGCCGACGCCGGGCTGGTGCCCTGGCCGGACGCCGCTACGGTCGAGCGCCAGCGCAGCCTGTTCGCGCAAGAGCTGCCGAACGTGGCCTGGTTTCAGGTTCAGCTCGCCAGACAGGGCTACAAGGTGCCTGAACACGGTCATCTGGATCTGGAAACGCGTAATGTGATCGAGGCGTTTCAGATGAAATATCGCCCAGCCCGCTTCGATGGCGAGCCGGACGCCGAAACCGCAGCGATTCTCGCAGCGCTTGCAGTGCAGCCCTGACGCATCGTCAGGCGCGAGGGGAACAAGCGATCAATCGCGAGTCGGCCAGCGCAGCGGTGCGATGGAAGGTTGCCGCTCGGTATTCCTCATCCGCCAGCATCGCCAGGAAGGCGTCCGGCGAGGGGTATCGCACCAGCAACATTTCATCCCAGTGTTCCTGCTCCGGCGCGATCAGTGCCAGCTGAGCGGTAGCCGCCAACTGGACGTCGCCTCCCGCCGCTCGCACTTTGCGTATGGCGGTGCGGCTATAGCGTGCATAGGCCTCCTGGCCGCTGCATGGCGCCTGGTCGCTGTCGGCCGGATAAGCTGCTTGCCGGTTGAAGCGCAGCAGATTGAGCATCAGGATCGGCTCGCCGGCCGGCATGTGCTCGGCGAAGCGTTTCAGTTGGTCGGCGCTGGGGTTGAGGCTGGGCATGGGGGGCTCCTTGTTGTTCTTCCGCCCCCGCTGGCTCAGATCGGCAGGGCGATATAGAAGATGGTGCCGTGACCGATTCGCGAATGCACGCCGATACGACCACCATGCAGCTGCGCAATCTCCTTGCATAAGGCCAAGCCCAGTCCGGCCCCCCCTCGGCGACGGCCGATCTGTACGAACGGCTCGAAAATTCGCGCTTGCTGGCTGTACGGAATGCCCTCGCCGTTGTCCTCGACGCTGAGGATCACTCGCTCGCCGTGATGCCGTGCCAGCAGTCGGATCTCTCCGCCGTCCGGTGTGTGCCGCAGTGCATTGCTCATCAGGTTATCGAGCATCCGTTCCATCTGTTGCCGATCCAGCAACAGGCTAGGCAGGGGCGATTGCAGTTCAAGTCTGATATCGACCTCGTTCTGTGCCGCGGCGGCCTGGAAGCGCTGCCGCGCTTGTTCTAGAAGCTCGGCCGGTTCACATGGCATCCGTTCGAGCTTTTGCTGGCCGCTCTGGTAGCGCGAGAAGTTCAGCAGGTCGTTGATCAGCGTGACCAGGCGTTGCATCTCCTCGTGCACGGTGCTGAATAGGTCGGCTTCGCGGCTGGTGTCCGGATAATGAGTCCGCTCGCGCAGCAGGCTGAACGCCATTTGCATGCCGGTTACCGGGGTACGCAATTCGTGAGAGGCACGCAGGACGAATTCGTTGCGCACGCGTTCGAAGGTACGCTGGTCGGTGACGTCGTGCAGCACCATGACCGCGCCGCTGATACGTCCATCGTGATGGTTCACTGGGCTCATGCGCCACGACAGCAGCCGGTGCTCACCATCGGCTTCGATTACCAGATCTTCCGGCGGGCCGGACAACGGCTTGTCGTCCAGCACCTGCTGGGCAGCCTCGTCCAGCTCCGGATAGCCGAGCGCTTGGCCGAGGGTCGAGCCCAGATGCTCGCTTTCCCAGGCCAGCTGCCGTTGTGCGACCGGATTGGCATGCTCCAGCCGACCCTGGCGATCGATAATCAGCAAACCATCGTCGATGCTGTCCAACAGCGCTTGCAAGCGTTGTTGGCCATCGACCAGCGCCTCGACATTGGTCTGTTTGAACTCGTGCAGGGCCTGTGCCATCAAGCCGAAGCGGCGGATCAGCGAAGACAGCTCGGCGATCGGAGAAGCAGGTAAGTGGATGTTGAAATCGCCGCGCCCGATCTGGTCGGCCACCCGGGATAACTGTTCGATGGGATCACCGAAGCGTCGAGCGAAGCTGTGTGCAGTGATAAAGCCGATCAGCAACACTGCAATGCCGGTCAGACCGAGCAGCCCAGCGAGTAACTGTGCCCGTTCACGACTGCGAATCTCGGTGTCGCGGATCTGGGCATAGGCGCTCTGCTGCATGTCGACCATCAACTCGCGCACGCGATTGAAGGCATGACTGGGCGCATTGTCTTCCAGCAGCGACCAGTTCAGGTTGGCGGGGGCTTCCAGCTCCTTGACGAAACTGGCGTACGCATCGCCGATGGCCTGGTACGCCTCTCGGTCGGCCTGCCGAGCCGCCTGTGACAGCCCCTGTGACAGTGCTGTCTGGAATGCGCTGCGGGATTCGTCGAGGGCGGCCTGATCCCGCTTTTCGCGAACCAGTAGCAGAAGGTGATTACTCAGCGCTTGGCGTAATTGCTGGTTGATTTCGATGACGCCAAAGTTTTCCCGGATGAGCTTTTCCTGGCTCTGGGCCATCTGCACCACGCTGATCAGTGCCAGCAACAGCCCCAGCAGCGCTACCGTCATCAGTGCCGAGAAGCCCAGAAACAGGCGGGTTCTCAGCTTCATCTGAAGTCTCATAGGCCGTATTGCTTGCGTTTTCGATAGAGCGTCGAGGCGTCGATGCCGAGAATCCGGGCGGCCTGTTCAAGAGTGTCGCTGGTGCTCAGTACCCCGGAAATATGTGCTTTTTCCAGATCTTCCAGGCTGAGCGGCTCACCGATGCGCGGCGCATTGTTGACGCTTTGGTCGGCCAGACCGAGGTGGGTGACTTCGATCATTTCCTGCGGACAGATGATGCTGGCGCGCTCGACGACGTTGCGCAGCTCCCGTACGTTGCCTGGCCAGCGGTAGGCTTTCAGCGCAGCAATGGAGCTGTCACTGAAGCCTCGCGCTGGACGGCCATAGCTCTTGACGAAGAACGCCAGGAATCGTTCGGCGAGGGTCAGCACGTCCTCTGGCCGCTCGCGCATGGGGGGCAGGTGCAGCGTGATGACATTCAGGCGATAGAGCAGATCTTCGCGGAAACGCCCTTCACGAACCATCTCTTCGAGGTTCAGGTTGGTTGCGGCGAGGATGCGTACGTCTGCGCGCCGTGTGACCGGGTCACCGACGCGCTCGTATTCCTTGTCCTGGATGAATCGGAGCAGTTTTGGCTGTAGAGCCAAGGGAAAATCGCCGATTTCGTCGAGAAACAGGGTTCCGCCATCGGCCTGATTGACCCGCCCCAACGTGCTTTCCGTGGCACCGGTGAACGCGCCGCGGTTGTGTCCGAACAGCTCGCTTTCCATCAGGTCCGCCGACAACGACGGACAGTTGATGGTGATGAAGGCCTTCTTCGCGCGGCGGCTCCAGTTGTGGATCGCCCGGGCCAGCTCGCCCTTGCCGGTGCCGGATTCGCCGAGAATGAGGATATTGGCGTCGGTATCGGCCACCTGTCGCGCGGTCTCCAGCACACTCATCATTGCCGGGCTGTGCGAGCCGAGCGCGTCGCTGCGCTTTTGCACCTCGCCTTCCAGCGCCTCCAGACGTGCCGCCATCTGACGGACTTCCAGTTGCTTGGCCGCCGACAGGCGCAGCTGCTCCGGGCTGCATGGCTTGACCAGATAATCCGCTGCGCCTGCCTGCATGGCATCCACGGCAGTGTCCACGGCCGAATGCGCGGTGACGATCACCACACGCATCCAGGGCGCGAGTACACGCATCTGCTGTAGGACGTCCAACCCGTTGTCTTCGCCGAGGCGCAGGTCAAGAAAGCACAGATCGAACACCTGGCGCTGCAGGATCGCCTCGGCTTGTGAGGCGCTGGCGGCCGTGACCACCGTATAACCGCGATCCTCGAGGCAATAGCGGAAGGTGCGCAGGATCGCGGCCTCGTCATCTACCAGGAGAATGCGGCCACCGGTGTCGGTTGTTTGGTCCATGAATGCTCCAGTTAGGCAAGGCTTGTTTGCTGGCGAATCGGGGTGGAGTGTTTGGGTTTTTGTGTTCGGAAGATGCCGAGTATGGGTCAGCGCCTGCTTTAGTCTACGAAAAGTCTTGCAAGTTGCACGGTGGTGAGGCGCATTTCCTGCAGCATGCAATTAATTTTCAAGCGAAACGGCATGCCAAGCTGCTGATTATAAAGGCACAACGCGGGTCTTTGCGCTGGCACGAGGCTTGCCGCTATTCGTAAGAGCGCCCTGATAGGGCGCATTGCATGGAATTCGGAGGACCTCATGAACGACAACATGACCCAGCTCAACGAGCTGATCGAAATCACCCGCGACGGCCAGCATTTTTATCAGCATGCGCTTGGCGTGGTGGAAGACGTGGAGCTGCAGCACTTGTTTAGAGATATGGCGCAGGCCAAGACCCATATCATCCAGGCGCTTTCGGTGAAAGTCGCTGCCAATCAGGAGCAGCCTGCCCAAGGCGGAACTACGGCCGGCAAGCTTCGCGAGATGTACGCCGACACCAAGGCCCGGCTCGGGCATGCCGATGCAGTGTACATCGACCAACTGGACCAGACCGAGGAGCGCATAATTGCGGCGTTTGAGGACGCGCTGAAAACAGCCCATCCCGACGTCCGGGCGCTTTTAGCCATCGAACTGCCGAAACTGCGTGCCTGTCATGAGCGAATCCATTCACTCAATCATGGCACCTCTAGTTAACGAAAGGCGCTGGGATTAGGCCGTCGTGCAAATCGCCCGGTGCCGACTGGCGGCATCGTGCAATATAAATTGGCGCCCTCGCGTTTTGGATAAATAACTTATTGAATTTAAAGGATAAATTATATTTACAGCGACTGGCATGAGGCCTGCAATATATCCCCTAAGAACAGACATGCACCGCATGCTTAGAAGGAGTTGAGGATGAATCGTCAAGCACGTTTCTCACTGGTAGGCAAAGGTTTCCTGACCGCTGCTGTAGTTACGCTGATCGTTGGCGCCGAGCGGCCGATGTCACAACCGCTCAGCCAGGCACAGCATGAGTCAGCGGAACGAATCCATATGTATGACGCTCAACCAGTAGGGATCGTGCAAACAGGCCCTGCGCCTAAGACGATTGATTATGTGCAGGTGCGGTCGGAACAACGCTGGGTTTTCTAGTGGTAAAGCCGCGAGCCGGATTGTTGCAGATATCGGTCCCGCTGAAGATGTCCTGAACCGAAGAGGAGTTACACCATGCTGAGTTGGGCTATTACGTTCCTGATCATTGCCATCATCGCTGCGGTCCTGGGCTTCGGTGGTATCGCTGGTACCGCAACGGGCATCGCCAAGATCCTGTTCGTGGTGTTCCTGGTGCTGTTTGTCGCTTCGCTGATTTTCGGTCGAGGCCGCGGCCCGCGTGTCTGATGCAACGACGCCGCCCGCAAGGGCGGCTGCAACACCGACGGAGGTAGTACAGGCGGGATGCCAATATTCTGAGGCTTCGCTGCACCGAGGCGAAGCTTGGTAAGAACGACAGGATGATTCGTTCGCGAACATCCGTCAGCCCGTGTAGCGGGGAAGCCAAGGGGTCGGGACGCTCTGTGTGATGGAGTGACCTAGGGGTACAGGGAGTACCTCCTTCACGGACCAGGCTCAGCGAAAGGCAACCGAAGGTGGGCGACCACCTTCGGCTTGCGATGCCCTTCGGCGTGGCCTGCATTTCCGGAATGGGAAATGCGATAGGCTTTTCACCTGACGCGTGCCTGAGCTGGGCTTCCGCGTACATACCCAGCGGCATTGCCGCAAGACGGCTCGCCGTACCCGAGGAATCCTTTTCCTTTCATGGCCCCTGTTCATGGCCGTTCTCCAGCTGCACCGCTATCATCGCGCGCAGTCACTCGTTGGAGAATCACATGCTCAACGGCCTCTGGCTGGGCTTTTTTCTGGTCGCCGCGATTGCTGCGCTTGGGCGATGGCTACTGGGTGGCGACCCAGCGGTGTTCGCCGCGCTGGTGGAAAGCCTCTTCGCCATGGCCAAGCTGGCCGTGGAAATCATGATCGTGCTGTTCGGCACCTTGACGCTCTGGCTGGGCTTCTTGCGCATCGCTGAAAAGGCCGGTCTGATCGAACTGCTGGCCCGTCTGCTGGGGCCGCTGTTCCGCCGCTTGATGCCTGAAGTACCAGCCGGCCACCCAGCGCTGGGATTGATCACGCTCAACTTCGCCGCCAATGGCCTGGGGCTGGACAATGCAGCCACGCCCATTGGCCTTAGGGCTATGCGCGCGCTACAGGAGCTTAATCCCAACAAGGCCGTGGCGAGCAACGCGCAAATCCTGTTTCTGGTGCTCAACACTTCGTCGCTGACGCTGCTACCGGTTTCTATTTTCATGTACCGCGTGCAGCAGGGCGCCGAGGATCCGACTCTGGTGTTTTTGCCGATTCTGTTGGCCACCACCGCTTCGTCCCTGGCGGGCCTGCTGGCGGTGGCGCTGGTGCAGCGCCTACGGATATGGGACCCGGTGGTGCTGGCGTATTTCATTCCCGGTGCGCTGTTGCTCGGGGGCTTCATGGCGCTGCTCGCGGGGCTCTCAGCCACCGCTCTGTCATCGCTGTCATCACTACTCGGCAACCTGACCCTGTTCGGCCTGATCACCACGTTCCTGATCGTCGGGGCGCTGCGCAAGGTGTCGGTTTACGAAAGCTTCGTCGAAGGTGCACAGGAGGGCTTCGACGTCGCCAAGAGCCTGCTGCCTTATCTCATTGCCATGCTTTGCGCGATCGGAGTGTTGCGAGCATCCGGTGCGTTGGACTTCGGGCTGGACGGCATCCGCTGGCTGGTCGAAGCGCTGGGTTGGGATACTCGCTTCGTCGACGCGTTGCCAACGGCGCTGGTCAAGCCGTTTTCCGGCAGCGCCGCACGCGCGATGCTGATCGAGACCATGCAGAATCAGGGTGTCGACAGCTTCCCGGCTTTGGTGGCGGCGACCGTGCAGGGCAGTACCGAGACCACTTTTTATGTATTGGCGGTGTACTTCGGGGCGGTAGGCATCCAGCGCGCCCGACATGCAGTTGGGTGTGCGCTGGCGGCGGATGCGGCCGGGATCGTGGCCGCCATTCTGGTGTGCTATTGGTTCTTCGGCTAAGCGGAGCAGGGGAGTCTGCGCGGAAAAACGGGATAAAAAGAACCCGCCAAACGGCGGGTTAATACGTGGCCCGTTGCCAGAGTCGGAATATCGGCTCAGCCAGGAACATGACGAGGAACAATCGCAACACTTGCAGCGCGGTGACCAGGGCGACCGACAGTTGCAGCGCTTCAGCTGTCAGGCACAGCTCGGTGATACCGCCGGGCATCATCCCCAGCATCAGCGATGTCTGGTTCAGCGTGGCTGCCCAGCCCAGCGCTTCGGCCAGGCCTGCTGCGGCGAGCATCGCCAACAGCGTGAACAGCAGAATGCGCAGCATGAACTGAGGGGCGCTGCGAAAAAACGGCCGGTCGAAATGACAACCCAGCGAGCAGCCGATCAGCCATTGACCGAACTGGCCGACGCCTTGAGGCATGCCCAGATGCAGGTCGAAGACGGCGCTGGCGGCGGCACACACCGTCAGCGGTCCGAGCATCCAGGGATTGGGCTGATCGAGCTTCTTCCACACCAGTGCCAGCAACCCCCCCGCCGGTAGCAGTAGCGCCAGCCATGGCCAGCTGACCGGAGCCGGCGGCGGCGCATCCACCGGCGGCAGGCTCCAGGTGAACACGGCGGGAATGAGCAGTACCACTAGCAACAGCCGCATGCTGTGAGCCGCGGCCACCATTGCCGGCTGCGCGGCGTGCCGGCCGGCCAGGTTGACCATTTCGCTCGCGCCGCCCGGCATGCTGGAGAAGAACGCCGTGGCGCGGTCCGTACCGCTGCGTAGCAGAATGAAAATACCGATCAGGCTCAGCAACAGGGTGCCCAGCGCGCCAGCGAGGATCACCCCGAAATGCTCGACTACCTGCTGCATCACCTCGCTGGTGAAATGCAGACCGATGGCGCTGGCGATCAGCCATTGCCCGGTCTGCCGGCCGCGAGGCACTTCTGCGATCAGCCAGCCGCTGCAGCGCACCGCGATGACCGCCAGCAGCGAGCCGACCATCCAGGGCAGCGGCCAGTTCGCCAGGCTTGCCAGCCAGCAGGCGTCGCCCACCATCCCGGAAGCCAGCGCGGCATCTCAGGCGTGCGCCTCGTTCAGCTTGGTGCGGCGGCGCTGGCGCCACCAGCGCAGGCCGGGTAGGGCCAGCATCAGCGCGGCCAGGGCCCAAAGGATCAGGGTGATAGGGCTACCCCAGAGGATGCTCAGCTCACCTGCGGAGATCGATAGCGCACGACGCAGGTTGTCTTCCATCATCTCGCCGAGCACGAAGCCAAGAATCAACGACGACAGCGGAAACTCCAGCTTGCGTAGCAGGTAGCCGAACACGCCGAGCCCGACCATCAGCACCAGATCGAAGGTGGTGCTGTGCACCGAGTAAACGCCGACCAGGCTGATGGCCGTGATCGCCGGCACCAGGACCCAGTTGGGCACACTGAGCATTTTGGAGAACAGGCCGACCAGCGGAATGTTCATCACCAGCAGAATCACGTTGCCAATGAACAGCGAGGCGATCAGGCCCCACACGACGTCGGGTTGCTGTTCGAACAGGAGCGGGCCGGGCGTGATGTTGTACAGCGTCAGCGCGCCGATCATCACCGCCGTGGTGCCAGAGCCTGGCACGCCGAGGGTCAGCATCGGAATCAGCGAGCCGCAGGCGGAGGCGTTGTTGGCAGCTTCCGGAGCGGCCAGGCCGCGCAGGTCGCCCTCTCCGAACTTCCCGCTGTCGCCGGCCATGCGCTTTTCGCTCATATAGGTCATGGCGCTGGCGATGGTCGCACCGGCGCCTGGGAGGGTGCCGATGACAAAGCCTGCCAGGGCGCTGCGGACCATGGTCCAGAAGGTGAAGCAGAACTCCTTGAAGTTGAACAGCAGGCGTCCGCTGGCCTTGACCGCCTTTTGCCCGCTGTGGGTTTTTTCTAGCATTAGCAGCACTTCGCTGACGCTGAAGAAACCGATCACCACGATCACGAACTGAATGCCATCCGACAGGCTGACGCTGCCAAAGGTGAAACGGTAGACGCCCGTGGTGGAGTCCACGCCGACCGTCGCCAGTCCCAGGCCGATCAACGCCGCCATCAGGGTTTTGACCGGCTTGTCGCCGACCATGCCGCCGAGGCAGGCGATGGCGAAAATCATCAGTACGAAGTATTCCGCCGGGCCGAAGGCGACTGCCCACTTGGCCAGTAGCGGGGCGAACAGCACCACGCCGCAAGTGGCGATGATGCTACCCATGAACGAGCTCACCGCGGACAGCGACAGGGCGATGCCGGCTTTGCCCTGGCGCGCCAGCGGGTAGCCGTCGATGGTTGTCATGACCGCGGCGGCATCGCCGGGTACGTTGAGCAGGATGGCCGAAATACGCCCGCCGTACTCGCAACCCAGGTACACCGCCGCCAGCAGAATCAGCGCCGTTTCCGGCGGCAAACCCAACGCAAAGGCCAGCGGCAGCAGCAGGGCTACGCCGTTAATCGGACCCAGGCCCGGCAAGAGACCGACGATGGTGCCAACAAAGGCGCCGAACAGCGCCACCAGCAGATTCGTCGGTCGCGTGGCGACGTCGAAGCCGTGGAACAAAAAATTAAGCGTTTCCATTTTCAGCTCTCCAGCAAGCGCAGCACGCCGAGTGGCAGCGGCACATCAAGCAACAGGTCGAACAGGCCGTAGAGCAGCACGCCCATCAGCACGCCACTGATCAAGCAAAGCCACAGGCGACCGTTGAACAGCAGGCCCAGGGCGAATGTGGCTAGCGCCGTGGTAATGACGAAGCCGAGCTTTTCGAACAGCAGTGCATACGCCAGCAGTACCAGTACGCAGAGCAGGGCTCGTCGAGCCATCGCCCAGTCGAACGGCGGCGTCGGATCGCCGTGTGGTTTGCACAGCAGCCAGAGTGCCCCGCAGCCCATCAGAAACAGCAGCAGCAGCGGGTAAGCGCGTGGGCCAACCGGGTCGTAGGCGAAGGGCGCCTCGAAACCCCAAGCGAGCAACGCAAGACCGACGCAGGCGAGTAGCCACGCCGCGGCAAATACACGTACGTACATGTGGATTACCTCGAAGGGAGCGGGCAGCAGCTCCCATCCGGAAGCTGCTGCCCAACGGGTGTTACTTGACCAGGCCGAACTCGGCGGCGAGTTCCTTGTAATCGGCGACCTGCTTGTTGACGAAGGTCTTGAGCTCATCGCCAGTCATCGAAAGCGGGAAGAGGTCGCGCTGCTCGCGCAGTTTTGCGAAATCTTCATCGGCCAGCAGGGTGTCGAACTGCGTCTTCCACCAGTTGAAGTCCTCGTCGCTGACTTCCGGGCCCATGTAAAAGCCGCGGATGACCGGCCAGCTGATGTCGTAGCCTTGTTCCTTGGCCGTCGGGATGTTCGACAGCTTGCCTGGTAGACGCTCCTCGGAAAGCACGGCGAGGATGCGGATCTTGCCGGCGTCGAGCTGAGGCGTCACTTCGCCCAGACCGCTGCTGGTGACCTGGACATGACCGCCTAGCATGGCGGTCAGCGTTTCGCCGCCACCTTCGAAGGCCACGTAGCGCAACTTCTTCGGATCGACGCCGGCGGCACGGGCAATCAGTGCGGTCTGCATCCAGTCCTGGCCGCCAATGGTGGCACCGGCGCCGAAGACTACGCTGCTGGGGTCTTTCTTCACCGCAGCGATCAACTCGTCGAGATTTTTATAAGGCGCGTCTTCGCGTACCGAGATGGCGCCATAATCGGTGCCGATACCGGCCAGCCAGCGCACGTTGGTTTCGTCATAACGACCGAACTTACCCTGCGCCAGATTCAGCAACGAACCACTGGAGAACGCCGTGATGGTCGCCGGATCATCGGCGCGCTGAGCGATTACCGCGTTGTAGGCCACCGCGCCGACACCGCCGGGCATGTAGGTGACGCGCATTGGCGCTTCCAGCAGACCTTCGTCTTTCAGGCCGCTCTGGGCCAGCTTGCAGGTCAGGTCGAAACCGCCGCCGGGTTTGGCCGGGGCGATGCATTCGGGGCGTTTGGGTTCGGCCATCAGCTGACTCGAGAGCACCAGGCAGGTCGAGAGCAGCGCGAAACGACGGATTGCATTCTTCATAGTGTTTCCTCTGTTTTCTTATTGTGGACGGATTTACCAGATCGGCAGGTTGTAGCTGACGATCAGGCGGTTTTCATCGGCGTCGCGGGCGAAATCGGAGCGGAACATGGCGTTACGCATGCGCACGGCGACGTTCTTCAACGGCCCGGTTTGCACGACGTACTTGAGCTCGATATCGCGCTCCCACTCGCTGCCGTTGCTGCCGCCGTTGTATTCGGCGTTGTCGCCGGATATGTAGCGTGTAAGAAAGGT
Source organism: Stutzerimonas stutzeri (assembly GCF_000590475.1). NCBI lineage: Bacteria > Pseudomonadati > Pseudomonadota > Gammaproteobacteria > Pseudomonadales > Pseudomonadaceae > Stutzerimonas > Stutzerimonas stutzeri. Next base: position 4,360,984 of record NZ_CP007441.1, on the reverse strand, counting down.
TAGGCCAGGTATGCCGACCGCGGCGAAGTTATAGTCGTAGCGGGCCTGCCAGGAGCGCTCGTCGGCGTTGGCGAAGTCATTGATCTGGACGAAGTTGACCAGGTAAGGATCGCCGCCATCGATGTAGGCGTAACCGGTATCGCCGTTCATCTGCTGATAGGCGAGGCTGACTTTGTGGCCGCCCAGGCTGTAGCCCACCATGCCGTTCCAGGCCTGGTTGTCGATCTTGCCGGCGTTGGCCGTACCTGTGTCATCGCTGATCATCAGGCGCAGATCGGCGGTCAGCGCCGAATCCTTGCTCAGCGGCCGGGAGACCTGCAGGTTGAAGAAGTGCTGGCGATAGATGTCGGCGAGTTCGGCCGCGTAGTAGGTACCGGTGAAGGTGTCGTTGAAGGCGTATTTGGCCCCGGCGAACGTCAGGTAATCAGCTTCGGCGGCACTGTCGAAGCGGCCGTTCTTGTTGTTCAGCTGCAGGTCCTGGGAGTTGGTCGATGCACGGTCGATGACCTTGTCCAGGCGCCCTCCGCTCAGGGTCAGGCCGGTCACCTCCTGCGACACCAGCATGGCGCCTTCGAACACCTGCGGCAGGGTGCGGCTGTCGCTGGCCTTCACCACCGGCGTTTCAGGAATGTGGCTGCCGTAGCGCAGTTCGGTCTCGGATATCTTCGCCTTGGCGGTCAGCCCGAGGCGGCTGAATTCGTCCGGGGTGCTGCCGTCGTCGTGTACCGGGAGCAGATCGGTGCCGGTGCGGCCGCCGCCGGAGTCGAGCTTGATGCCAAGCATGCCCATGGCATCGAGGCCGAAGCCGACGGTGCCTTCGGTGAAGCCCGATTCGATGTTGAGCAGAAAGCCCTGCGACCACTCTTCGCGTTTGGACTGGCCGTCACCTTCGCGGAAGTCGCGGTTGAGGTAGATGTTCTGAGTTTGCAGGGTCGCGCTGCTGTCTTCGATGAAATCGGCCTGGGCCAGGGGCGCCAACGAGGCGGCTGCGACGGCGAGGGCGAGACGAGCGTGTACGGAGTTAACTCTGACGGCAGTCAGCATCCTGTATCTCCACTATTGTTTTTGTCGTGGCGGCGTTTTGCCGCGCCAGGTGGATCGAGCCACCTGATGGCGATCCTAGGCGGCGAAACTTTCGCCAGGCTTTCAGGGGTGAAAGCAGCGTGCGGCTTACCTTGTCGCTACACTGGCGGCCCGTTCCGTGTGTGGCAGAGGACAGGCAATGCGGATACTTCTGGTCGAGGACCATCCCCAGCTCGCTGAAAGCGTGGCGCAGGCGCTGCGAGCGGCAGGCTGGACGCTGGATCTTCTGAATGATGGGGTGGCGGCCGATCTGGCGCTGGCGACCGAGGATTATGCGCTGGCGATCCTTGATGTCGGGCTGCCTCGGCTTGATGGTTTCCAGGTGCTGGCGCGGCTGCGGGAACGGGGAAATACGCTGCCCGTACTCATGCTCACCGCACGCGGCGAGGTCACCGATCGCGTGCACGGGCTCAATCTTGGCGCGGATGATTACCTGGCCAAACCGTTCGAGTTGTCCGAGCTCGAAGCGCGGGTCAAGGCACTGTTGAGGCGCAGCGTGGCCGGCGGTGAGCGCCAGCAGAGCTGCGGTGCGCTGATGTATGACCTGGACGCCAGACGCTTCAGCCTCGACCGGCAACCGCTGAGCCTCACTTCGCGCGAACAGGCGGTGCTCGAGGCGCTGATCGCGCGACCCGGGCGCGTTATGAGCAAGGACCAGTTGGCGGCGCAGGTCTTCGGTCTCGACGAGGATGCCAGCGCCGACGCCATCGAGATCTATATCCATCGCCTGCGCAAGAAACTCGAGGGCAGCGCGGTACGTATCGTCACCTTCCGGGGGCTGGGTTACCTGCTGGAGGCGGTGGATGGCTGAAACATTGCCGCTGCGCGTTGGAAGCCTGCGTGCCGGATTATTGCGCCGGCTGGCCGTGCTGCTGACGCTGATGCTGCTGTTCAGCGGCTGGAGTGCTTACTGGAACGGTCGCGCGGCAGCCGATTCGGCTTACGACCGCACGCTGCTGGCCTCGGCCCGAGCCATCGCCGAGGGGCTGGTGGCCAACGACGGCAAGCTGCGCGCCAATGTGCCCTATGTGGCGTTGGACACCTTCGCTTATGACAGTGCTGGGCGCATCTACTATCAGGTGCTCGATACCGAGGGCCGGCTGGTCAGCGGCTATGAGGGCCTGCCAGCCCCGGACGCCGATGTCCGGCGTACCGACGATTATCCGGCGTTGGCCCGTTTCTATGATGGCGAGTTCAGGGGCGAGGGGGTGCGCCTGGTCAGTCTGCTGCAGCCCGTCAGCGAGCCGTCGCTAACCGGAATCGCCGAGATTCGCGTGGCCGAAACCCTGGGCGCCCGCGAACGGATGGCGCGCGGCCTGCTCACCGACACGCTGTGGCGGGTCGGCCTGCTGGCGATTACCGCGTTGTTGCTGGTATGGCTGGCGGTGAGTGCCGCGCTGCGGCCGTTGGGCAAGCTCAGCGAGGCCGTGGAGCTGCGCCAACCGGACGACCTGCGACCGTTGCCGCTGGTGACGGTGCAGCGTGAACTCAAGCCGCTGGTTGCCGCGCTCAACCATTTCACCGAGCGGCTGCGCGGCCAGTTCGAACGTCAGGCGCAATTCATCGCCGATGCCGCTCATGAGTTGCGTACGCCGTTGGCGGCGCTCAAGGCACGCATCGAGCTGGGCCTGCGCGAACAACAGCCGCAGCGTTGGCAGGAGACCCTCGAAGAAGCCGGAGCGCACACGGACCGGGTCATCCATCTGGCCAACCAGCTGCTTTCGCTGGCACGCATCGAAAGTGGCGCGCAAGCAATTGCCGAGGGTGGTGCGCAGCGCCTGGATCTGAGCCGGCTGGCCCGTGAGCTGGGGCTGGCGATGGCTGCGCTGGCGCACAAACGCGGCGTAGCGCTGGCGCTGGAAGCAGACCACCCGGCGTGGATCCACGGAGAACCGACGCTGCTCAGCGAGCTGATGAGCAACCTGCTGGACAATGCCCTGGCGCATACGCCGAACGGCGGCAATGTAGTGTTGCGCGTACGTGAGGAAGGTGTGCTGGAAGTCGAAGACGACGGGCCCGGCATCGCCCCTGATGAACGCGAGAAGGTATTCGCGCGCTTCTATCGCGTACAGCAACAGGGGCAGGGCGCCGGGTTGGGATTGGCGATCGTCGGCGAGATCAGCCGAGCCCATCGCGCCAGCATCGAGCTGGGTCAGGGCACCCTGGGTGGGTTGCTGGTCAGGTTGCGTTTCCCGCCAAACGTCGATTGATTCAGGTCGCCTCGTCCGGCTCGGCGACCGCCACTTGATTGCGACCATTGCGCTTAGCTCGGTAAAGCGCGGCATCGGCGGCGGCGAGCAGTTGGGTCGCGGAACAGGACATTGGCGGCTCAAGCGTGGCCACGCCAATGCTGATGGTCAGGTCGAGGCGAGCCTCGCCGCAAGTCGGGTGCAGCGCGGCCACCGCCATGCGGATCCGCTCGGCCTGCTCGCCAGCCTGGCGGCTGTCGACGCCAGGCAGTGCTATGACGAATTCCTCACCGCCATAGCGCGCCACCACGTCGCCGGCGCGCTGACCGTGCTGCTTGAGCGCGGCGGCGACCAGGCGCAGGCATTCGTCGCCGAAGGGATGCTCGTAGGTGTCATTGACCTGCTTGAAATGATCGATATCCAGCAGCAGCACCGAAAGCGGCTTCTCGACGCGCTGCGCGCAGCGGATCTCCTCATCGATCATCAGATCGAAGTGCCCTCGGTTGGACAACTGAGTCAGCGCGTCGGTGATACTCATCCGCGTGAGCTGTTCGTTGACCCGTTCCAGGCCGCGCTTGGCGTCTTCCAACGCTCGGGTCCGTTCGGACACACGTGCTTCCAGCGCCTCGTTGGCCCGCATTTGCAAATCCAATGTCTGCTGCTGTGCACGCAAGCGTGACTCGCGCTCCAGGCCCAGTGCTTCAGAGGCTTGTAACGCGCTCTGCTGCGCAACGATTCGTCGATCCCGATCGTGGTTGATGCGCTCAGCCAACGCCATCGACAGCAGTACAAACTCAGCGAACATGCCGATCAGCTGTCCGTACAGCGTGTAGGCATTCAGCGCAAGCAGCCCTTCAAGCGCCAATAAATGAATGATGGTGGCCAACAGTAGTGTCGACCAGGCAATGATGAATAGGCGCGCGGAGCGGTTGCCCCGGATCCACAGGTTGATCACGGCAGCCATGGTCAGGATGCAGTGCGCCAGCGCAACCGATTCGGCCGCCAGGTAATTGGCCAGAGACGGCGCAAACAGGGTAACCAGTATGGTCACCGCCCAGTAGGCCATCAGCCCCCAGGTGACCAGCCAGACCCAGCCACCGTAACGGCGGACGCTGAGGAAGCGGCTGGCGAACACTAGCGGGGTGAAGAAGCAAAGGGCCGCTGACAAACCGTAAAAACGACGGGCGATAGGGGGCATATCTGGCCACAGGAACAGCTGGCCGAAGCCGGTTATGGCGAGCACGTAAAACAAGGCGCTGAGCAGATAGGCGACGTAGAGCAGATAGGCCACATCCCGGGTGAACACGAACAAGCTGCTGTTATAGAGAAGGATCACCAGCATGCCGCCGAAAAACAGGCTGATCATGGCCACATCGGTGATTTTCTCGGCGGTGAACCCCGCTTCGTCGGACAACACTAATGGCATGGCCATGAACTCACGGCCTTGAACGTGCATGTACACAACTGCCTTGCCGCCTTGCGCTAACTCGAACGGGAAGACCAGGTTCTGACTCTCGAGCGGCCGATCGTCCATGGGCACATGGTCACCCGCGCGCATCGGCGATCCCCATGCCCTTTGCTCCGGATAGAACAGTCGTACCTGCACATCATCCAGTACCGGCCATTTCAAACTCAGGTACCAGGTGCCGGCCGATAAGGCGCTGCTGCTCTCAAGCGTGAAACGCAGCCAGGCGCCCTGTGGCTGTTTTCTCAGATTGGGCTTTTCCAGTGGCTGCCAGGGCCAGTCTGCGGCATGAGCGGTTTCGAAATCCGCGTCAGGGTGGCCCTTCACCCAATCGATGGCCCCGACTTCCAAGCCTTCACTGTGCTTGCTCACCACTTTCGGCGTGACAGCCGCCATTACGGGAGTCGAAACGACGCCGACCAGTAATATGAGCAGGCTGTAGAGCAGCAGGAGGCGGATACGCATTCAGATTGGGACCTTGTTGAACTTTCTTTGCCGCAACGGAAGCGTAGCAAGTGGACATTGAAACGATACGGATAATGTCGAATTGATACTACATTCAGCCGCGTCAACGATCTGGCCATTTATCGGAAGCCCTGAAGCGCTCAGGGTCGTGCGGCTTCTTCTGTGCTTCCCGTTGACAATGGGTAGCGGACCGAATGAGGAAGTGGACCCAAAAATGTCGGAACGCTAATCCAAAGGGTTAGTCCATACGCTCAGCCCGTTCGTGTGGTTTGGCTTCCGAACGCAGCGGCGTGTCATAAAGCGACAGCGTTATTCGCATAAACCTATGGCCTGCTAGACTCCAAACTTCCGGCGTGGCTCACAAGGTCAGCGGGGCAATCCAAAACAACCAATAAGGAGTGAATCCATGAAAGGCAAATCCTTGGCATGGATATTTTCCGCCGCATTGGCGGGGACTGGTCTGAGCGGCGTGGCTCAGGCGCAAGAACAATTCGTGACCATCGGTACCGGTGGTCAGACGGGCGTTTACTATGTGGCCGGGCAGTCGATCTGCCGATTCGTTAACCGTAACGCCGAAGACCTCAAGTGCAACGCGCCCGCTAGCGGTGGCGGCGTGGCCAACGTCAACGGCCTGCGCAGCGGCGAGTTCAATTTCGGCATCATGCAGTCGGACCACCAGTACAAGGCGATGGAAGGCCTGGAGCCGTTCAAGAACGAAGGCGCGATGGACGACATCCGTGCGGTCTTCTCGCTGCAGAGCGAAGTCTTCACCGTGCTGGCGCGTCGCGACGCCAACATCAAAAGCCTGGACGACCTCAAGGGCAAGCGCGTCAACATCGGCAACCCCGGTTCCGGTCAGCGTGACACCCTCGAAGAAATCATGAAGGAAAAGGGCTGGGACAAGTCGGTTTTCGCGCTTGCAGCCGAGCTCAAGCCAGCCGAACAGGCCAGCGCCCTGGGCGACAACAACATCGACGCCATGACCTACTTCGTCGGTCATCCGAATGGCGCGATCCAGGAAGCCACCACCACCGTCGACGCCGTTCTGGTGCCAATTACCGGTCCGGAAATCGACAAGCTGTTGTCCGAGAAGAGCTACTACACCAAGGCTGAAATCCCAGGTGGCATGTACAAGGGCAATGACGGTGCTACTCAATCGATCGGCGGCAAGGCCGTGCTTTCCACCACCTCCAAGGTCGACGCGGATGTGGTGTACAAGCTGGTCAAGTCGGTGTTCGAGAACCTCGAGCGCTTCCAGCGCCTGCATCCGGCATTCAAGGATCTGAAGGCCGAAGACATGATCAAGGTCGGCCTGTCCGCACCGCTGCACGAAGGCGCCGAGCGCTACTACAAAGAGCGTGGCTGGCTGTAACGGGTTTCGGCCTGCTGCATCGAAGCGGCAGGCTGCCGTCCGCGGCTTTCGTCTGAAAACCCGTGTGCCCCGTGCCACGGGTTTTCGCGGTTCCGATACCTGAAAAAGCAGGCCACATTTCATGCAAGACAAAGAACTCTCTACAGAAGAGCTGATCGCCAAAGACGTTGGTGCGCGGATACCCGAAGGCACCATGGCGAAACTGATTTCGGGTCTGGCGCTGCTCTGGTCGCTGTTCCAGCTGTGGATCGCCTCGCCGCTGCCATTCATGTTGCGCACCGGCGTGTTCAACAATACCGAAGCCCGGGCGATTCATCTGGCGTTTGCCCTGCTCCTGGCTTTTCTCGCATATCCCGCATTCAAACGCTCGCCGCGTGATCGCGTGCCGTTGATCGATATCGCGCTGGGGCTGATCGCCGCGGCAAGCGCTGGCTACCTGTTCGTCGTGTATGAGCAACTGGCGCAGCGCCCCGGCAATCTGACCACGATGGATCTGGTCACTGCCTGTATCGGCATACCCTTGTTGCTCGAGGCCACTCGTCGTGCGTTGGGCCCGGCGCTGGCGATCATCGCGCTGGTCTTTCTCGGCTACAGCCTGGCGGGGCCGTACATGCCGGGCCTGCTGGCGCACCGCGGGGTCAGCTTCACTGCCCTGGCCAACCACCAGTGGATTACCACCGAAGGCGTGTTCGGCATCGCGCTGGGTGTGTCTACCAGTTTCGTTTTCCTGTTCGTCTTGTTCGGCGCGCTGCTCGAGCGCGCCGGTGCTGGCCACTACTTCATCCAGCTGGCCTTCAGCATGCTCGGCCATTTCCGTGGCGGCCCGGCCAAGGCGGCGGTCGTGGCGTCCGGCATGACCGGCCTGATTTCCGGCTCCTCGATTGCCAACGTAGTCACCACCGGCACCTTTACCATCCCCATGATGAAACGCACCGGCTTCTCCGCCGAGAAGGCTGGCGCGGTGGAAGTGGCCTCCTCGGTGAACGGCCAGATCATGCCCCCGGTCATGGGCGCCGCGGCCTTCCTGATGGTCGAATACGTCGGCATTCCCTATGTCGAGGTGATCAAGCACGCCTTCTTGCCGGCGCTGATCTCCTACATCGCTCTGGTCTACATCGTTCATCTCGAGGCGCTCAAGCTGGGTCTCACCGCTCTGCCGCGGGCCAACGTGGCCAAGCCGTGGGTGCAGCGGCTGATCGGGTTCGCCTTTGGCGTTGCACTGATTTCCGGCATTTCGCTGGCCGTCTATTACGGTCTTGGCTGGATGAAACCGGCCCTCGGCGACGGGGCGATCTGGGTAATCGGGGCGCTGTTGGTGGCGGTTTACCTGGCGCTGTTGAAAGTCGCGGCGAGTAACCCGCCGCTGCCCCCGGAAGACCCCGACGCCCCAATCGAGAAGCTGCCGCAGACGCGTCCGGTATTGCTGGCAGGCCTGCATTTCCTGCTGCCGGTGGTCGTACTGGTGTGGTGCCTGATGGTCGAGCGGCTGTCGCCCGGCCTGTCGGCGTTCTGGGGCTCGGTAATACTGGTCATCATCCTGTTGACCCAGCGCCCGCTGCTCAGCTGGATGCGCCGCGATGGCACCCACCAGCACGGCACGTTCATGGACGGTGTGGTCGACCTGCGTGAAGGCCTGATTGCTGGTGCGCGCAACATGATCGGTATCGGCATCGCGACCGCTGCGGCGGGAATCATCGTCGGCGCGGTTTCGCAGACCGGGGTCGGTCTGGTGCTGGCCGATCTGGTCGAGCTGCTGTCGATGGGCAACCTGATGTTGATGTTGCTGCTCACCGCCTTCCTCAGCCTGATCCTCGGCATGGGGCTGCCAACCACTGCAAACTACATCGTGGTGTCGAGCCTGTTGGCGCCCGTGGTCGTGGCGCTGGGGCAGCAGAGCGGCTTGATCGTGCCGCTGATCGCGGTGCATATGTTCGTCTTCTACTTCGGCATCATGGCCGACGTCACGCCACCCGTTGGCCTGGCTTCGTTCGCTGCCGCGGCGGTGTCCAAGGGCGATCCGATCAAGACCGGCATCGTGGCGTTCTACTACAGCCTGCGCACCGCCGCGCTGCCCTTCCTGTTCATCTTCAACACCGACCTGTTGCTGATCGACGTGGACTTCTGGCACGGCGTGGTGATCTTTATCGTCGCGACGGTGGCGATGCTGATTTTTGCGGCAGGCACCCAGGGCTACTTCCTGGTGCGTAGCCGCTGGTATGAAAACATCCTGCTGTTGCTGATCGCCTTCACCCTGTTCCGTCCCGGTTTCTGGATGGATATCGTGCACGACCCCTATCGTGACATTCCGCCGTCACAGCTGGTCCAGGCGATGGGTGCGGTGGAGGAGAACAGCCAGCTGCGTTTGCGCATACGCGGTGAAGACGCCGTCGGTGATACGCGCGAGTTCAGCTTGCTGGCAGCCATTCCTGACGGTGAAACCGGCGAAGAGAAGCTGGAAAAGTTCGGTCTGATGACTTACGAGGAGGACGGCAAAGTGCTGATCGACAGCGTGACCTTCGGTAGTCCCGCCGCCGAGCTGGGTCTGCAGTTCGATCAGGAAATCGTTGCGGTGCGCGCACCTACCGATCGGATGGCCAAGGAGTGGATGTGGCTACCCGGTCTAGCGCTGTTCGGCCTGGTGGTCTGGTTGCAGCGGCGACGCAGGCTGCGTTAATCGGCTAGCCGACGGTCCGGCCCCGGCATGCCCAGCATCGCCGGGGTTTTTTTCGACCCGCCGAAACTCCGAGCCGCCGCTTGCCTTGCATCCGAAGGCGACATTCCTCGCCAGGGTTCTGGCGCGGTTGCGGTTCAGGCCGGCTTCCCTGGGAGCTGATGCTGCTCGGCGTGTTCCTCGCGGGTGGGCTCGGTCGGGAGGCGACTCTTGCCACTGACTTGACCTTCCAGCGCCGCATAGCCGGCGCTGCAGAACAGCGAATTCAGGCGTTTCATGTCGGCGATCAATTCCAGATGCGTGGCGCTGGTTTCGATGCTTTCCCTCACCTGCTGATGCAGCCTATGTACGTGGGCATGGGCCAATTCACGTTCGCGCTTGCGGAACTGGCGCTTCTGCTGCAGCAGTTGGCGGGCGCTGTGGGCGTCTCCGGAAAGGAACACCGACAGGCCCAGGCTCAGATTGGCGCAGAGGAGCGTGTGCAGTTGGCTGAGTTCGTCCAGGCCCCGGTCTGAAAACGATCGGCGCTTGGATGTTTTGAGGTTCTGCACTTTGCCGAGCATGTGCTCGATGATGTCGCCGGCTTGCTCCAGGTTGATCGCCAGCTCGATGATCTCTGCCCAGCGCCGGCTTTCCTGCTCGGCCAGGTCTTCACGCGGCATGCGCGCCAGATAGAGCTTCACACCGCTGTAGAGCGCATCGACATCGTCATCCAGTCGACGGATTTCCTCGCCCGGCTCCGGCCTGTCTTCACGCAGCGCTTCAAGCAAACGTGCCAGCATGGCTTCCACCAGGTCACCGATGCGCAAGGTTTCACGTACCGCATTGGCCAAGGCGAGGGTCGGGGTATCCAACGCGGTGGGATCGAGATGGCGCGGCTGCGCAATGCCATTATCCAGCTCCCGTTCTGGCAGCAGGCGCTCGCAAAGCCGAGCCATCAGGCCCACCGTAGGCAGCAACAGCAGGCAGCGCAGTGAGTTGTACGCCAAGTGAAAAGCGATGACCTGGGTCTGAGCGCTGAAATTCAGCGTTGCCATCCATTCGACCAGCAGCGGCAGCAACGGCAGCACCAGCAGGCCAGCAAGCTTGTAGAGCAAGTTGCCAAACGCCACCCGGCGAGCCGGCACAGGTTGCGGAGTCGCGTTAAGCCAGGCCAGCACGCCGCTGCCGACATTCGCGCCAATGACCACACCGAGGGCGACCGGCAGGCTGATCAATCCGGCACTGGCCAGGGTTGCGGTGAGCAGAACCGCGGCCAGACTGGAATAGGAGAGCACCGCGAACAGCGCCCCCACGACCGCCGCCAGCAGGGTGTCCCCAGCCAGCGAAGCGAACAGCACGCGCATGCCGCGCGCTTCGGTGATCGGTTCGGCGGTGACCACGATCAGTTGCAGCGCCAGAATGATCAGACCAAGACCGATCAACACGCGGCCGAGCTGACCGGTGCGGGTCTGCTTGCGGGACAGGAACAGGCAGACCCCGACCAGGGTGCACAGCGGCGATAGCCACGACAGATCGAACGTCAGAATGCGCGACATCAACGCCGTACCGACATCGGCACCAAGCATGATCGCCAGCGCCGTGGGCAGCGCCATCAGGCCTTGGGAGACGAAGGAGATGGCCAGAAGCGCGGTGGCATTGCTGCTTTGCACCAGGGCGGTGACGCCGATACCGGCGCCGAACGCCAGCGGCGAGTTGGCCATGCTACGGCCCAGCAGTCGGCGTAAATGCGAGCCATAGACGCGCATGATGCCGGTGCGCACGATATGCGTGCCCCAGACCAGCAAGGCGATAGAAGAAAGCAGGTGCAGCAATGTCAGCATCAGATTCCAGTCCCGGCTGTTGGAAAACGGGCACAGCTGAAAGCGCTGAAATAGCAGAGAGCTGTGAGGAGTATAGAAGGTGGACCACGCTCAAGAGGCCGCTGTTCACGAAACTGTCATCGCGGCTGCGTCGCCCGTACAGCCGTTGTCCAACGCTGCGTGCGCGCGACACCTGAGCCTGCCCCCGGGCCGCTTTTAGTGCGACAGCGGTTGTCGCATCAATGCGGCAGACTTGCCCGGCTGCTCGCTCCTGCCGCGGGTGGCCTGTAACCTACCCACTTCGCTTCGTCACGGTCTGCCCATGCTCAGCCTTTACCACGCTCCCGACCTCGAAACCCTTGGCGAGCTGGCCACGCGCCTGCTCGCCCAGCCGCTCAGCGACCCCTTCGCCCCGGCTTTGGTGGTCGTGCCGAGCCAGGGCATGGGCCGCTGGCTGACGCTGGAGCTGGCGCGCAAGCAAGGCATCGCCATGCAGCTGGAAATGCAGCTGCCGGCCCGGTTCGTCTGGGATCTGAGCCGCACCGTGTTGGGCAGTTTGCCGGAACAGTCGGCGTTCTCACCGTCGACCCTGACCTGGAGACTCTACGGCTGGCTGTGCGAGCCGGCCAACCTTGAGCTCGCGCCGCGCCTGGCGCAGTACCTCGACGGTGGCGACGAGCGCCGTCGACTGTCGCTCGCTGCGAAGATCGCTGACGTCTTCGACCAATATTTGCTCTACCGCGACGATTGGCTGGCCGCCTGGGAGCGCGGCGAAACCCTGGACCTCGGCCCCGACGAAGCCTGGCAGGCACTGCTCTGGCGTGAATTGACCAAGGATGGCCATCCACATCGCGCGCGCCTTCTGGGTGACCTGCTGCAGCGGCTCTACAGTGACGAGCCGCTACCCGATCTACCCGAGCGCTTGCTGGTGTTCGGCATCAGCAGCCTGCCACCGCATCACTTGCGTGTGCTCGATGGCCTGGCGCGTCATATCGACGTGGTCGTCTGCGCGCTGAACCCGAGCCGTGAAGCCTGGGGCGAGATTCGTGATATCCGCGAACTGGCGAAGCAACCCGACAGCGGTGCCGACGACTGGTACCTGGATGTGGGCCATCCACTACTGGCTAGCTTGGGCAAACAGGGTCGCGACTTTTTCGATTCCCTGTTCAGCCTGACCGCAAGCGAGGGCAGTCAGGAATTCGGCCTGTATTCCGAAGACGAAGACCTGCACGATGACAGCCTGCTGCACGCCTTGCAGAACGACATCCTACGCCTGCGCACCCGGCTGCCCGAGGAGCGCATCACGCTCGCCGACGACGACCGCTCGCTGGAAGTGCACATCGCCCATTCGCCGCTGCGCGAAGTCGAGATCCTTCACGATCAGCTGCTGGCACGCTTTGCCGCCAATCCATCGCTGAGCCCGGACCAGGTGGTGGTGCTGACGCCGGACATCGAGCGCTACGCGCCGTTCATCGAAGCGGTGTTCGCCCCGCGCGAGGGCAGCCCGCGGATTCCCTACAGCCTTGCCGACCGCAGCCTGCGCGCCGAAATGCCGTTGATCGAGGCGTTTCTCGAACTGCTGCTGCTGGCCCAGAGCCGCTTCGCCGCCGAGGAAATCCTCGCCTGGCTGGAGCAGCCGGCCATCGCGCGTCGCGCCGGTATCGAGAGCGAAGACCTGCCGCTGCTGCGCGATTGGCTGCGCGAGGCCGGCGTTCGCCTGGGCCTGCCGGACGAATCGGCCTTTACCTGGCGCCAGGGGCTGGATCGGCTGATGCTGGGCTTTGCCGCACCGCCGCAATTGGCCGGAGATAATGCGCCGCTGCTCGGTGAGCATTGGCCCCTGGATGCGCTGGAAGGCGCCCGTGCGCAACTGCTGGGACGGCTGGTGGAAGTCGTCGAGCGGCTCGGCACGCTGGCCGATCAACTGGCGCGACCGCGCCCACTGGCCGAATGGGCGGACGACCTGCAAATCCTCATCGACACCCTGTTCGACGAGCGCGAGGCCGGCGACACCTTGCTGCTCCTGTCGCAGGCCTGTGCCTCGTTGCGCGACCAGGCCCAGGCCGCCGACCTCACGCGACCCATCGAACTGGAGCTGGTGCATCAGCAGCTCAGCGCCGTGTTGCAGCAGGGCGGCGGCGCCTCGGGCTTTCTTACCGGCGCGGTGACCTTTTGCACCATGGTGCCGATGCGCAGCCTGCCGTTTCGCGTGGTCTGCCTGCTCGGGCTGGACGATGGCGCCTTTCCCCGGCGTACGCCGCCCTCGGGTTTTGACCTGATCGGCCGCCACCCGCGTCGCGGCGACCGCGCCCGGCGGTTGGATGACCGCTACCTGCTGCTGGAAACCCTGCTCTCGGCGCGCGAGGGGCTGTATCTGTCCTATGTCGGCCGCGACCCGCGGGACAACGCCGTGCTGCCGCCATCGGTACTGCTCAGCGAAGTGCTGGAGGCCGTCGACATGACTGCCGTCTGCCGCGACCCTGCCAGCGCCGATGCCTCGCAACCAAAAGCGCCCAAGGCCAGCGAGAAGATCCTCATCGCGCATCCGCTACAACCTTTCTCGCCACGCAATTTCAGCGATGCCGTCTGCGCGGGTTTTTCGCTGCCCTGGTTCCGTGCCGCTCAGCGCCTGGCCGAACAGCCACAGACCCAGGCGCAGCCGTTCGCCAGCCTGCTCGCCGAGCCGGACGAAGCCTGGCTGACCATCGAGCCCTCGCAGCTGCTGCAATGCTTCCGCCACCCGGCGCGCTTTCTGCTGGAGCAGCGCCTCGGCCTGCGCCTGGCCGAGGACCAGGAAGCGCTCGCCAGCGACGAACCCTTCGACCTGGAAATGCCCGCCTGGAATGGCCTGCGACGCTTGTCGCTGCAGGCGATGGAACACGGCTGGCGCGACGAGGACGAGCGCCKCRKSGCGTGTGCGGCGGGCTGGTTGCCCACCGGCGAGCTGGGGCAGGCAATGTGGGGCAAGTTGCGCGGGCCGGTGCGTGCCTTCGGTCGACATCACCCTGGCGGGTGTGCGGGTGCATGGCTGGCTCGACGGTGTGACCCCGGCCGGGCTGTTCGCCTGGAAGCTCGGTCGCCTCGGCGAGTGGGACCTGCCGCCGTTCTGGCTGCGTCACCTACTACTCAACCTGTCCGCCACGCCGGGCATCGAGCGCCACAGCTTGATGCTCTCGCCGGCTGGTGACTGGCAACTGGGGCCTCTGGCCAACGCGGCCGAACTGCTCGAACCCTGGTTCGCGGCCTACCGCTGCGCCATCCGCGAACCGCTGCCGCTGTTGCCCCGCAGCAGCCATGCCTTCGCCAAGGGCTACCGCAAGCCTGCCCGAGGCAGCGAACCGATTGACTACGCCCGTAAACGCGCCCGCGAAGCCTGGCTCGGCGCCGAGTTCAGCCCCATCGCCCCGGAATCCGAAGACCCCTGGAACAGGCTCGCCTTTCGTGACCGCGACCCGCTGGACGAGCGCTTCGAAACCCTGGCTCAGGAACTGATCGGCCCTGCGCTGGATGCGTTGGCGGATGAGGAGCAAGAAGAATGAAACTCGACCTGCTCGACTCGTCCTTCGATGGCCGCTCGCTGATCGAGGCCAGTGCTGGCACCGGCAAGACCTGGACGCTCACCGCGCTTTACGCCCGCCTGCTACTGGAGCGCCAGCTGTCAGTGGGGCAGATTCTTGTGGTCACTTACACCACCGCCGCGACGGCCGAGCTGCGTGAGCGCATTCGCGCGCGGCTGGCCGACCTGTTGGCCGTCTATGAGGGTACGCCGAGCAGCGACGACTTCCTCAACCGCCTCCACGCCCGGTACCCGGACGAAGCCTCGCGCCGCCGTCTGTTACTGGCGGTTCATGGGTTCGACGAAGCGGCTATCTTCACCATCCATGGTTTCTGCCAGCGCGCCCTGCAGGACGCGGCTTTCGAGGCCGGCGGCGATTTCGATAGCGAGCTGACCGCCGATGACCGCGAGATCATCGACGCGCTGCTCGCCGATGCCTGGCGCAGCGAACTGGCGGACGCCGACCCAGCCTGGGCGCGCTTCCTCGCCAAGAGCCGGATCACACCCGTGTGGTTGCGCCAGCGGCTGCGCAGTCACCTGGGCAAGCCGTACTTGCGTGTTGAACCGCAGGAGTTGCCTGTGCCGGCGGACCTGCGACCTGTCGAGGCGGCCTGGCAGCGGGCCGCGGCACTGTGGGAAAAAGCGGGGACAGCCTGGGTCGCCGAGCTGCTGGCCCACGGCGGGCTCAACCAGAGCACGCACAAAGGCATCAAGTTCGCGCCATGGCAGGCTGAGCTGGACGCCTATTTCGCCGACCCGGCGGTGATGTTCGACCTGCCTGATGGCGCAGCCAAGTTCGGTGTGCGCGCCTTGAGCAAGGCTTGCAAGAAGGGCTTCGACGCGCCGGTGTGCGAGCTGGCCCACGCGCTTGACGAGCTGGCCGATCAGGTGGCCGATGCGCTCCCAGCGGGTAAGCAGCGGCTGATTGCGTTGCAGGTTGCGCTGCTGGAACGGCTCAACCGCGAGCTGCCCGAGCGCAAGGCGGCGCAGCGGCTGCTGGCCTTTGATGATCTGCTCAGTCGCCTGGATCTGGCCCTGCAAGGCCCGGTCGGTGGCGACCTGGCCGCCTCGTTGCGCGCGACTTATCCGCTGGCGCTGATCGACGAATTCCAGGACACCGACCCGATCCAGTACGCCATCTTCAACCGCATCTATGCCAACGGCAGCGACGCCTCCCTGTGTTTCGTCGGCGATCCCAAACAGGCGATCTACGCGTTCCGCGGCGCGGATTTGGCGACCTACATGACCGCGAAGCAGCAGGCCGATCGCGAACCCTTCAACCTGCCCACCAACTACCGCTCGACGCCCGAGCTGATCGCCGCGCTCAACCGTTTGTTCAAGCATCCGCAGCCTTTCGCGCAAAGCGACCTGCAGTACCCGCCCGTAGGTGCCGCCGAAAAGCTGCGGGCCACGCTGCGGCTGGTGGAGGAGGGCGAAGCGGCGCCGCTGTCGCTGGTCTGGCTGGGCGACGATCCGCTGGGCAAAGGCGAGGCCCGAAGGGCGGGCCGGTTTCGATAAGGACGGCGTGTTCACCGTGTTGAAAGGTGGCGACATCGCCGTGCTGGTGGCGAACCATCGCCAGGCGGGGATGATTAGCGAGGAAGCCACGGAGCTCGCCGCAGTGCTCGCCGCCTACGCCGAACCTGGCCGCGAAGGTCTGCTGCGCTATGCGCTGGCCACGCGTTTGCTGGGGCGTAGCGCCGCCGATCTTGCCCGCTGCCAGGATGATCAGCAGCAGTGGGACGCCGAACGCGAAGCCGCCGAGCGCTATCATCAGCTCTGGCAGCAGCAAGGCTTCATGCGTGTGTTCCGTGCTTGGCTCGACGAGCAGGCGGTGGCTGAACGGCTGCTGGCACGGGTCGACGGCGAGCGCCGGCTGACGAATCTCCTGCATCTGGGCGAGCTGCTGCAGGCCGAAAGCCTGCTGCGCCCGGGGCTGGAAGCGCTGCTCGCCTGGTTCAACCTGCAGCGCGGCAGCGAAGGCGCCGGCGAAGAAGCGCTGCTGCGCCTGGAAAGCGATGCCGAGCGGGTACAGATCGTCACTATCCACACCAGCAAGGGCCTCGAATACCCGCTGGTGTTCTGTCCGTTCCTCTGGGACGGCAAGCTGCTCGGCAAGAACCGCGATAGCGCCCGTTGCCACGACGCCAGCGGCCAACCGTTGCTGGACCTGGGCAGTGACGAGTTGGAGGAAAACCTCGAGCGTGCCCGCCAGGAAGTCTTCGCCGAGCAGCTGCGCCTGGCCTATGTCGCGCTGACCCGCGCCCGTGACCGGCTCTGGCTGCATTGGGGCCCGGTGTGCCTGTGCAAGCCGAAGAAGGATGGGACCCTGGCGGACGAAGGCCTGCACAGCAGCGCCCTGGCCTGGCTGCTGCACGGTCGTGACCTTCAGGGCGAGCAACCGTTGACCGAACTGGGCAATCATCTGGCTGACCTTAATGGCGGAAGCTTGCGCCTGGGCATTGAGCGTCTGGTCGAGGAAGGCGAGGGGAGCATGGCCTGCCTGCCGCTGGAAACGCGTGAGGCCAACGCCCAAGGACCAGGGCGCGCGGCGCCGCCGGAGCCGTTGTCGCAGCTCAATCGAGCCCTCTACAGCGCCTGGCGCATCGGTAGTTTTTCGGGCCTCGCCGCCGGTATGCACATGGAAGCGCCGGACCGCGACGCCCTGGCGATCCCCGATGCACGCGAGCCGGGCAGCGGATTCTTCGCTTTCCCCCGCGGCGCGCGAGCCGGTACCTGTCTGCACGCGATCCTCGAAGACTGGGCGCGCGGTAAAGGCGAGCTGCCGACGCTGGTCGAGCCCGCGTTGCAGGGCTATGGCCTGCCGCTGGAGTGGAAGGACATCGCCACGACTCATCTGCAGAAGGTGCTGGAGACGGACCTGGACGGCGCCGGCCTCACCCTGGCCCGTCTGCAATCGGCGCGGCGGCTGCCCGAGCTGGGCTTCACCTTTCCGGTGCAGGAACTCGACGTCATGCGCCTGCGCGCTTTGCTGACCGACCCGGATAATGGCCTCGCCGCTCCCCTGCGCGAGGCGGCGGCGCGGCTCGAATTCGACAGTCTCAAGGGCTTTCTCAAGGGCTTCATCGACTTGACCTTCGAGCACGACGGCCGCTGGTACATCGCCGACTACAAGTCCAACTGGCTCGGGCCGGATGCGAGCTATTACGGTGGTGAGCGGCTACTGCAAGCGCTGGCGGGCGAGCACTACTACCTGCAATACCTGATCTATTTAGTCGCGCTGCGTCGCTTCCTGCGCCAGCGCCTGACCGGTTTCAGGGACGAACAGCTGGGTGGCGCCTTCTATCTCTTCCTGCGCGGCATGCCCGAAGCCGGCGTCTACTTCGCCCGCCCGGACGATGCGCTGCTCGATGCGCTGGATCGGTTATTCGAGGAGGGCAAATGATGCGCCCAAACCATGCAGGCGCCTGCAATGCTGGGTGGGCCGAGTGGCGGTTCGCTTCAGCCCACCCGTTCTGCCGCGGTGCTCGCTTTGGTGGGCTGAAGCCCACCCTACCGGATGGGACGCGGTTACGGCATTCTCAAAGCCGGGAATGCGCTGCTCAGCGCATCGAGCTGCCTGCCGAAAAAAGACAATTGAGCGCAACTGCCCCGGCGACTGTAGGGTGGGCTTCAGCCCACCGCTTTGGCTGCTCAAGCCTACCCGCGTGGAGGTGCTCACGATGACGGTTCTGTCTGGTCTGCCGTTAGGCCCACTGGAGCGGGCCTTCATCGCCAGCCTTCAGCGCCTCGAGCCGGAGACGCCGGACATGGTCCTGCTCGCCGCCGCGCTCTGCTGCGAAGCCCTGGCGTCCGGGGATGTCTGCCTCCCGCTCGCACGCCAGGCTGGCAAGCGCCCCTGGCCTGAAGTCGACTTCAGTCTGCCGCCGCTCGCAGCCTGGCGCGCGCAACTGGCGGCATCGCCTTTGATCGGCTCGCCCGGCGATTACGCGCCGCTGATTCTTGCCGATAATCGGCTTTATCTGGCCCGTTATCAGGCATATGAACAGCAGCTGGCGGAACAGCTGCTGGCCCGTGCGGCGGATACACCGGAGGTGGACGAAGGACAGCTAAGCGACAGCCTCGAGCGGCTTTTCGCCTTCAACGAGCAGAGCCCCGATTGGCAGCGTTTGGCTGCGGCACAGGCGGTGCGCAGGCGCCTGGCCGTGATCTCCGGCGGCCCTGGTACCGGCAAAACCACCACCGTGGTGCGGCTGCTGGCGGCACTGCTGGAGCAGCCGGGCGGCGAACGCCTGGCCATTGGGCTCGCGGCACCCACAGGTAAGGCGGCGGCGCGGATGGCCGAAGCAATCCGCAACGCCAAGGCCGATCTGCCGATCAGCGCTGCGCTCAAGGATGCATTGCCGGACGAGGCGCGCACGCTTCATCGCCTGCTCGGCAGCCGCGGCGACAGTCCCCGGGTGCGCCACGATGCGGCCAATCCGCTGGCGCTGGACGTGCTGGTGGTAGACGAGGCGTCCATGGTCGATCTTGCGCTGATGGCCAAACTGGTCACAGCACTGCCGCCCAAGGCCCGCCTGATCCTGCTGGGCGACAAGGACCAACTGGCAGCGGTGGAAGCCGGTGCGGTGTTCGCCGAGCTTTGTGAAGGGCGCGGATTCGATGCCCAGGCGGCGGCCGACCTGGAACGCATCACCGGCCAGCGCGTGCCAACCGAGACGCCAGGTTCGCGTCTCGGCGATGCGGTGGTTCTCCTGACCCACAGCCATCGCTTCGCCGGCGACAGCGGCATCGGCGAGCTGGCGCGGCGGATCAACGGCGGCGATGCCAAGGGCACGGTTGCACTGCTGCAGGAAAATCGCTCGGATTTGGCCTGGAACGCGACGCCCAGCCCCACGTCACTGATCGAGCGGTTGGAGCAGGGTTACGCCGCCTATCTGCAAGCCGCACGGCAATCGGAGCCGGCCGCAGCCTTTGCAACCTTCAATGGCTTTCGCGCCCTGACCGCCCAGCGTGAAGGCGCCTTTGGCGTGACCGGTATCAACGAAGCGCTAGAAGCGCGCTTCAAGCGCCGCCTCGGCGTGCCGGCGCGTGAACGTTGGTATCCCGGCCGCGCGGTGATGGTCCGCCAGAACGACTATGCGCTGGGGCTGTTTAACGGTGACATCGGCCTGTGCCTGAAAACCGAGCAGGGCCTGCGGGTATTCTTCGAGGGGGACGATGGTTATCGCGGCTTCGCCCCGGCACGGTTGCCGAGCCACGACAGCGCCTTCGCCATGACCGTGCACAAGAGCCAGGGCTCGGAATTCGCCGAGGTACTGCTGGCGCTCCCCGAGCAGCCCAGCCCGCTGCTGACGCGCTCGCTGTTCTACACCGGTATCACCCGTGCCAAGCGCAAGGTGGAAATCTGGGCGTTGCCGGCGCGTCTGGCTGAGGCGGTCAATACCCGCGCCGAGCGCGCGGCTGGACTCGCCGAGCGACTGAGTCTGGGCGGCGCGAAGCCCACAACTGAGGCATCGAGTATGCCGACGCTGGCCAGCGAACCGGCAGGCGATCAGCTCAGCTTGTTCTGAGGCGTGCGCGGCTACTCGAAGCCGGCAAGATTGCGGGGCGTCGCGACCTGTTTCGTGAAGCGGTTGTGCGTATACCCTGGCGGTTTCTGTTCCGATGACGATCGAGATAACTGACAACCGACAACCGGGACATGCAATGAAACTCTTCTTTCTTCTTGTCTGGGGCTTGCTAAGCCTGTCGCTCAACGGCGCCGTGGTGCGCGAGCTCTGGCTCGCCCCGTCCTGGGGCAGCGCATTCGGCTTGCTGCTGATCGCCTATTACAGCGTCTGTTTCTTCCAGCTGATCCGCGCTGCCTATCGACCCTGGGGGCTGCTTGGGCCCAGGCGGCGTAGCGGCTATTGGGTGTGCCTGGTGTTGCTACCGCTGGCGCTCTGGCCACTGAGGTCCGCCTATGACATCTGGCAGGCAGGTGCCTACCGGCTGGACGCCGCAGAGCCCCGCCTCAGCTTGATGGTTTTTCGCCAATTGCTGATCTGGCTGCAGGAGCTGGTCGGCTACCTCGGCCCCATACTGGTGCTGGTCGCGGCTGGCGTAGGCGTGGCGCTGTTGTTATTGCGGCTGTTACGCGGCCAGGTCGTGCGCTAGCGGCGCACGGATGGCATGGAGGCTGCAATGCAAATGTATGCTGCTGATTCGGGTACGTTGCGCCAGGCGTTTAGAGGAGGAAGGAGTGTGTGGATGAAGGGACGCTGGCGCCGCGGATTGCTGCTGAGTCTGGCGATCAGCCTTGGCGCTCATGCCGGCGAAGTGCAGCTGGTGACCGGCGACGATTACGCCCCGCTCACGGGGAAATCGCTCGCGGGGGCCGGCGTTATGTCGGAAGTGGTGCAGGCGGCCTTCGCCCGTAGTGGAATGTCTTCCTCGCTGGCCTGGCAACCCTGGAACCGCGGCTATCTGATGACTCGGCGCGGTGAGTACGACGCGACCTTTCCCTATATCCGTGCCGAACGGCGTGAGCGTGATTTTCTTTACTCGGCGCCCCTGTACGTATCCGAGCAGCATCTGTTCAGCCGCGCCGGCGATGCGCTCGAACTGGAGGATCTCGCCCGGAACGGCCAGCTGAGGCTGTGCCATCCGCTCGGTTGGCAGCTACCTCGCGGCGTTCAGGCACAGGTCGAACAGGGCCTGCTGATACGGCATTCACCGCCTGGCCTGGCCGAGTGCGCGCAGCTGTTGCTGCTGGGGCGTGACGATCTGTTCGTGGCCGATTTGCTGCTGGGGCACCACGCGCTGCTGTCGACCGGCGCCACTGGCTGGCGCTTTCATGTATCCCGTTCGGTACTGAGCCGGCAGACGATGCATCTCATCGTTCCACGCAGCCGTGCGGGGGCTAAAGCGCTGATCGAACGGTTCGATCAAGGGCTGGCGGCCTTGCGTGCCAGCGGGGACTATCAGCGGCTGATCGAACGGATGCTGGCCAACGACGCACTGGCAGAGGTGCAGCCGTTCGACGAAGCCCGCTAGCGTCCCGTCGACGGGCCTGCGGCAGATGCCCGGGCAAGGACGCCGGTCATCTGATCAGCTTGGGGTCTCGGCAGCCTCAGCCATTGAGCAGCGTCAGCACCAGCGGCAGGCTGGCGGCTGCCAGCAGCGTCTGCAGGGTGATGATGCCGGCCATCAGATGGCTGTCGCCGCCGAGCTGGCGGGTCAGAACATAGGCGGTTGGTGCCGTAGGCAGGGCGAAAAAAAGCACCAGAATGGTGGTCTCCATCGCTGGCAGATGGACGAGACGGGCCACTGCAAAGGCCAACAGCGGCACCGCCAACAGGCGCAGGGCACTGTTCCAGCCGAGGGCGGGAATTTCGCCGCCGAGCTCTCGCGGTTTCAGCGCGGCCCCGACACACAGCAGACCCAACGGCAGGCTTGCAGCGGCGAGCAAACTCAGCAGGCGATCAGTACCGCCGGGTAAGCCCAGGCCGGCGAGGTTCACCAGGGCGCCGGCCAGGCAGGCCAAAATCAGTGGATTCTTCAGGATCGGCAGTAACAACGAGCGCACGCTGACACCGCGTTCGGCGGTCAGCGCCCATACCGACATCACATTGACCGTGGGCACCATCAGCGCCAGCATCAACGCCGCCAAGGCCAGTCCTTCCTTGCCGAAAAGGCTGCCCACCGCTGCCAGCCCCAGATAGGTATTGAAGCGCAGCGCCCCCTGGGCAAACGCACCGAAGCGCGCGGCCGGCCAGCCGCGCACTCGCTTGAGCAGCAGCAGGCCCGCCCAGGCCAGGCCCAGCCCCAGCATGACCGCTCCGGCCAGATGCGGCAGCGCCGGGTTATTCAGCGGCGCGGTGGCCAGGCTACTGAAGAGCAGCGCCGGGAACAGCACGAAGTAGTTGATCCGTTCGGCACCCGGCCAGAAGGACTCGCTGGGAAAATCCCGCAATCGCAGAAAGTAGCCAGCGATGATCAGGGCGAAAAGGGGCCAGAGGGCGAGTAGAAGGGCTGTCACACGATACATCCAACAGTGCAGGTGACCCGATAGTGGAGCGTTGCGGCGACGTCGGCAAGTGATGGGCGTGGCAAATGCAGGTGGCAAATGCACATGGCAGACCGCGGCGTGCGCGTTCATCGGGAAATCGGCCGGCCTGATGTCTAAGTGATATCATTGCCGCGCCTGTACATGAGCGACACCTATGCAAAGCCTAGAACATCAGTCTGCCGAGGATTTTCGGGACACGCCCTATGGCAGGCAGCTGCTGCAAGGGTTTCGCTTCTTGTTCTTCGTACCGGAACTGGAACTCGAATTTCGCCGCTATTTGAACCGTCAGGCCCGTCTGGCGCAGCAGCTCGGAGCCTGCCTGCTGATCCTGGTGGTTACAGGCTATCTGTATGCCGAACAGCAGTTGTTTATACAGTCTGATCCGCGATGGCTGCGCGAACTCACTCTGCTGCGCCTGCTGGAAACGCTACCGGGGCTTGCGATCCTGCTGATGTCGCTGTTTCGCAAGCGGGTCCGAATCATTGCCAATCGACTGTTTCCGCTATTGCTCGTGCTGGTTGGCATCGTCGCCTCGCGGATCGATATCCAGTATGAGACGGCCCAGCCTGAAATGGCATTCCGCTACGGCGCTGGGTTGCTGATCGTCTGTTCGTTCTTCTTCCTCGGAATTACCTTCTGGCGGGCCCTGGTCAGCGCGGCAGCGATCGTGCTGATCGACGTGTTGATGGCCGCGATGATTCTTTCATCTTTCGAGATGAAAGTGCATTGGATCTCGGTCAGTTATTACCTGCTGTTACTGGTAATCGGGGCGGTCAGTCGTTACGTCCACGAGTACTCGCAGCGCGAACAGTTCCTGGTGCGCAGGTTGCTCGGCTGGGTCGCGCAGCACGACGCGCTGACCGGGCTGGCCAACCGCCGCAGCTTCGACACGGCCCTGAACCAGACGCTGTTGCAGGCGCGGCGTGACCGCCAGCCGCTGGCGCTGCTGCTGCTCGATCTGGACAACTTCAAGGCCTACAACGACAACCTCGGCCATCCGGCCGGCGATGCGCTGATACGGGACTTCGGTGCCTTGCTGGATCGCTTCTCGCGGCGACCGATGGACCTGGCCGCGCGGGTTGGCGGTGAGGAGTTCGCCGTGCTTCTGCTCAATTGCGATACCGCTTCGGCGCAAGCCATTGCGGGACAGATCCTGTCGACGCTCGCCGAACATGCCATACCCCATCCCGCATCGGCTCAGGGACGTTGCGTGACGACGACCATCGGCGTCGCGATGTGGCAGCCGGGGCAGACCGCCGAACAACTCTACCAGGCCGCTGATGCCGCACTGTATCGAGCCAAGCAGGACGGCAAGAATCGCTACGCACTGAGCCCCGCTCCATCAGCGGAGTGAACGATGCGCCACTCAGCGACGCGGCGTGACCGTGCGAGTACGGCCGCTGCCGTCGATGGCGACGAAGACGAACACTGCCTCGGTGACTTTGCGCCACTCACTGGATAGCGGGTCGTCGCTCCAGACTTCCACCAGCATGCGAATCGAGCTGCGCCCGACTTCCAGGGTCTGGGTATAGAAGGACAGTTGCGCGCCCACGGCCACGGGCACCATGAACGCCATGCGGTCGATGGACACCGTTGCCACGCGGCCTGCTGCCACACGGCTGGCCATGGCGGTTCCGGCCAGATCCATCTGGGATACCAACCAACCACCAAAGATGTCGCCGAAGCCATTGGTTTCGCGCGGCAGGGCAGTCAGCTGCAGGGCCAGATCGCCCTGCGGGATTGGGTCTTCCTGTTCGTATTCGGTCATCGGCTCGGACTCGCGGCGCGTTTGTATTCTGGCGCGGAACTCCCACGGTAGTGCGGGCCGGGCCGAGTATAGCGGCTGCGCGTGGCCGCAGCGACAGACGCGAAACACTTCTTTGCCGTCACCAGATTGTCATATTCCCTTCATAGAGTGTTCACACGGCCTGCAGACAATGGCCCCCGTTCCAACACACTCGAGCACACCCCTGCTAGGAGCAAGGTATGACACTGAATCGTTTGATGGCGGCCCTGACTTTCGTAGCCGCTGGCGTCGGCGCTGCCAACGCAGTAGCTGCAGTTGACCCGACGTTGCCGGCCTATGAAAAGACTTCCGGCGTTTCCGGTAACCTGTCCAGCGTCGGCTCCGACTCCCTGGCCAACCTGATGACCCTCTGGGCTGAAGACTTCAAGCGTAACTACCCCAACGTCAACATTCAGATCCAGGCTGCCGGTTCGTCCACCGCGCCGCCAGCATTGACCGAAGGTACCGCCAACATCGGGCCGATGAGCCGCCCGATGAAGGACAACGAGATCCAGGCCTTCGAAGAAAAATATGGCTACAAGCCGACCGAAGTCCCGGTTGCCATCGACGCCCTGGCCGTTTTCGTGCACAAGGACAACCCGATCAAGAGCCTCGATATCGAGCAGGTCGATGCGGTTTTCTCCAGCACCCGCCTGTGCGGCGGCGAGAAAGACATCAAGACCTGGGGCGACCTGGGCCTGACCGGCGAATGGGCCAGCAAGCCGATCCAGCTGTTCGGTCGTAACTCGGTGTCCGGCACCTACGGTTACTTCAAGGAAGAGGCGCTGTGCAAGGGTGACTACAAGTCCAACGTCAACGAGCAGCCGGGTTCGGCTTCGGTTGTCCAGTCGATCTCCAGCACCCTGAACGCCATTGGTTATTCGGGTATCGGTTACAAGACCTCCAGCGTCCGTGCCGTGCCCCTGTCCAAGGGCGGCGAAGCCTTTGAAGCCAACGAAGAGAACGCTCTGGCTGGCAAGTTCCCGCTGGCACGTTTCTTCTACGTTTACGTCAACAAGGCGCCGAACAAGCCGCTGAGCCCGATCGACGCCGAATTCCTCAAGCTGGTGCTTTCCAAGCAGGGTCAGGACGTCGTGGTCAAGGATGGCTATATCCCGCTGCCGAAGAAAGTCGTCGACAAGACGCTGAAAGACCTGGGCCTCAACTGAGACCAGCCGCCGGCCTCGCGGTAATTGCCGCGAGCTGAGCAGGACGCCCGCCACGCCATGCGCGTTGGCGGGCGTCGTCGCGTCACTGCGCTGTAATTTTTCTGTCACACAGCTGCATTAAATTAAGCGCCCGACCGGCCATCAAGCCAGGGAAAGACTCGCGCCAATGGCGCAGCAGTTTTAGCGGCCTGAGCGGCCAGGACCTTCGCATGAACGATATAGAGACCATGAGCGCGAATTCCGATGTGCAACGGCTGGACTTCAATACCCCGGCTCTGCAACGCAAGCGCCGCATCCGAGCACTGAAAGACAACCTGGCGCGTTGGTACGTTTCCATCGGCGGCCTCGCCGTGCTCGGTGCGATCACGTTGATCTTCTTCTATCTCGGCCAGGTTGTTGTGCCCATGTTCCAGGGCGCCGAACTGCAGGCACGAGATGCGCAGCAGCCGGCCTGGCTGGCCGACGCGGCTGAGCCTCTGCTGCTGGCGATGGAAGAGCAGAACCAGGTTGCCCTGCGTCTGGGCAGCGACGGCGCCGTTCGTTTCTTCAGCGTGCCCACCGGCGAATTGCTGCGCAGCATCGACCTGCCGCTGCCTGCGGGCAGTCATATCGTTTCAGTCGGCCAGGACACGCCGGGCAATCGCCGCATCGTCCTCGGTCTGGACAATGGCCAGGTGCTCGTTGTCGAGCACAACTACAAAATCAGCTATCCGGACGGCCAGAAAACCATCACGCCGCAGCTGGATTATCCGTTCGGCCAAGAGCCGCTGCAGCTAGACCCCGAAGGCCGTCCTATCACCCACGCGGCTATCAGTCTGAACGGCAAGACGCTGCTGGTTGCCGGCGCAACGGATGGCGTCCTGCATGCCCTGCAGATTTCCGCTACCGAGAACATGCTGACCGGCGAGACCAGCCTTGAGCAGGAGCGGCTGCGACTTCCGCAACTGTCCGATCCAATCAAGGCGTTGCGCATCGACCCGCGCCACATGTGGCTGTTCGCGGTGAGCGGCCGGGCCAGTGTCGACGTCTTCGACCTGCGCCGCAAGCAACTCAACGGGCGTTACAAGCTGCTCGGTGGCAGCGGTGAAATCACCACCGTGTCTTGGTTGCTCGGCGGCATTTCTCTGATGGTCGGCGACTCGTCCGGCGGCATCGGCCAGTGGTTCATGGTTCGCAGCGACGATGGTCAGGCCGAGTTGAAGAACGTGCGCAACTTTCAGCTGGGTGATCACCCGGTCAGCCAGATCATTCCGGAAGAGCGTCGCAAAGGCTTCCTCGCCCTCGACACTGCCGGCACCCTGGGCGTCTTTCATAGCACCGCACACCGTACCCTGCTGAAGGAGCAGGTCGCCGAAGGCGCCGCCATCGCCGCCATGTCGCCACGTGCCACTCGCCTGATGGTGGAGTCCGGCAATCAGTTGCAGCGCTTCGTGGTCGACAACCCGCACCCGGAGATTTCCTGGAGCGCACTGTGGGGCAAGGTCTGGTACGAAAGCTACCCGGAGCCCGACTACGTCTGGCAATCGACATCCGCCACTGGCGACTTCGAGCCCAAGCTGAGCCTCTCGCCGCTGGCCTTCGGCACGCTCAAGGCAGCCTTCTACGCGATGCTGCTGGCGGCTCCGCTGGCGATCTGCGCGGCATTCTATACCGCCTACTTCATGGCACCGTCACTGCGCCGCAAGGTCAAGCCGGTAATCGAACTGATGGAAGCACTGCCGACGGTGATCCTCGGCTTCTTCGCCGGCCTGTTTCTCGCGCCGTATCTCGAAAACCATCTGCCGGGCATCTTCAGCCTGTTGCTGTTGATGCCCGTCGGCATTCTGCTCGCCGGCTGGCTGTGGAGCCGGCTACCCGAAGGCATCCGTCTGAGCGTACCGGATGGCTGGGAAGCAGTGCTGCTGATTCCGGTGATCCTGGCGGTGGGCTGGGGCTCGCTGGCAGTCAGCGGTCATCTGGAGAACTGGTTCTTCAACGGCGATATGCGTCACTGGCTGTCGCACGAGATGGGTATTCCCTTCGATCAGCGCAACGCACTGGTGATTGGCCTGGCGATGGGTTTCGCAGTGATTCCGACTATTTATTCGATCGCCGAAGACGCCGTTTTCAGCGTACCCAGAAGCCTCACGCTCGGCTCGCTGGCACTGGGGGCAACGCCTTGGCAGACGCTCACTCGCGTGGTCCTGCTGACCGCCAGCCCGGGCATTTTCTCGGCCTTGATGATCGGTATGGGGCGTGCCGTGGGTGAAACCATGATCGTGCTGATGGCCACCGGTAACACGCCGATCATGGAAGCCAACATCTTTGAAGGCATGCGCACCCTGGCGGCCAACGTCGCGGTGGAGATGCCCGAGTCGGAAGTAGGCAGTACGCACTACCGCGTACTGTTCCTCGCCGCGATGGTGCTGCTGATGTTCACCTTCGTGATGAATACCCTGGCCGAGCTGATCCGCCAGCGCCTGCGCCGCAAGTACGCCAGCCTGTAACACAAGGCACGCCTGCGGGCGGCCAAGGACGCAGCCGGTGACGGCTGCGACAAAGATTTCGACAAAGGTATCGATTCGTGAAAAAGGATTCGCTGAACACCTGGATCAAGAGCGGCACCCCTTGGGTCTGGATGAACGCCGGCGCGGTGTCCATCGCCGTGATCATGACCCTCGGCCTGCTGGCGGTGATTGCCGTGCGCGGCTTGGAGCATTTCTGGCCAGCCGACGTGGTCGTCGCCGATTATCAGGTGCCTGATGCCGAGCCACGGGTGATGGCCGGTGAAGTGGTGCAAGCGGAAGAAGTACCCCGCGCACGTCTGGCCGCCAGCGGTCTGCCGGTGGATGTCGAGGGCGGCGAGTTCATGACCCGTGAGCTGCTCAAGGTCGGCAACCGTGAGGTCTATGGCGCGGATTTCTCTTGGGTCATCGGCGAGTGGTTGAGCAATCCACGCAAGCCGGCGGATCTGATCACCCTGGAGCGCCGTGAGTGGGGCAATTTTTATGGCGAACTGCTGAACGTCAAGGAGGACGGTCAACTGGTCGCTGAAGGCGATGCCGCCTGGGATGAACTGCAGCAGCGCATCAAGCGCATCGACGAACTGCATACGCAGATCGCCCGACTGGAGCAGGTCGATATCGGCCGCATCAACTATGGTCTGGAGCGCTTGCGCCTGAAGACCCGCAAGCTGGAGCTCGACGACCAGCTCGACGCAGCTGCGCAGGAAGAGCTCGATACCGAGCGCGCCCAGTGGGATACCGAATACAAGGCGCTCGAGGGGGAACTCGTGGCGCTCTACCAGGGTTTCAACCGCGACAGCATCACCATGCGCACCATGGACGGTCAGGAAAAGGTGATCAGCCTCGGCAAGATCGTGCGCGCCTACCGCCCGAACGCCATGTCGACAGTCGACAAGTTGGGCTTCTACTTTGCCAAAGTGTGGGAATTCGTCAGCGACGAACCGCGTGAAGCGAACACCGAGGGTGGCATCTTCCCGGCAATCTTCGGGACGGTGCTAATGACCCTCATCATGGCGGTGATCGTTACCCCGTTCGGCGTGGTTGCCGCAGTCTACCTGCGCGAATACGCCAAACAGGGTGTGCTGACCCGCATCATCCGCATCGCGGTGAACAATCTCGCCGGCGTGCCTTCGATCGTCTACGGCGTGTTTGGCCTGGGCTTCTTTGTCTATGTGTTGGGTGGCTCGCTCGATCGCATCTTCTATCCCGAAGCGGCGCCGGCGCCGGTGTTCGGTACGCCCGGCCTGATGTGGGCCTCGCTGACCTTGGCGATCCTCACCCTGCCGGTGGTCATCGTCGCCACCGAGGAAGGCCTGGCGCGCATTCCGCGGATTCTGCGCGAAGGCTCGCTGGCGTTGGGTGCGACCAAGTCGGAAACGCTGTGGAAGGTGGTGCTGCCGATGGCCAGCCCGGCGATGATGACCGGACTGATCCTGGCCGTGGCGCGTGCCGCGGGTGAAGTCGCGCCGCTGATGCTGGTGGGTGTGGTCAAGCTGGCACCGAGTCTGCCGCTCAACGGTAACTACCCCTACCTGCACCTTGACCAGAAGATCATGCACCTGGGCTTTCACATCTACGACGTCGGCTTCCAGAGCCCCAACGTCGAGGCGGCGCGGCCATTGGTCTATGCGACGGCGCTGCTCCTGGTGCTGGTGATTGCGACGCTGAACCTCTCGGCCGTCGTGATCCGTAACCATCTGCGCGAAAAATACAAAGCGCTCGACCACTAACAGCCGACAGACCCGCTGGAGGCCCGGTGCTGC
This sequence comes from Stutzerimonas stutzeri, assembly GCF_000590475.1. NCBI lineage: Bacteria > Pseudomonadati > Pseudomonadota > Gammaproteobacteria > Pseudomonadales > Pseudomonadaceae > Stutzerimonas > Stutzerimonas stutzeri. The sequence goes on along the minus strand of NZ_CP007441.1, from coordinate 4,331,145 downwards.
AACGATCGCAGCCCGTGCTTCTAGCCTCCAGCGATACGGAGACATCTCATGTCACAAGCAAAGACGCATTCCATTGACATCTCGGCGCTGGGTCGTGACAAGCGCGCGCTGAGCCTGGCCAACGAAGCGATGGCCATCGAAGTGCCCGACCTGAGCCTCTACTACGGCCAGAAGCAGGCGCTGTACAACGTCAGCATGAGCATCCCGCGCCAGCGCGTGACGGCCTTCATTGGCCCGTCCGGCTGCGGCAAATCGACGTTGTTGCGCTGCTTCAACCGGATGAACGATCTGGTCGACGGCTGCCGCATCGACGGGGCGATCAACCTCGACGGCACTAACATCTACCGCAAGGGCGAGGACGTCGCCGACCTGCGCCGCCGCGTCGGCATGGTGTTCCAGAAGCCCAACCCGTTCCCCAAAAGCATCTACGAGAACGTCGTCTACGGCCTGCGCATCCAGGGCATCAAGCAGAAGCGCGTGCTCGACGAAACCGTCGAATGGGCGCTCAAGGGCGCGGCGTTGTGGGAGGAGGTCAAGGATCGCCTGCACGAGTCGGCGCTCGGCCTTTCCGGTGGTCAGCAGCAGCGTCTGGTGATCGCCCGCACCATCGCCGTACAGCCCGAAGTGCTGCTGCTCGACGAGCCGAGTTCGGCCCTCGACCCGATCTCCTCGCTCAAAGTCGAAGAACTGATCTACGAGCTCAAGGCCAAGTACACCATCGTCATCGTCACCCACAACATGCAGCAGGCTGCGCGGGTATCCGATTACACCGCGTTCATGTACATGGGCAAACTGATCGAATACGGCGATACCGATACGCTGTTCACCAACCCGGCCAAGAAGCAGACGGAAGACTACATCACCGGCCGCTACGGTTGATGCCATGGGAAATCTCCTCTGGCTTTGTCGGGCGCGCTTGCCGTACTACTCGTACTGTCAGCGCGCGCCCTCCGCGCCAGTGAAGATTTCCCAAGGGCCTCAACGTCAACTCGAATTTTTCCAGGTGCGCTGCGCACCAGAGCCGCGTAGCGGCAGCCTCCTCGGAGCGAAAAGATGATCAGCAAAGACAGCCACACCCAACACATTTCCCAACAGTTCAACGCCGAGTTGGAGGAGGTGCGCAGTCGCCTTCTGGCCATGGGCGGGCTGGTGGAAAAGCAGGTCAATGACGCGGTTACCGCGCTGATCGAAGCCGATTCCGGACTGGCGCAGCAGGTGCGCGAGGTCGATGATCAGATCAATCAGATGGAGCGCAACATCGACGAGGAGTGCATCCGCATCCTCGCCCGCCGCCAGCCTGCAGCGTCCGACTTGCGCCTGATCATCAGCATCTCCAAGTCGGTGATCGACCTTGAGCGTATTGGCGACGAAGCGACCAAAATAGCCCGGCGTGCCATCGAACTCTGTGAAGACGGCGAATCGCCGCGTGGTTACGTCGAGGTTCGCCATATCGGCGATCAAGTGCGGCGGATGGTGCAGGAAGCGCTCGATGCCTTCGCCCGCTTCGACGCTGAGCTGGCGCTGTCGGTGGCGCAGTACGACAAGACCGTCGACCGCGAATACAAGACCGCATTGCGCGAGCTGGTCACCTACATGATGGAAGACCCGCGCTCGATCTCCCGCGTGCTCAGCGTGATCTGGGTGCTGCGCTCGCTGGAACGGATCGGCGACCATGCGCGCAACATCGCCGAAATGGTGATCTATCTGGTGCGCGGCACCGACGTCCGTCACCTCGGCCTGACGCGGATGGCCGAGGAAGTGGCCAAGCGCGACTGAGCTGCCGGTGCGAGGCGCTGGCTCAGCGGTGGGCCAGCGTCGTTTTGGAATACCGAATGCTTGCCTGGTGGGCTGAAGCGGAGCGCCGCCCGGCCCACCCTACAGGGTGGCTCGGGAAGCAAGCGCTGCGCCGCGATTCCCCCAGGGTGCGCCACGCGTCCAGCGATAAGCCTCGCTGTCTCGCCGGTAGGGCGGGCTTCAGCCCACCCTACCGCCCGTACGGCCTGTCTCTCAGCGCGACGCCAAGGCCTCGCTGAGATAATCGATCAGCGCTCGCTGCTTCGGCGGCAGGTGCTGGTTGGGCCGCCAGAGCAACCAGGCGGCGCCTTGATACGAGCCGGTGTAACGCCATTGCGGCAGCACTTCGCGCAAGCGGCCCTCTGCCAGCGCCTGAGCGGCGGTGAAATGCGGCAGGACGGTGATGCCCAGATCGGCCAGCGCGGCTTCCAGTCGCGCTTCACTGTGGTTGCTGATGTAGCGGCCACGCACGGTCACCACTTCCTGTTGTTCCCCGTCGCTGAAATGCCAGCGGTTGTCGCCACTGTGCTCGCCCAGATACAGGCAGCTGTGCCGTAGCAGCTCTTGCGGGTGCTGCGGAGTGCCGCGCTGTTGAAGGTAGGCTAGGCTGGCGCACAGCAACTGCCGTACCGGGCCGAGCGGCTTGCCAGCGAGGCCTTCGGGCGGCTGATCGGTCACCAATACCAGCAGGTCGAAGCCATCGTCGATCAGATCCGGGCTCTGGTCGCTGATATGCAACTGCACGTCGACCTCGGCGTAGCGGCGCAAAAACCCAGGCATCAGCGGGCTGATGACGAACTTGCCGTAAGCCTTGGGCACGCTCAGACGCACCAGCCCGCGCGGGCTGCTCATCAGCCGTTCACCGATGGCCAGAGCCTGGTCGGCTGCATCCAGCATCGTTCGGCAATGCGCATAGAACTCGCGACCTGCCTCGTTCAGCCGCAGCTGACGGGTGGTGCGTTCCAGTAATCGCAACGACAGCGCCTTTTCCAGCCGCGCCACCTGGCGACTCACCGCCGACGCGGTGCTGCCCAGCTGCCGGGCCGCTGCGGAAAAGCTCCCCGCTTCGACCACGCGCACGAAGACGGCCATGCCGGGTAGCAGCGTCGTCTGATCATTCGTTCTCATGGTGAACAAGTCCTTTTCCGAATCGCTGGATTATCGACCTCAGCGTATCAATGGACAATCGCCTCATTCAGTTGAAGCGGGTGGGTAGCATGCGCGATTGGCGGGGCAGGGCACGACGCAACCTCTGGCTGGCCGATGCCATGCTGCTGATGGTGGCGATCATCTGGGGCAGCAGTTATGCGGTGGCCAAGCAGGCGCTGTGGTTCTACCCGGTGCTGGGGTTTCTGGCGATTCGCTTTGGCCTGACCTTCATCCTGCTGTTGCCGCAGCTGCGCGGTGAGGGGCGGCGCGCGATTCGTCCGGGGCTGCCGCTGGGGCTGGTGATGCTGGGCATCTTCCTGTGCGAAACCTGGGGTGTGATGCTCACCAGCGCCAGCAACGCTGCCTTTCTCATCAGCCTGTGTGTGGTATTCACGCCGTTTGTGGAGTGGGCGATGGTTCGCCAGCGGCCGAGCAACCTGCTGTTCGCCGCTTGCGCGTTATCGCTGGCCGGGTTCTGGTTGTTGACGGGCGGCACGAGGCTTTCGCTCAACCTGGGCGACGGGCTGATGTTGGTGGCAGCATTGCTGCGCGCGGTGTTGGTGTGTCTGACCCGGCGGCTGACCGCCGACCGGCAGATACCACCGATGGCACTGACAGCGGTACAGAGCGGAGTGGTGGCGTCAGGTTGCCTGGTGCTGGGCCTGTCGCTACCGGGCGGATTGCCTGCCGTTCCACAGAGCCCTGCGTTCTGGGCTGCGGCACTGTATCTGGTGGGCTTCGCCACGTTGTTCGCGCTCTACGTGCAGAATCTGGCGCTGGGGCGGACCAGTGCGACGCGGGTGTCTTTGCTGATGGGATCCGAGCCGCTGTTCGGTGCCCTCATCGCCGGTCTCTGGCTCGGTGAGCAGCTGGGGTTGCAGGGTTGGATCGGCGGGCTGCTGATCATGATCGCGACGCTGGGGACCCTGCGTCTCGGCCGTTTGGAGGCACCGGTCGCATCCAATAGCGGGTTACCGGCACGCACGTGAGAGGGGCTGCCGGCATTGGTCAAGCCAGATTCCTCGAACTCGACGCGGTGGGCTGAAGCGCAGCGCCGCCCGGCCCACCGACGGGCGACTAGCCGCCGTATCAGTCGCTGCGCTGCAAACTGGCGACCAGCTCCGCCAGTTGCTGTTGCCGCTCGGCCTGCTCCAGGCGTGCGCCGGGGTTTAGCGAGGACCACTCCGGGTGCGCACGGCAGCGATGCAGCGCCTCGGGCAGCTTGCCCTCGCGCCAGGCCTTGTCGTCTGGCGTATCGAGTCGGATCGCGTCCATCGCGGCATGCCCCCGGGCGGCGAGGGCGGTCAGCAACTGCCGCTGGCGCAGGGCGAGCAGGCGCAGTACTGCATCGTCGACGGTTAGTTCGCGCTGGCCCTTGAGCTTGCCCAGCAGACGGTTGCCGTAGTGCCGTGCGGTCTGCGCGCCGCCGCCGGCAAGCGCGCCTAGTAACGCCGCCGCACCCATCGTGATGCCGCCGACCATCAGGTCGACGCCGGCTCCTGCATCTTGACGCCCAACTCCTTGAGTGTTTCCGGGTTGAACAGATCGTCGCCCCAACGGCCGTCGAGTAGCGGCAGGTCCGCAGCGGCGGCATCCTGCATGCGAAAGCCGTAAAGGCGCAGCAACGCCTCGACGCAGCGCTGTTCGCGGGCGCGCACCGCATCGTGCAGTTCACGAATGGCGCCGCGCTCCAGTTCCGGCTGTGCGGCAACGCTGCGCCGCACAGCCGCGACGTCCACCAGCAGTTCGGCAATCAGTCGGTTGCCCTCGCTCAGCCGCGCCATCGCCTGGGCTTCGTGGTCATCGATCAGGCGCTGCAGTTTGGGTCGCGATTGCTCCAGCAGCAGCGCCAGGCTTTCGTACAAGCGGCGCTCGCCGTCGATCGGCGGCGCCACGCTGTCGAAACGCACCAGCGCATGCAGGCCGAGCCGTGCCAGGGCTTCACGCCACTGCTCTTCACGGTGGCCGGGCTGAGCGACGAAGTTGAGCACCGGCAGCAAGGGTTTGCCACACCCGGCGAGCACCGCGAGCTCGTCCTTGTATTTGGCCAGGACCGGCTCGCGAGCGTCGATCACGTAGAGCCCGGCATCGCTGGCCAATAGCTGGCGCAGCACTTTCGCTTCCTGCTCGAAACGCTGGCGCGCCTCGCTGCTGTCGAGAAAGCGTGCCGTGCGGGCCGGGCCGTCGAGACGCTCGCCGGGGCGCTCGATCCGCTCCAGATGGTCGAGCAGGGCGATGGCATCCTCCAGGCCAGGGGTGTCGTAAAGCTCCAGCAGCGGCTCGCCATCGACGGACAGCCGCGCGCCTTCGACGTGGCGAGTGGTGCTCGGCCGATGGGACACCTCACCGAAGCCGACATCCCGAGTGAGGGTACGCAGCAGTGAAGTCTTGCCAACATTGGTATGGCCGACCAAGGCGAGTTTGAGGGGCGCGCTCATGGGCGTTCCCCTTCGGGGTTTCTGATGACGCTCGTTTGGCTTGCCGCCACCCAGCGGCTGCAGCCTGCCCTGGGGTTTGGGGGAGAGTAGGGCGGGGGCACCTCGCTGACGGTGCCTAGCGAAAGCTCTCTACCATCGAGTTTCACCCGCCCTACGATGGATGAGCGGATTTTTTTCTCAATCATGGCCGTTCTCCAGCCAGGTCATTGGTGCGCTGCTGGAATGAACCAGGCTGAGGCTGTCGAGGGCCTGCCGCCAGTCCTGCAAACGGTCGCTGTCCAACGCTTCGCCGGTTGGCGGTTGTAACAGCCAGACACGGCTCTGCGCAGCGCAACGGCTGAGCTCGCCGATCAGCGCCAGGGTGCCGCGGTCTGGTGAGCGACGCGGATCGCAGGCGATGGCCAGGCGTTGCGGTGGAAAGCGCGTCAGCTGTTCGAGCAATCGCCTGCGTTGCTCGCGGTCATCCAGTACGCCCGCATCGGCGACGGACTTTGGCAGCTTTGGCGGCCAGGGATGGCCCTGGTCCAGTTCGATGCCAACCAGTACCGCGCCCTCGCTGCCGTCCAGTTGTGCGCCCGCGCTTGGCGCATGCAAATGTGCCGGGGCCGCGTCGGTGATGCCGAGGCGTTCACTGGGGGGCTGAAGGCGCTCACGCAGCAGTCGGTAGGCCGGTAGCTGCAGATCGAGTCGTAGCTGTGCCCGTCCACATCGCCAGCGCCACAGACAAAACAACGCCAGTAGCAGGCGCGGCAGCAGGCCGTAGACCAGTACCACGCCAACTAGCCAGCCGGCCCAGCTTTGCCGGGCGGTCTCGGCGCTGCCGGCCAAGGTACTGCCGGCTAAGGCGCCGCTGGCACGGATCTGGTCGATATCCGGGACGCTGAAGCCGAGCAGTGCGGGCAGCGCGCCGAGCGCCTGGGTCAGGCTGATGAAGGTGCTTTCGCCGAGAATGGTGGTTTCCCAGACGAAGCCATAACGTCGCGTGGCCAGCATCGCCAACAGGGTTATTAGCGTGCTGGACATCGCCAGCAGCCACAAACCGTGCACGCCAAGCCCCAACAGCCAACGGCCCAGACGCCGCTGTTCCAGCACAGCCAGCAGTGCCGGCGCCAGCTGCATGGCACGTGCATCGCGAGCGAGCTTTTCGCTGAGCCACAGCCACAGCCGCCCCAGTGCACCGCCGGCATCGCCTGTGAAAAAGAAGCCCAGCAGCCAACCCAGCAGCGTCAGCAGATTCAGCCCGAGCAAGCTGCCCAACGCCCAGAACACATTGACCGGCCGTACGCCGTCACCCAGCGCTGCCAGCGCCAGCCCGGCCCCGGTGAACAGCGCCAGCAAAACCAGCGCAAAGCCGGCCAGCCGTGCGCCCTGGCGCCAGTGCCGCAAAGCGTCGATCAAACCGTCACGGCGCGCCAGCCACAGCGCGCGGAATTCGATCAGCTCAGCAAGTGCGCCGCCCTGCGCGCGGGCCTGGCGGTTGGCCTCGGCATCGTCCAGCGGCCCGGCATGCTCTTCGCGCAAGCGCACGGCTTCGGTCAGCCAGAGGCGGTCGAGGGGGTTCGGCGGCGGCAGGAGAGGTGGGGACACGCGATTTCTCGTAGAGGGGCTCGGTCCTGAGGATAACCGTTGCCGGTCAGAAGGGTGAGTTCGGTCATGCTGATCCGCATGGTGATGCTGCTAGCATCCGCCGCCGATCAAAGATCGGCCTGCGGTTCGCCGCATCACCAGCCAGGGACAGCCGGTTCGCAAGCGGTGCTTGCACGCCTTCCCGTAAACCAAAAAAGGACTTTGCCATGAAAGACGTCTTCTTCTTCGACTCCATGCTGACGCCGAAAATCATCACCCTGCTTTATTGGGTCGGCCTGATCAGCGTGATCACATGTGGGATCGCCGCCATGTTCGGTATGTTCGGCGCGGGCTTTTGGTCAGGCCTCGCTATTCTGGTAGGCGGCGTGATCGGTACTCGCCTCTGGTGCGAGCTGCTGATCGTGATGTTCAAGATCAACGAGAACCTGAAAGCGATTGCCAATCGTCAGTGATCGGCTCCAGGCGGCATTCTTGCCGCCTGTTTCAGCGCCGCTGTTCGGCTTGGCGCGTCCCCTTACCCGCAGCGCTGCTGATCGAAGAACGGCGCTTTCAAATCCCGATTAGCCGACGGAATTATCCTGCGCGCCATTGCCCATCGAACGCTTGACGCGGTCCTGCCAGTAACGGCGAATGGCGAAGAACAGCGAAAGTGCAGTGAGGGTGATGAAGATCCAGGTGATCGGGCCGCGAAAGAAGATCATCGGGTCACCGCGGCCGATCAGCAGTGTGCGCCGCAGGTTGTCCTCGAACATCGGCCCGAGTATGAAGCCGAGCAGAAAGGGCGCGGTGGCGAAACCGGTGCGGTTGAACACGTAGCCGACCACCCCGAAAAACAGCATCAGGCCGATATCGAACACGCTGTTGTTCACCGCGAAGGAGCCGTAGATGCAGAACATCAGCACGATTGGCAGCAGGATTGCCTTGGGAATGTCCGCCACCAGCGAGAAGTATTTGATCACCCCGTGGCCGACGCACAGCAGCACCGCCGAACTCAGCATGATCCCGCAGAACAGCGCGTAAATCAGCGTGAGGTTTTCCTGAAACAGCACCGGACCGGGCGTCAGCCCATGGATCATGAAGGCGCCGAGAATGATCGCGGTGATCACATCCCCGGGAATGCCGAGCGACAACAGCGGGATCAGGGTCGCGCCGGCCACACCGTTGTTGCCCGACTCCGCAGCGGCAACGCCCTCCAACTCGCCCTTGCCGAAGTTGGCGGCGTTCGGCGAGCGCCGTTTGGCTTCGCTGTAGGAAATGAAGGTAGCCGCCGTGGCACCGGTACCGGGAATCGCTCCGATGATCACGCCGATCAGCGAGCCGCGCACGATGGTTTTCAGGCTCGCCTTTAATTCCTTTAGCGTCAGGCCCACGCCGCTGGTGACGGCGCGAATGTGTGGCTCCGCCTTTTTCAGATAAAAATCGATCACCTCCGGCACGGCGAACAACCCGATCAGCAGCGGCACGAAGGACACTCGGTCCATCAGGTTGTAATTGTCGAAGGTCAGCCGTTGACTGCCGTAGACCACGTCCATGCCGATGGAGGAGACGATCACCCCGAGACTGGCCGCGATCAGGCCCTTGATCGCTGATTCGCCAGCGATGGAGATGATGACCGTGAGCGAGAAGCAAATCAGCCAGAAGAATTCCGGCGGACCGAAATTCAGCGCGATCTTGGCCAGATAGGAAGCGAACAGGATCAGTGCCAGGTTCGACAGCACGTCCGCGATGCAAGACGAATAGAGCGCCATCTGCAGCGCCTTCTTGGCCTTGCCTTGCTGAGTCAGGGGATAACCGTCGAGCAGGGTGCAGGCCGCCGCGGGCGAGCCGGGCGTGTGGATCAGGATGGCGGTGATCGAGCCGCCGTACATGCCGCCCTTGTAGATGCCGACCAGCAGTAGGATGGCGGTCACCGGCTCCAGGGAAAAGGTGAACGGCAGGGCCAGCGCGACCGCCATGGTCGCGGTGAGACCGGGAATGGCGCCAACGACGACACCAATCAGCACGCCGATAAAAATGGCGATGAAATTGTCGACGCTTAGGAACAGGCTCAGAACGTCGGAAAAGTGTTCCATTCGGTCACTCGCGAAAGAGGCGGGTCAGTCCCAGAGCGTGCCCGAGGGCAGCGGGACGTTCAGGACATGGATGAACAGCAGGCTCACGATCCACGGCAAAACGATTGCCAGCACATAGAGCCAGAGCTTGCGCACCGGGTGGGCGGCGAACAGCAGGAGGGTGCCGAGAATGCCGGCGGCGATGGCGCCCAATGGCTCGAACAGCAGCCAGTACGCGCCCAGCCCGGCAAGCATCAGCAGCCAACGCCATGGCGGCGCGCCTTTCTCGGGGGCTACCGTGCGCACCGGTGGACGCAGGCAGCCTTCGACAATGAGCGCCAGCGACAGCATCGCGATCAGCCAGCCGGCCACGTTGGGAAGCCAGCGTGGCGACTGCATCGGATTCTCGACCATCGGTGCTTCTTCGATGTAATTCGGCACCAGATAAAAAACAAACACCAGCGCGGCCAGCAGCCAGAGAGCGCCGAGCAGCGTATTGATATTGGCCCAGCGCGGACGACCGATGGCAGCGCTCATGCAAGGACCTGCCTTTACTGGAGTTCAGCCTGGCCGGCGACGTGCTGCCAGCGCTGGACGTCCTCTGCGACGTAGTCGCGGAATGCATCGCCTTCCTGGCTCGCCGCTTCGCCGCCGATCTGTGCGGCAAAGTCTTTGAAGCTCTGATCGTCCATGACCTTTTCCAGCGCGCGCTGCAGTGTCTGCACGGCTTCGTCGGGCATGCTGTCGTCGGCGATCAGGCCGAACCAGGCGGTGGTGACAAACTCGCCCAAACCCTGATCGGCGCCCAGCTTGGATAGCGGCTCGACGTCCGGCAGGTAAGGCGAGGCGTCCTTGGAGGTGACGGCGAGCGCCTTGAGTTTGCCGGACTTGATATGCGCGAGCACGGTCGGCATGTTCTCGAACGACACGTCGACATCGCCGCTGAGCAGTGCCGGCAGCGCCTCGCCGCTGCCGCGAAACGGCACGTGGGTCATCTTGGTGCCGGTCATGGTTTTGAACAGCTCGCCGGACATGTGGATGGAGCTGCCGACGCCAGCGGAGCTGAAGGTCATCTCCTTGGTCTTGGCGGCCTCGATGAATTGCTCCACGGAGTCATAGGGGCTGTCCGCCGGCACCACCATGACGTTGGGGATTTCGATCACGTTGCGGATGAATTTGAAATCCGTCACCGGATCGTAGGGCAGCTTCTTGTAGATCACCGGGCCAATGGTGTGCCCTGGCGAGGCCATGAGGATAGTGTGATCGGCGCCACGTCCGCCGCGGGCCAGTTGCCCAGTGGCAGTGGTCGATCCGGCGCCTGGGCGATTCTCGACGACGACGGTGCCGATCTCCTGCTGCAGAAGGTCGGCAACCTTGCGTGACAGCACGTCCGTGGTCCCGCCGGGGGCGTAAGGCACTACTAGCCGAACCGTGTCGGTTGGCCAGTCGGCGGCCTGGGTCAGCGAGGCGAGGGGCAGTGTGATGGCCAGGGCGAACAGGCACAGCGAGCGCTTCAGAGTAAGGGGCATGGCGATGTTCTCTTCTTGTAGTTGTAATCGGGCGATGCAGCAGTCGGCCGGCGCAGACGGCCTTGTCCACCATAAAGGATCGAACCGTACCGATTGCCGCTCTAACGGAAAACCGTTCGGTAATCGCACGGATCTTGCTCAGGCATCGGTTGTGGTTTCGACCTGCTTGAGCCAGTTTCGATTCCCTCGTTCATTCACAATAAAAACTGGGAGTGCCGATGAGCGTTCTTAAAGGCATCAAGGTACTGGACCTGACGCGTATCCTCGCCGGGCCCTGGTCGACCATGGCTCTGGCCGACCTCGGTGCGGAAGTCTGGAAGATCGAAAGTCTCGAAGGTGACGACACGCGCACCTGGATGCCGCCTGCCAAGGCCGGGATTTCCACCTATTACCTCAGCGCCAACCGCAACAAGCAGAGCCTGGCGGTGGATATGCGCAAGCCCGAGGGCCGTCAGCTAATTCTCGACCTCGCAGCGCAGGCCGATGTGGTGGTGGAAAACTTTCTGCCGGCCAGCCTCAAACGCCTGGGGCTGGATTACGCGACGCTGTCGGCGCTGAATCCACGGCTGATCCACTGCTCCATTACCGGCTATGGGCATGACAACCCGCTGGAGAACCGCCCGGGCTACGACTTCATCATCCAGGCCGAAAGCGGCTTCATGTCGATCACCGGTGAGAAAGACGGCGAGCCGATGCGCCTGGGCGTGGCGTTCATCGATCTGGTCACCGGCATGAATGCCGTGCAGGGCATTCTCGCCGCGCTCTACGAACGGGAGAAGTCCGGACGCGGCCAGGCGGTGGATATCGCGCTGTCCGACAGCGCGCTGCACTTTCTCGCCAACGTGGCGTCCGGCTATCTGAATACCGGCAAGGTGCCGCAGCGCTTCGGCAATGCGCACGCCAGCATCGTCCCGTACCAGCTGTTCAACACGGCTGACGGGCGCATCGCACTGGCGGTGGGCAACGACGAGCAATATCGACGCCTGTGCCTGGAGGTGCTTGCTCGCCCCGAGCTGCACAGCGACCCGCGTTTTACCCAAAACAAAGGCCGCACCGAGCACCGCGAGCTGCTGCTACCGCTGTTACAGGAGGCGTTCAGCCGCTGGGACAACGAGGCGCTAATCGCCGCGTTGCGCACGCAGGGGATTCCGGTCGGTGAAGTGAAGGATGTGGCCCAGGCGTTCGAATCGGAGACGGCTCGTTACCGCGATCTGGTGATCAGCGCCGAGCACCCGCTCGCGGGTGAGGTGCGTATGGTGCGCAGCCCGCTGCGCTTGTCGCGCACGCCAACCGTCCCACCCCAGGCTCCGCCGCTGCATGGGCAACACACCGACAGTGTGCTCGCTCGGGTGCTCGACAAGAGCGAAGCCGAGCTGGCGGCGTTGCGTGAGGCCAGAGTGATCGGTTGATCAGCCGCTCCTCGAGGGCTTTCACAGCGGCGTTTGCCCGTTCGCTCACCCCGGGTTGACCGAGCCAGCGGTGCCCGGTTAGCGACGCGGTTCCAGCATTAGACTTGCTGTGCGACCGCGTCTCCTTCCAGGCTCTCGGCCTCGTCGAACAATCTGTGCAACGATGTCTTGAAGCTCGGATCGCCTATCCCTTATTTATTTGCACGCAGGCGCACGGCAATGTCCGGCTGATCGATGAACAACCCGTCGATCCCGGCGTCCAGGTAGGCGCGGATGTCGGCCTCGATGTTGCCGCGGTCGGAGGGCGAGTCGCCCTTGCGCAGGTCGGTCGGCAGGAAGGCATTCTCGGCGCGGAAGGTATAGGGATGCACTTTCAGCCCCGCCGCATGGGCGTTCGCCACGAAATCGGTGGGTTGGCCAAGGTTGCCGTTGGCATCGCGCGGAATGATGTAGCTTTTTTCCGGGCCGACGCCCGCCGCATAGCGCGAGATCGCGCGTAGCCCCTCGGCTGTGGCCATCTGTGCGTAGTTCAGGTCGCTGCCTCGCACCTGTTGGTCGTACGGTTGCCCGCCGCCGAACAGCTGCACCAACCGCAACTGCGTCAGGCGGCTGAGGGTTTTCAGGTTGTCGATTTCGAACGACTGGATATACACCGGTGCGCTGCGACCGGCATAGCCGTTACGGTGCAGCGTGCGCACCAGCGGCTTTTCCATGGCCAGGCCGATCTGCTGGAAATGGGTCGGATGCTTGGTTTCGGCGTACAGACCGATGCGGCGGCGTTCGCTCAGCTGCAGGGTTTTGACCAGATCGATGATCTCCTGCAGCGTCGGGATTTCCAGGCTCTGGTCGAGACGGGAATTACCGGGGCGGATGTCCGGGATGCGCTCGATGGCGCGCAGGGTCTTCAGCTCGGCCAGGGTGAAATCCTCGCTGAACCAACCGGTCAGGCTGACGCCATCGACCATCTGGGTGCGCTTGCGGTCAGCAAACTCAGGGTGTTGCGAAACATCGGTGGTCAGCCCCAGCTCGTTGTCGTGACGGGCGACCAGCTCGCCGTCGCGGGTCATGACGAGGTCCGGCTCGACATAGTCGGCACCCTGCAGGATGGCGAGCGCATAGGAGGCCAGGGTGTGCTCGGGTACGTAACCGCTGGCGCCGCGGTGGGCGATGACCAACGGATGGGGCTCATCGCGTCCATACTTGGCCGCGACCGAGGCGTCGGGCGTGGCGGCAAACGCGGCGATCGGTAGCAGCAGGCTACAGGTGGTAAACAGCTGGCGCAGGGTAAGGCGGCTGTGGTGGGCCATCGTCGGCATCTCCATGGAAGGGGAGCGGTAAGCCTGAAACGTGAGAGTGACGACAACCTGACGTTTTGGTAAAGCGAAGATGACCGTTCGACGATGTTGACGTGTATCTGGCGGCGCTGACTGCTCCGGGGACGCTCTGTTATTCTCGCCGCCATGAATCAAACCTCACTTCCCCTCGCCATGATCGCGGCCCTAGCGGACAACCGCGTCATCGGCCTCGACAACAAGATGCCCTGGCACCTGCCGGCTGACCTCAAACACTTCAAGGCCACAACCCTTGGCAAGCCGATCATCATGGGTCGCAAGACCTGGGATTCCCTCGGTCGTCCGCTGCCGGGGCGGTTGAATCTGGTAGTCAGCCGACAGCCCGACTTGCAACTCGAGGGAGCTGAAACCTTTACCAGCCTGGACGCCGCGCTGGCTCGCGCCGAGCAATGGGCGCGCGAGCAGGGCGTCGACGAGCTGATGCTGATCGGTGGTGCGCAGCTCTACGCGCAGGCGCTGCCCCAGGCACAGCGCCTGTACCTCACCCGCATCGAAGCGAATCCTGAGGGCGATGCCTATTTCCCGGCTTATGACGAGGCCGAATGGGAGCGCACCGACAGCCAGCCGCACCCGGCCGAGGGCGCCGCCCCGGCTTACCGGTTCGAGACCTGGCAGCGCCGCTGAGCCGGATTCGTCCACACCGTCCTTGACTGGCGCCAACTCATCGTCTGGCGCCACGCCCTATGCTTTCCATCCGATCGCCACGAGACAGTTTTCATGCAGGACCAGAGACCGGGCGCGGCGCAGGCCGCAGCCGAGCACGCTGATGCCGAACCGGCTGAACGCATTGCCGCCATTTTCGTCCGCCACCCGCTCTGGGAGGATGCACTGGCGCTGCTGCTGGGGACCGCCATGGTGGCCCTGGGGATCGCCTTCTACAGCCACGCGGGGTTGCTGACCGGCGGCACGGTCGGGCTGGCCTTTCTGCTCAAGTACTTCGCCGGCTGGCCCTTCGGGCTGGTTTTCTTCACCCTGAACATCCCGTTCTACCTCCTAGCGATCTGGCGCATGGGCTGGAGCTTCACGCTGCGCACTGTCATTGCGGTGGGGCTGGTGTCGCTGCTGGCTGAACTGACGCCGAGTTGGATCCGTTTCGCCGAGTTGAACATCTACTACGCCGCACTGTTCGGCGGCTTCGCCATGGGCGTCGGGCTGCTGATGTTGTTCCGCCACAAGGCCAGCCTCGGTGGGGTGAACATCCTGGCGCTGTTCCTGCAGGAGCGCATGGGCCTGCGCGCCGGCACCTTTCAAATGGGCATCGATGCGTTGATCGTGCTCGCGGCCGTGTTCATCGTGCCGCCGGAAAAGGTCGCGCTGTCGGTGCTCGGCGCCGTGGCGTTGAATCTGGTGCTGGCGATCAATCATCGCGCCGATCGTTATATGGGCGTCAGCTAAGTTCCTTCAGCCCAGCGTGACCAGCTGCGCACGTGGCTGGCCGTCTTCGATATCCAGCAGCGCCAGGCTGATTGGCAACGTGAAGCGGCGGCGGCCGGCGCTGCCCGGGTTGAGGTAGAGCACGCCGTCGACCTGCTCGATCTTCGGCTGATGCGAATGTCCGGCGATGACCACGTCGACACGCTCGGCGACGGGGTCGATCTTCATCGTCTTGGCGTCGTGTGTGATGTGGATGCGCAGCCCGCCAATGTTCAGGTCGAGGTGCTCCGCAATTGCCGAGGCCCATTCGCCGCTGTCCACGTTGCCGCGAATCACATCGAGCTGCGCCAGCTCGCGCAGACCGTCCAGCACATCGGGTTTGCCGATGTCACCGGCATGGATGATCCGTTCGCAGCCTTGCAACGCGGCGATCGCTTCGGGCCTCAGTAGGCCGTGAGTGTCGGAGATGACGCCGATGCGCATGCTGACTCCAGTCATTTCGAGGACGGTTAGAGGTTAAGGCAACCGAGACTTGGCTGCGGTTCGATATTGCGGCAGGCTGGCGGCCGCCGAACGAAGAGGAATGAGTGAATGGAGCGGGTCGATTGCGTTGTCATCGGTGCTGGAGTGGTGGGGCTCGCCGTTGCGCGCGCCATGGCGCTGGCAGGGCGCGAAGTGCTGGTGTTGGAAGCCGAGTCGGCCATCGGCTCGGGCACCAGTTCGCGCAACAGCGAGGTCATCCATGCCGGCATTTATTATCCGCAAGGTTCGTTGAAGGCGCGCCTGTGCGTGGCCGGACGGGACGCGCTGTACGCCTTCTGCGAAAGTCACGGGGTGCCGTATCGGCGCTGTGGCAAGCTGATCGTCGCCACCGACGAATCGCAGCTGGCCGGTCTCGATCAGCTGCAGGCCCACGCCCAGGCCAACGGGGTCCATGACCTGCAGCGCCTCGATGTGGACCAGATAAAAGTCTTGGAGCCGCAGCTCAACGCCGTTGCCGGGCTGCTGTCGCCGAGTACCGGTATCGTCCACAGCCATGCGTTGATGCTGGCGCTCCAGGGCGATGCGCAAACCGCGGGTGCGCTGCTGGCGTTGCGTGCACCGGTCTCGGCAATCGAGGCGACGGCCACCGGGTTGCGGGTCGATGTCGGCGGGGACGAGCCCATGGCCCTGCTCGCCACGTGCGTGATCAACTGCGCCGGGCATGCGGCGCCTTGGATCGCGGGCTACACACGCGGCCTGGCCGCCAAGTCGGTGCCGCCGCGCTATTTCGCCAAGGGCAGCTATTTCAGTCTGGCGACCTCCACGCCGTTTCGGCATCTGGTCTATCCGCTGCCCGAGCCCGGCGGGCTGGGCGTGCACCTGACCCTGGATCTTGGCGGTCAGGCGCGTTTCGGTCCAGATGTCGAGTGGGTCGACAGCCTCGATTACACAATGAACGAAAGCCGCGCAGGCGGTTTTTACGCCGCGATCCGCCGTTACTGGCCGGGGTTGCCCGATGGCGCGCTGCAGCCGGCCTACACTGGCATTCGCCCGAAGATCAGCGGTCCGGATGAAGCAGCTGCGGACTTCCGCATCGACGGGCCTGCCGAGCATGGCATCGCCGGGCTGGTGAATCTGTTCGGCATCGAATCGCCTGGACTCACCGCGGCCCTGGCGATTGCCGATGAGGTCTGCCTGCGCCTCGCTCAGGACGCGCGCGCCGGTTGATCAGGTAACCTGCTCTGCGCTTGCGGGCGACTCGGGCAGGAACCAGTTCATCAGCAGGGCGCAGATGCCTCCGGTGGCCACACCAGATTCGAGCACGTTGCGCAGTGCCATCGGCAGGTTCGCCAGGAACTCCGGTACCTGAGAAAAGCCCAGGCCCAGCGCCAGCGAAACCGAGATGATCAGCAGCGCGCGGCGGTCCAGCTGTATGCCTGCAAGGATATTGATACCCGCCGCTGCCACCGCGCCGAACATCACCAGGGCGGCGCCGCCGAGTACAGGCTCTGGTACCGCCTGCAGCACCCCAGCGACTGCCGGGAACAGCCCGAGCACCACCAGCATGGCGGCGATCCACATCCCGACGTAGCGGCTGGCGATGCCGGTCAGCTGAATGATGCCGTTGTTCTGCGCGAACACAGAACTGGGAAAGGTATTGAACAGGCCCGCCAGCAATGAGTTGGCGCCGTTGACCAGCACGCCGCCCTTGATGCGCTGTATCCACAGCGGGCCCTCGACCGGCTGGCCCGATAGTTTGCTGGTGGCGGTGATGTCGCCAATGGCTTCCAGCGAGGTGACCAGGTAAATGACCACCATCGGAATGAACAGGCTCCAGGAAAAGCTCAGGCCGAAGTGCAGCGGCATCGGCACCTGGAACAGTGCGGCCTCGTGCATGCCGGCGAAGTTCAGCCGGCCCAGGTAGGCGGCCAGCGCATAACCGATGGCCAGCGCGATGATGATCGCGCAGCTGCGCAGCCACACCACCGGCAAGCGGTTGAGCACGATGATCGCCGCCAGCACCACGCCGGACAGCAGCAGGTTCTCGCGGCTGGCAAAGCTACCGTCGCCCATGGCCGCGTAGCCGCCGCCCATGCTGATCAGGCCGACCTTGATCAGCGTCAGCCCGATCATCAGTACCACGATGCCGGTCACCAGCGGGGTGATTAGCCGCTTGATGAAGGGCAGCACGCGCGAGACGCCCATTTCGATGAAGGAGCCGGCGATTACCACGCCGAAGATCGCCGCCATCACCGTCTCCACTGGCGTGCCTTGCTTGACCAGCAGCACGCCGCCGGCGATCAGCGGACCGACGAAGTTGAAGCTGGTGCCCTGCACGATCAGCAACCCGGCGCCGAGCGGGCCGAACCGCTTGCACTGGAGAAAGGTAGCGATGCCGGAGATCACCAGTGACATGGAGACGATAATGTTGGTGTCGCGGGGCGAGACGCCGATGGCTTGGCAGATCAGCAAGCCGGGCGTGACGATGGGCACGATGATAGCCAGCAGATGTTGTAGCGCGGCAAGAAAGGCGATCCATGGGCGTGGGCGGGAATTGAGTCCGTAGACGAGTTCGTCCGATATTTCAGAGGCGGTTCTGTTGCCGAGAGCGCTCATGGCCATCCTTCCAGGCGAAAGGGCGCGATTCTACGGGGCGCAATGCCATGCGGACAACGCAGCGCGCGTAGCTCGTCGGGCTTCGGTGTGCGCTTGAGCTTTCCACACGTCCACTACAATTACCGGAGCTCAATCGAAAGGTGCTTTGAATGAAAACTGCTGTCGCAATGGTATTGCTGATGTTCACCACTGGATTGGCTCACGCCCAGGAAAGCTGTGCCGGAAAGGAAGCGAACATTCGCCGTCAGCTTGACCACGCGCGCGATAACGGTAACGCCGGACAGATTCGCGGTCTCGAAACCGCATTGGACAAGGTCCGGACCCACTGCACCAACGAGGGTCTGCAGGCCGAACGACAGGATGATATAGACGAGGTGCGGGAAGAAATCAGCGAGCGTGAAGCCGATCTGCGCGAAGCTTTGGAGGATGGTGAGCCGCAGAAGGTCGAAAGGCGTGAACGCAAGCTGGACGAATCCAGGGAAGAACTGCGCCAGCTATTGGAAAAATAGCTGATCCAACAATATCGAAAACAGACCTGAAGAAATTGATGCCTGCCTCGGTGAGGCGAGCATCAATATTTCATTGCTGACCTTACCGCGGCGCTATTCAGCTGTAGGTACGGATTCCTTCACCTTGGCCTGTGGTGGCTGGGTGGGGGCGCCGTGGTCTTCGGCGCCCACTACTTGCACCTCGTTGCCGTCCACGTCATACAGCTTGCCGTCGTGGAAATGGTCGCCGTGGTTGAGGGCAGCGATATCCTGGAAACGCAGGGTTCGTTCGTTGGCCGCGGCGAAGACCGATTGCTGATCCGAGTTGCCGACTGTCAGGTGGTTGAACAGCAGATTCAGCAGTATCGCCATGATCGCGGCCGAGCTGATGCCTGAGTGAAAAATCGTCTCGAACCAGGCCGGGAACTGGTGGTAGAAGGAAGGCGCCGCGATCGGGATCATGCCGAAGCCGATCGAAGTGGCGACGATGATCAGGTTCATGTTGTTGCGATAGTCGACCTGCGCCAGGGTGCGGATGCCACTGGCCGCCACCGTGCCGAACAGCACCACTCCCGCGCCACCGAGTACCGCCGTTGGCACGGCCGCAACCAGTCGACCCATGACCGGAAGCAGGCCGAGTGTCACCAGTATCAGACCGGCGAACGCGACCACGTAGCGGCTCTTCACGCCGGTCACCGCGACCAGGCCCACGTTCTGCGCGAACGCGCTCTGGGTGAATGAGCCGAACAGCGGCGCCAGGCTGCTGGAAATCATATCCGCCCGCAGACCGTTGCCGAGGCGCTTGGAGTCGACCCGAGTGCCGATGATTTCGCCCACCGCGAGGATGTCCGCTGAGGTTTCCACCAGGGTGACGATGATCACGATCAGCATCGACAGAATCGCCGCGACGTGGAACTCAGGCATGCCGAAGTGCAGCAGTTGCGGCATGGCCACGAGCGGGCCGTCGAGCACCTGCGAAAAATCCGCCATGCCGCAGAACACCGCAATGACAGTGCCGATCACCATTGCCAGAAGGATCGACAGGCGCGAGATGCTGGCGCTGCCCAGCTTGCTTAATAACAGCACGGTGCAGAGAGTGACGGCTGCCAGACCGATATTGGCCACGCTGCCAAAAGTCGGCGACTGGCTGTTGCCACCCATGGCCCATCGCGCTGCGACCGGCATGAGCGTCAGACCGATCGTAGTGATGACGATGCCCGTCACCAAGGGTGGAAAGAATTTGGTGATCCGCGAGAATACGGGCGTGATCAACAGGCCGATCAGCGAAGCGGCGATCACCGCGCCGAGCACGGCGGGCATTCCGCCAGCGCCCTCGCTGCCAATGATTGCAATGATGGTCGCCACCCCGGCAAAGGAGACGCCCTGCACCAGCGGCAACTGACAGCCGAAAAACGGCAGGCCGAGGGTTTGCAACAGCGTGGCAAGGCCACCGGCGAACAGAGAAGCGGCGATCAGCAGGCCAATGTCCGCCGGAGACAGTCCGGCAGCCTGGCCCACGATCAGCGGTACGGCAACGATGCCACCGTACATGGTGAGCACATGCTGCAGACCGTAGGCCAGATTGGCACCGATACCTAGATTTTCGTCTTCCGGGCGGTTCTCAGGTGACGTTTTTGCGGATGAGGCTGTCATGGTGATCCCTTTCTCGCAGTTGTTCTTGTGCGATCAATGTAGACAATTAAATTCTTTATTGGCTACTTATTTGTATACATTTTTGGTTCGTAGGATCCGGCTCCCATGGCGACGAGCTTCGCCAGCGGGCGAACCAAGGCCCTCCAGCGCTGTTTTCCATCACAGAGACGCGGTCGGCTAACCGACGACTGGTTACCGTGGAATGCACAGCCTCGGTGGAGGGAGACCGCAGAGAGGTGGATCGAAGGGAGTGGCGGCGGCAAGCAAGGCAGTGCCGTCATGTCAGGCTTGTACCGCTTAGAAGAGGCAGATTGGCTGATCGACTCGGTCACACTGGCGAAGGCGTCACGTTGCGGTGGCCAAGACGGCCCCATAACCTGCTCTGCCTATATTGGCGCCGAGATGCTGAGCCGCCGGCAGCGGATCAAGGCGGCCGTCAACGGCCCTGTCGGCCAGATCGGATTTGCAACGGAAGGAACACGCATGCAACCGGAAAGTGAGGGGCGACCCTTCGTGGCATTTCTGGCGTTGGGCCTGTTGCAGGGCCTGACGCTGTGGATGGCGAGTGAGAGTTGGCCTCACGGGACGCTCTGGCGGTCACTGTGCTCGGCCCTGGTCGTGCTGGTTGTGGTCGGTGGCTGGCAGTTGCAGATGCTCTGGGGACATTTGCGTGAAGCGGATCGATGGAAGCTGCTGCTTCCCGCGGTTCTGCTGCCCGCTGTGTTGGCTGCTGGGCTCGCCGTTCAGTTCGATCAGCCGCGCTGGTATCGCCTGGGTGAAACGACCGGCACGCTGCTGCTCTGGAGCCAGCTGGCACTGGCCTACATCCTCACGCCGTTCATCCAGGCACGTGACCCCGCGCATCGTCGGCGCTTCGACTATAGCGCGCTTTACCGCCACGCCTGGAACAACGGATTGCTGCTGTTCATGGCGCTCGTCATGCTCGGGGTCTTCTGGCTGCTGATCTGGCTCTGGTCGGGCCTGTTCAGCATGCTCGGCGTTGATCAGTTCAAGCGGCTTTTCAGTTCGCAAGGCTTCGTCTGGATAGCCAGTGCCATGGTCGTCGCCGCTGGGCTGCGCATCGGACTGGAGCGCGGCCAGGTCATCGATGCGCTGCGCAATGTGCTACAGGCCATGTGCCGTTTTCTACTGCCGTTGACGGTGGCGATTCTGCTGCTGTTCGTGGTCTTTCTGCCGTTCACCGGTCTGGCTCCGCTATGGGCGACACGCCATGCGACGCCGATCCTGCTGGCGCTGGTGTTCGCGAATATCGTGTTGCTCAACGGTGTCGTGCAGGATGGCCTGCAGACCGCCCATTACCCCCGGCCCCTGCGGCTGCTGGCGGACGTCAGCTCGCTGTGCTTACCGTTGCTGGCCGGGCTCGCGATCCATGCGCTGTGGCTGCGTATCGGCCAGTACGGACTGACGCCCGATCGCGTGCTGGCCGCGTTGCTGGCCCTCGTCGCGATGCTGTATGGGCTGGCGCTGGTCGCCGCGGTACTGCGGCGCGGTCCTTCGTGGCTGAGCGGCCTGAGGCAGAGCAATCCACCCATGGCGCTGTTCGTCGCGTTTCTTCTGGTGCTGTTGCATGTCCCGGCGCTCAGTCCGCTGCAATTGAGCGCCGCCAACCAGTATCAGCGACTGCGTGATGCTCATGTGCCGGTCGAACGCACCGACCTAGGTGCGCTGCGCTTTCAGCTGGGCGAGCCGGGACGACAGTATTTGCAAGCGCTGCGTCAGCAGCTAAATGAACCTTGGGAAGACGACGCGCGGCGCGCCCGGCTCCAGGCCCATCTGCAACGGCTCGACTGGGTGAACAACTACTGGGCGTGGAAGCACAAGCGGGAAGCCTCCGAGACGCCTCCGTTGCCTTGGATAGGCGAGCCGCTGCCGGATGCCGATGGCTCGCTTGCCCATGCAGTCGGTACTCAACCTTGCAAGGCAGCAGACTGCGGGATGTTCGCTGTCGATCTGGATGACGATGGCCAGCCGGAAGTGCTGCTGATCAGTGATGCGCGACCGAGGGCCATGACGGTGATTGGTCGTCGCGATGACGATGTATGGCGCCATCGGGGGCATTTGCAGGTACCGCAAGGGGCACTCAACGGCAAGGCGCTGGTCGACCGCCTGCGTAACGGGGCTTTTCAGCTCGTTCCATCACGCTTCCAGGCGCTACAGATAGACGGCATTCGATTGGAGCCAGCAATCACCGAGTAAACGTGAGCCCATGAGAAAAAAGCCCGACGCGAAGGTCGGGCTTTTTATTTTCAGCGAATGACTCTGGCGGTCAGTCTTCCAGCATCGCCTTGTTACGCACCGCGCCCTTATCGGCGCTGGTGGCGAGCAGAGCGTACGCCTTGAGCGCTGTGGTCACCTTACGCGCGCGCGGTGCGGCGGGCTTCCAGCCCTTCTTGTCCTGCTCGATGCGGCGGTGGGACAACTCTTCATCGCTGACCTGCAGGTTGATGCTGCGGTTGGGGATGTCGATCAGCACCTTGTCGCCGTCCTGCACCAGGCCGATGGCGCCACCCGCGGCGGCTTCCGGCGAGGCATGGCCGATGGACAGGCCCGAGGTGCCGCCGGAGAAGCGGCCATCGGTGAGCAGGGCGCAATCCTTACCCAGCCCCTTGGATTTCAGGTACGAGGTCGGATAGAGCATTTCCTGCATGCCCGGGCCGCCCTTGGGCCCTTCGTAGCGAATGATGACGATGTCGCCGGCCTTCACTTCGTCATTGAGGATGCCCTTCACGGCGCTGTCCTGGCTTTCGAAGATCTTCGCCGTGCCTTCAAAGACATGGATGGATTCATCCACGCCTGCGGTTTTCACCACGCAGCCGTCAAGGGCGATGTTGCCGTAGAGCACGGCCAAGCCGCCTTCCTGTGAATAGGCGTGCTCGACGCTGCGGATGCAGCCTTCAGCGCGGTCCAGGTCCAGCGTGTCCCAACGGGTCGACTGGCTGAACGCCGTCTGTGTCGGGATGCCGGCTGGACCTGCCTTGAAGAACGTGTGTACCGCCTCGTCCTGAGTCTGGGTGATGTCCCACTGCGCGATGGCTTCTTCCATGCTGCGGCTGTGCACAGTCGGTACGTCGGTGTGCAACAGGCCGCCGCGGGCCAATTCGCCGAGAATGGAGAAGATGCCGCCGGCGCGGTGTACGTCTTCCATGTGGTACTTCTGGATGTTCGGCGCGACCTTGCACAGCTGCGGCACTTTGCGCGACAGGGCGTCGATGGCGCGTAGGTCGAAGTCCACTTCGGCTTCCTGGGCAGCGGCCAGCAGGTGAAGGATGGTGTTGGTGGAGCCGCCCATGGCGATGTCCAGGGTCATCGCGTTCTCGAACGCGCGGCGGCTGGCGATGTTGCGCGGCAGTACCGATGCATCGCCTTCGCCGTAATAACGCTGGCACAGCTCGACGACGGTGCGACCGGCGCGCAGGAACAGCTGCTCGCGGTCCGAGTGGGTGGCCAGGGTCGATCCGTTGCCCGGCAGGGCCAGACCCAGGGCTTCGGCCAGGCAGTTCATGGAGTTGGCGGTGAACATGCCGGAGCAGCTGCCGCAGGTCGGGCAGGCGCTGCGCTCGTATTCGGCAACCTTTTCGTCGGAAGCGCTTTCGTCGGCGGCGATGACCATGGCATCGACCAGGTCCAGACCGTGGCTGGCCAGCTTGGTCTTGCCGGCTTCCATCGGGCCGCCAGAAACGAACACCACCGGGATGTTCAGGCGCAGGGCGGCCATCAGCATGCCGGGGGTGATCTTGTCGCAGTTGGAAATGCAGACGATGGCGTCGGCGCAATGCGCGTTGACCATGTATTCCACCGAGTCGGCGATGATCTCTCGCGAAGGCAGCGAATAGAGCATGCCGTCGTGGCCCATGGCGATGCCGTCGTCGACCGCGATGGTGTTGAATTCCTTGGCCACGCCGCCGTGCTTCTCGATCTCGCGGGCGACCAGCTGACCCAGGTCCTTCAGGTGCACGTGGCCGGGCACGAACTGGGTGAACGAGTTGGCGATGGCAATGATCGGCTTCTTGAAATCTTCATCCTTCATGCCGGTGGCACGCCACAGCGCGCGGGCACCGGCCATGTTGCGGCCGTGCGTGGAGGTTTTCGAGCGGTAATCGGGCATGACGGTGGTCCTGCGGCTAATTCGGTTGTGTGTGCTGTGAGCGTCGTCGAACGGCAGGTCGCCGTGTGGTTAGGGGGCTGCATGACAAAACGGGATCACCGTTTCGTACGGCCTGGACTCACGGACTCGCCGGAGGATTTCTGGCGAGGAATGATCGGATTCTACGCCGCGCCTGGCGTCAGGGGAAAGGCTGGCCTGGGCGAACGGACCAGCGCCCGGGATTGGGCGCCGATTGTTGCACCGAGGAATGGGACGGCTACTCGCCTCAGCCGGGCCGGGGAGCTTGCTAACCGACTCATCCTGCCTGAAGGGTTTACTCTGTGACTACAGTCCGTCGGGCATTCGGATACCGGTCCCGCTGATCTGATAAGGGTCGCTCGTGCTGAATGAAATCGTTTCCTGGGCGGCGTCATTGCTGGACTGAATGGCGGCGAGAATATTGTTGTAGGACGGTGGCGCAGTGGTTGGTTCGCTGCTTGGTTGGGGGGCGATGCTCAGCACGCCATCGACGAAGGCAATGTCGTAGTTGGCCGAGGTCAGGCCACTGGCGCTGAGGTCATAACTGCCGGCATTGACCGCGCCCTGGGCGCTGCCGCCATAGGTGAGGCCGCCGCCGAGTACGGAGGCCCCCTCGCCATTGACGAAGCCGCTGTAGCTGACGCCATTACCACCGCCGAAGGCAATGCCGTCGAAGGTCTTGCTGGCATCGAGGGCGGTGATGCTGAGGGCGGCTTTGTCGATGGTCAGGGCACCGTCGACAAAGGTCAGGCTGTAGTTGCCGTCCGTACCGCTGGCGCTGTGGGTATAGCGGCCTGCGTTGATGCCGCTGCCGCCATTGGTACTCACGCCGCTGAGCACGCCTGCCGTTTCACCGTTGACCAGGCCGGTAGCGGTAAAGCCGGTAATGCTCTGCTGTTGGCCGTTGTAGGTCACCAGGCCGCTGTTGGCAGTGACGGTGGCCTGGGCCTTGTCGACGTTGAGGCTACCTGCGGTGTAGTTGATGGCGTAGTTATCAGCGCTGAGGCCGCTGGCGTTCAGGTCATAGCTGCCGGCATTGATCGCGCCCTGTGCGCTACCGCCGTAGACCAGCGTGCCGCCGAGCACGCCAGCGTTCTCGCCATTGACGAAGCCGCTATAGGTGACGCCATTACCGCCATTGAAGGCGAGACCGTCGTACGTCTTGCTGGCGTCAGCCGCGGTGACAGTGAGCGCGGCCTTGTCGATGGTCAGGGCAGTATCGGCGTAGCTGATGTCGTAGCCCTGCTGACCCGAATACAGCCCGTCCAGGCTGAGACCACCATCGGTGGTGCTGTAGCTGCCAGCGTTCTGCGAGGCGCTGGAGTAGGTCAGGCTACCAAGCAGCAAATCATCATCCAGGGTATCGCCAAGATCAGTTGTATATCCGCTGGTACCGCTGCTCTGGCCATCGTAGGTTTTATTGCCGATATCCGTCGCCGTGATGGTCACGCTCTGCATAAAGCTGCGCAGCAGCGGTGCGGTTTGCCCCTCATAGATTCTCCACACCGCGTCGCTGGCGCCGCTGGTGGCCAGGTCCCAGGTGGCATAGTTGGAGGCGTCGCGTAACGCCGTGCTGTCCAGGCCGCGTAGATTCTCCACGGTCGCAGATCCACCAATGGTGCCCGCGCCGGGGCCGGTGAAGGTGTCGGTATTCCAGAACGAGTCCGCTACGCGTCCGGTTGATATATCGCCTACCAACCCCCCTACGGACGTCACTCCGCTCACACCGCCAGTGGCGTAGGTGTATTCGATCAAGCCGCCGGAATACCCGGCCAAACCGCCTACATACTGTGTGCCCTGTACCTGACCGGTGGCATAGGCATTGCGGATGGTGCCTGTGTTGGTACCTATGAGGCCGCCGGTAAATACGACTCCGGTGACGTTGCCCGTGGCATAGGAGTTTTCCACCAGGCCCCAGTTCTCACCGGTCAGTCCACCGACGACGTTCTCTGCGCCGTTGACATCGCCAGTGGCATAGCTGTTGCGAATGATGCCGTTGTCCCGATTGCGTGCCACCAAACCACCCGCGCCGCGCGCCGTGGCGCTGACGGTTAAGTTGGTGTAGAGGTTACTCAGTACGCCGCCGTAGTTGATGCCTACCAGGCTGGCTGCATTGGACCCGCCATGAACGCTGCCACCCACCATTCCCAGGTCGTGAATCTGCGCCCCGGCGGTGGTCTGCCCGATCAATGCCACTTCGCTTTCGTTTGCGCGATTTATCCTGAGGTCGCGAATCAGGTGGCCTTGACCATCCAGCGAACCGGTAAAGGGGGTGCTGGCGTTGCCCACCGGTTTGAACCCTGCCGCTCCCCAGACATCGCCGTAGTAGCCATTACCGTCGGCTGCAAGCGCTGCACCGAGATTCAGGTCGGTACCCAGACGGTAGCTGGCTGACAGATCCAGCGCCATCAATTGCAGGGCATGGGGCGTGAAGAGGGTCGTCGAGTATTCGCTGCGCAACATAGGCCGTGTATCTCCCTCGAACATTACCCAGGTGTCGGTGAAGTCGAAGCCGGCATAGGTGGCTTGGGTGCGGGCATTGGTGGAATCGATGCCAGTGCCGGCGGCACTGCTTGCTTGGCCGGTCGAGTCCATGTCCCAGTAGCTGTTGGTGACCGTAGCGCCGTCGCCATCAACATTCCCCACCAGCCCGCCAGTGCCGGTCACTCGGCCGCTGGCGTAAGCATTGGTCAATGTGGTGCCCTGCACGGTGCTGCCGATCAGCCCGCCGATGGCACTACCCGTACCGGTCACCGCTCCCGTTGCATAGGCGTCCGTGACCGAGGCGGCACGGTTACGGCCGATCAAACCACCCACCTCGCTCGCCCCGCTGACCGTGGCTGTAGAGGAAGACTGGCTGACGACGCCCTGATCGCTCCAGCCCACCAGCCCGCCGACCCTATCGCCCTGCGCAGATACCTGTCCGGTGACATGGGTATTGGTCAGGCTGGCAGTGTTACCGCTCAGCCGTGCCACCAGGCCACCCACCGTGGCTGCGCCAGTGATGGAAACATTGGCTAGGGTCAGATCGCGGAGGGTGGCTGCAGTCAGGCCGAACAGACCGACAGTCGACTCGCTCGGGCGATTGATGACCAGGCTGTCGATGGTGTGCCCGAGGCCGGCGAAAGTGCCGCTGAAGCCATCGATAGGAGCGAAGCCGGCTCCAGCGTTCCAGGTACTGGTCGCATCGGCATCGAGATCGATGGCGAGCGCGTAGTGGCCACTTCCCGAGATGCCTTGCAGGGCGCTGAGGTCGCGGATCATGGTGTAGTCAACGCCGCCGAGACTAAGCCCGGCATTGTCTCCGGAAAGGGTAATGCGTGCCCCGTGGTTCAGGCTATAACCGTTGCCATAGGTCAGCACGAGCCCAGCACTTTCGCCGCTGGCGGTGATGTCCTTGTTGACGTTTATACGCCCGTGAGCATCGAGCGTCAGCGTGGTGTCCGCGCCCCAGCTCACGGCAGCATTGACGTTGATGTCGCCACTTTCGCTGCCGCTCGCCACGGTCTGTAGCGTGACGCTGGTGTTCTGCAGGTTGGCGCTGAGGGTGGTGGCGCCGATGCCGCTCGTGGACTGGCTGGCGCTGCCGGCGCTGACGGTGAAGTCGGTAGGGTCGATCAGCCAGGTGCCGGTTTGGCCAGCGGCGGCCCTGGTGGTGACACTCGCTCCTTCAGCAATCTGCACATGGGCGCCACTGGTGTCGATAAAGCCGCCATTCCCGCCAGCGGGCGCGCTGGCGTCGAGGGTGCCGGCAACCTGTACGGTGCCGCCGTCGAAGTCGCCGAGTAGAACGATCTTGCCTTCCTTCTTGCCGAGGGTGCGGGCCTGGATCACGCCGGTGTTGTTGACCACCGTCTGCAGCAGGGCATCGGCTGCGCTGGCAGTGAGGATGATGTTGCCGCCGTCGGCCTGGATCAGTTGATGGTTTTCCACGAGAGCATCTTTCACCGCCTCGTCGACCTGCAGGTTGAGCAGCCCGTCGCCGGCAAAATCCAGTGTCATTGCATTGCCGGCTGCCATGGCCACCGTGCCCTGGTTGGCGACTATCAGCCCGTTGTTGCTCACCGTGCCGCCGAGCAGGGCCACGCTGCCGCCGTCGGCTGTGGTGATCTGGCCGTTGTTGATGACGCTGGCATTGTTGCCGGTACCTTGGAAGCGGTAGTTGCCGGCCTCAAAGTCGCTGTTGCTGATGTTCAGCGTGGAAGCGACCAGGCCACCGACGTTGACACTGGCGCCGGCCCCGAACAGCACGCCGTTGGGGTTTATCAGGAACACCCGGCCATTGGCTTCGAGGGTGCCCATGATCTTCGAGCCGTCTGCGCCAAGTACTCGGTTGAGGGCGATCGAGTCGGTGCCGGGCTGGTTGAAGGTCACCTTGTGGCCAGTGCCGATATCGAAGCTTTGCCAGTCGACCGCCAGCTTGTTGCTGGATTGGTCGATGACCATCTGGTTAGCGGCCGGCGTGCTGATGCTGCCGCTGCCGGCGACTACCTGGCCGCCGTTTGGCAAGTCGGCCGCCAGGGCGAGCAAAGGGCTCGACAGCAGGACGGCGAGCACAGCGCCTGCCCCTTTTCCGCAGCGTCGGGCATGTTCGTGGGTCACGCTCCAGACGCCGAGGCTAGAGTTCCAGACGAGGGCGTAGCTGCGGTTCATGGAGGTTTTCCTCGTGTCGCTTGGCTGGCACCGGCGTTTGTGACCGGCGTTGTTATAAGGCTGAGCCGTCCAGGGCTAGAACGTCCGCACCACCTGTGCCCAGATGCGCGGAGAGCGCTCTACATCGCTTTCGGCTGGGGCGTTGCCGAGCTTCCAGGCGGCAACGGCACCGACCTGCCAGCTGTGGGCGGCCCAGCGCATGCCGATACCGGCGCCGGATAGGCTGCGATGGTTGTCTTCGTCAATCCAGGTGTTCTTGTTCAGACGCACCTGGCCGTGATCGACGAAGCTAGACAACTGCCAGGACTCGTTCAGCGCATAACGCAGCTCAAGGTTGGCCAGCCAGCCCTGGTCGCCGGAGGCTTCACCCTGCGGGTAGGCGCGTACGCCGTAGGCACCGCCGAGGTAGAGCTTTTCCGAGCTGTCCAGGTTGCGGTTGGCCCATTGGCCCTGGAGCTGGCTGTAGAGGCTGAAGCGCTCCGTGAGGCGCTGCAGGCGTACCAGGCTCGGGTTGACCTTGGTGAATTGGCCGCGGCTGCCCGCGCTGAGGTCGTCGATGCGCTGTTGAACAGGGTCGTCGATGTTCAGGCTGCCTTGGCTCAGGGCCAGGGCGAAACTGTTGAGGCCGCCACCTAGCAGGGTATCGCGGCTGTTGCCGACGAGTGAGAGGACGAGTACGCGGGCGCGCTTATGGCTTTTCTGGTCGAACAGGTCGATGTCGTCCGTGAGGCGCTTGTCGTCGAACTGTAGCTGGCCGTAGAGGCTGAAATCCCGCGAGCGCACCAGCGGCTGCAGGAGGAAAGCGCTGGCGATACGCGCATTGCCGTGAGCGTCGAGGTCATCGAAGTCCTTGCCCAGTTGGTAGTCCATGTCCGAATAGGCCACGCCCACCTGTGTCGCCCAAGGGCCGAGCGGCAACTGATAGGCAATGCGGCCGTAGCGCTGCCCCTCTTCGGAGCCCGTTGCGCGCAAGCTCAGACGGTCGCCGAGAGCGAATGGGCTGTTCAGATGAAGAGTACCGCCCAGTCGGTACTGACCGACAAAGCGGTTTCCGTAGTTGTCGGCATCTACCGAGCCCTCGATCAGCGGGGCGCGCTGCAGGTCCACAAGCAAGTCTGTGGTGCCGGTGCTGGCCCCGGGGCGCAGGGTTGATTTTACCTCCACACCAGGGGTGTCCTGGAGCAGCAACAGGCTGCGCTCGAGCGGCCTGCTCTGTACCGCATCGCCGGGTTGCAGGGCCGTCATCGGGGTGAGGGCGCTGCCACGCAGCCCGGCCTGGTCGTTGATCTGCACCCGACCGTAGCGGCCCTCAAGAACGGTGATCCTGAGCATGCCACCGTCGATCTCCTGGGCCGGCAGGTAGGCGCGGGCCAGCGGATAGCCGCGCTCTCGGTAGGCGCTGGTGATGCGATTGGCTGCACCTTGCAACTGGCCGATCGTCAGTTCTCGCCCCGGGAGGTCGACGAGCAACTCAAGCAACTCCGTACTGGTCAGGGCCTGGTTGCCATCGAAAGTGAACCCATTGATCAGCAGGCGCTGGCCGGCGTCGGCGGCGGGGTCGACCGGAGCGTCGGGCAGGTTGAGCTCGAGGCGCTGCCGCTCTGGCAGTTGCAGAGGAGACTGGTCGAGACCTTGCTGCACCTGGCCGGCGTCCGGGGCTATGGCGGCGTGCGCGGCTGGCAGCAGAAGGCCGATAGTCGGTACCAGTGCAACGGACAACAGGCTCGTGGCGAGGCGCATGGTGGTCAGCTTCCCTGTGTTACACGCGGGCTCCCCGAGACGGTCTGTCCGGTGCGTGTCGAAAAAAGGCGTAGCTTAGGAAGGGCGTGGCCATTTCGGCTTGATAGTTCTTGCGCTCTTGCGCCTCAGCTTTCCAGGCCCAGGGCGATATCCAGCCATTGTCTGGAGCCGTCGCCCTGCCAGGGTGGCTGACGATAGAGCTCATAACCGCCCTGAGGCACGAAGCGTTCGCCGGAGCGCTGTGGCCAGGCCGTGGCCAGCGCGCGATAGGCGGCGAACACTTCGCTGTAGGGGGCATTATGTTCCAGGCAAGCATAGCGACCGCCTGGCAGGGTGAAACGGCTCAAGGGCGACTGACCGATGGGATGGCCAAGATCAGGCACAGCGCAGTCGTAGCGCACCAGGTCGTTGGGAGTGATTTCAGGGTTGTCGGTAATCACGCCGACGGCCTGCGCCTGCCCCAGCGGGTAACCGATTCGCTGCAATTCCTCGGCGAAGCGCTGCCAATTCTCGGCGACGCGCGCGTAGCTGCCATAGAAACGCATCCCGATAAGGGGGCGATCTTTCAGGCTGACGATTTGTACCGCTTGCGCTCGACGGTGTTCCTGCTCGGTCGTGGGAATAATCGCCTGACGGGCAAACTGCCGGTACTGGGTCGGCGTTCGACCGAACTGTCGATGAAAGGCGCGAATAAATGCTTCATGACTGGCGTAGCCCATCGAGAAGGCGATAGAGAGCACCGGCTCCGGGTAGATCAATAGATGAATGGCGGCGCGGTCGAGGCGTGTACGGCGAATGTATTCACTGGGGCTCTCGCCCATCACCTTGCGGAAGCGACGCTGGAAGTGGAAGGCACTGAGGTGGGCGCAGGAGGCCAGACGATCAAGAGACAGCGGCCGCTCCAGATGCGCCTCGATGTAGCGGATCGCGAGCAGGATGCGCTGATCTTCCAGTACCTGCGGTGGCGGGGTGGCGCGTTCATGAGGCTTGCGAGACCCGGCATGTGGTTCGGCGAACAGCAAGGCGCGCTCCTGCTCTGCCAGGCGTTGTTCATTTGAGTGTCGGGCGTGTACCAGGTCTGCATCCATGGTCAGGGCGTGTCGCGCTCGAGGCAGGTTGATAGGCGGGGCGGGCCCTGTCTCTATGACGTCAGGCGATAATAACGGCGATGCGGTTCAGACGAACAGCGCCACATTACTCCGCGCGTTGGCCTGCATGAGGGACGTTATATCTCAATGCGGAATCGCGATGCCGCGCAACCGCTCGGCGCAGCAGTTCGATGGTTACCAAGCGGGGAATGGGAACAGAATCGACAGGGTGACGATGGCCAGGATGCCCTGGGTTGGTCTGCTCATACAGCCCCGAGAACATCTGCCGCGCAATGGTGCGTTGCTGCGCGCCGGCCATTGAACCGGATCACCATCACTTCGCCGAGCGAAGTGATGAAGCGAGCAGCACACTGCTGCCCATTCCTGGACGGGCCCCGCGGCCTAGTCCACCTTATGGCACCGACCCACCGGTTACACCGCTTAGCTGTTGGGCAGCAAGCGTACGGTCAGACTCTTGATATAGCGGGTCTCGTTGATCGCCGGATGCACCGGGTGGTCCGGCCCCTGCGCGCCGCGCTCGAGCAGTTGGATGTTGCGATCCAAGTGACGGGCGCTGCCGAGCAGGATGTTCTGCAGGTTGTCTTCCTCCAGGTGCATCGAGCAAGAGGCGCTGACCAGGATGCCGTCCTTGTTGAGCAGGCGCATCGCGGTTTCGTTGAGACGGCGGTAGGCGGCTTCGCCGTTCTTGATGTCCTTCTTGCGCTTGATGAAGGCGGGCGGGTCGGTGATGACCACGTCGAAGCGCTCTTCAGCGTTCTTCAGTTCCCTCATCGCTTCGAAGGCATCGCCTTCCACGCAGGTCATCTTCTCGGCGACGCCATTGAGCGCGGCATTTCGCTCGACGCCATCGAGGGCGAAGGCTGAGGCGTCAACGCAGAACACTTCGCTGGCACCGAACGCCGCAGCCTGCACACCCCAGCCACCGATATAGCTGAACAGGTCGAGCACACGCTTGCCTTTGACGTAAGGGGCCAGTCGCGCGCGATTCATGCGGTGGTCGTAGAACCAGCCAGTCTTCTGGCCCTGCAGTACGGGCGCTTCGAACTTGACGCCGTTCTCTTCCAGCGCGACCCATTCCGGAACTACGCCGAAGGCAGTGTCGACGTAGCGCTCCAGGCCCTCGGCATCGCGGGCGCTGGAGTCGTTTTTCCACAGCACACCGCGCGGCTTGAGCACCTGCACCAGCGCTTCAAGCACCGCATCCTTATTGCGCTCCATGGTGGCGGAGGCCAGCTGAACCACCAGGTGATCGTGGAAACGGTCCACAACAAGGCCTGGCAAAAGGTCCGAATCGCCGTAGATCAAGCGATAGCAAGGCTGATCGAACAGGCGCTCGCGCAGCGACAGGGCGACTTGGATGCGATGCACCAGCAGCGACTTGTCCAGGCTGTGCTTAAGGTCGCGCGATAGCAGGCGTGCACAGATCAGGTTGTTGGGCGAGACGCCAACGATGCCCAGCGGCTTGCCGCCAGCCGCTTCGAGGATCGCCTGGTCGCCGGCGGCGAAACCGCTCAGCGGGGTGGCAGCGGTGTCCACTTCGTTGCTGTAAACCCACAGATGACCGGCGCGCAGACGGCGATCGGCATTGGCTTTAAGGCGCAGGCTGGGCAGGGTCATCGGGAGGGCTCCGGGAAAAGGGCGCGATTATAGGGGAGAGGGCGGACAAAAGCGCTGTGGATGCCGTGTGACTCGGGAAGAAACGTAAATGTAAGAAAGAGTTGGAAACTGCATCAGTCCGGCGAGGCATCGGTGCTCTGGTGGCTCCGATGCCTCGGGACGGGTGTCAGGCAGAGAGTGCCTTGACCAACGCTTCGCTGAAGGCAGGGATATCGTCCGGCTTGCGGCTGCTGATCAGGTTTCCATCGACCACCACCTGCTCGTCGACCCAGTTGGCGCCTGCATTCTTCAGGTCATCGGTAAGCGATGGCCAGCTGGTCATGCGCTTGCCCTTGACCAGGTCGGCTGAGGCTAGCAGCCAGGCACCGTGGCAGATGACGGCGATGGTCTTATTGGCACGCGCCGCGTCGCGAACCAGTTCCTGCGCCATTTCGTCGGTGCGGATGGTGTCGGAATTGACCACGCCACCAGGAAGCAGCACGGCGTCGTAGTCGTCCATCCGAATGCTGTCGAAGGTTTTGTCGACATGAAATTTGGTCGCCGGCGTCGTGTGGTTCCAGCCCGTCACTTCACCGTTCGATGACGAAATGATTTCTGCGGTCGCACCGGCGTTCTCCAGCGCTTCCTTCGGGCCCGTCAGCTCGACCTGTTCGAAACCGTCGGTCACCAGGATCGCGATGCGTTTGCCTTTCAGAGAATCAGCCATTTCGTTTCCTCTTCGTTGGTTTGCCTGTTGGTCTACTTGAAATCCGACCATGAACTCGGCCAAAGTTCGCACTCTTTCTTTAGTGGCCTAGTGCTACTCGCGAGGCGGGTCGCTTCCATGTCCATCGAACTCACAGACGAACAGATCCGCAGCGTGCTGCAGGGCATAAGTGTTCCCCCGCAACCTCAGATCATGGTCGACCTGCAAATGGAGCAGGTTATGCCCGACCCTGATCTGCGCGCCATCGCCAGGCTGATCAGCCAGGATCCAGGCCTGTCGGGCGCATTGTTGAAGACGGTCAACTCACCGTTCTTCGGTCTGGCCAATCGCATCGCTTCGATTCAGCAGGCCGTCAATCTGCTCGGCTGTCGCTCGGTGATCAACCTGATCAATGCGCAGTCGATCCGCGGCGAGCTCACCGACGCGGCCATCGTCACCCTCAACCGCTTCTGGGATTCGGCCCAGGACGTCGCCAGCACCTGCCTGACCCTGGCCAAGCGCATCGGGCATCCCGCGGCGGACGAGGCGTACACGCTGGGTCTTTTCCACAATTGCGGTATTCCTCTGATGCTGACCCGCTTTCCGGAATATATGGCGGTGCTGGAGGAGGCCTATGCCAGCGTCGGGGCCGAGACCCGCATAACCGATATCGAAAATCGAGTGCTCAACACCAATCATTCGGTGGTCGGGTATTTCGTGGCGCGCTCGTGGAAGCTACCGCAGCACTTGTGCGAGGCGATCGCCAACCACCACAACGCAGTGGCGCTGTTCAATGACGAATGGAGCGATCCGCAGGTCAAGACGCTGCTGGCGATCCTCAAGATGGCCGAGCACATTTGCGCCTGTCATCGCGTGTTGGGTGATCAGCCGGAAGACCACGAATGGGATGCTGTGGCGCAGTTGGTGCTCGAATATGTTGGCCTCTCGGAATACGATTTCGAATGCCAGCGCGAAATCATTCGCGAACTGGGGGTTGGCTGACCCGACTGTGCCTTAGCTGCTAAGGTCGCCCCCCGGTCCTTTGTCGATTTGTCCCGTATGCCCGAACTCCCAGAAGTCGAAACCACCCGCCGCGGCATCGAGCCGCACCTGATCGGTCAGCGTGTCAGTCGCGTGATCGTGCGCGAGCGTCGGTTGCGCTGGCCGATTCCGGACGACCTCGACGTGCGTCTGTCCGGCCAGCGCATCGAGGCGGTCGAGCGGCGCGCGAAGTACCTGCTGATCAAGGCGGAGGCAGGCACGCTGATCGTTCATCTGGGCATGTCCGGCAGCCTGCGGCTGGTGCCGGCCGATCTGCCGGTGGGCAAGCACGAACACGTCGATATCCTGCTCGACTCCGGTATGGCGCTGCGCTACACCGATCCGCGTCGTTTCGGAGCGCTGCTTTGGAGCGATGAGCCGCTGAGTCATGTCCTGCTCGCCAATCTCGGGCCGGAGCCGCTCAGCGATGCCTTCGACGGCGACCGGCTGTTCCAACTGTCGCGTGGCCGTAGCATGGCGATCAAACCCTTCATCATGGATAACGCGGTGGTGGTTGGTGTAGGCAACATTTATGCGAGCGAGGCGTTGTTCGCTGCCGGCATCGATCCACGACGGCCGGCCGGTACGGTTTCGCGGGCGCGTTATCTGAAGCTTGCCGTCGAGATCAAGCGGATCCTCGCCTACGCTATCGAGCGCGGCGGGACGACCTTGCGCGATTTCGTCGGCGGTGACGGCAAGCCGGGCTATTTCCAGCAGGAGCTATTCGTTTACGGTCGGGGTGGGGATTTCTGCAAGAGCTGCGGCTCGACGTTGCGCGAGATTCGTCTGGGCCAGCGCGCCAGTGTCTACTGCGGACGCTGCCAGCGATGATGCCGTCCGAGTGTGCAGGCATTGACGGTGTTCACGATCAACAACCGACGGCCACTGCTATAGTGGCCGACACTACAATCATCTGCCTCGTTTCGCCCAGCTGAAGGACCACACCATGAATCTGTTTCGCTCCACTGCTGTTGTCTTGGCCCTGTCCACTGGCCTGCTGGCGATGCCGGCCCAGGCGCAATCGGTGCAGCAGAACGCCAGCGG
The DNA here is from genome assembly GCF_000590475.1 of Stutzerimonas stutzeri. Lineage (NCBI taxonomy): Bacteria > Pseudomonadati > Pseudomonadota > Gammaproteobacteria > Pseudomonadales > Pseudomonadaceae > Stutzerimonas > Stutzerimonas stutzeri. The sequence goes on along the minus strand of NZ_CP007441.1, from coordinate 4,295,189 downwards.
CGATCCCATGTACACCGTTGAAGCCCCAAAAGCCTTTTCCATCGTCGGCGATCTGCTGATTGCCCGTCCGCTGCTGATCGCGGCGACCGTCATCGGTGCCGGCCTGTTCGTCGTCAGCCTGCCGTTCAGCGCCATGGGGGGCGGCATCAAGGAAACCGGGCAAGCGCTGGTGGTCGAACCAGGCGCCGCCGCCTTTGCCCGCTGCCTCGGCTGCACCCGCGTCGGCTACAACCGTCAGGACTGATTCAAGCCAGCATCATCGGATCGCCCTTTACTCGATCTGCCTTTCTCACGGCTTCGCCGCTTGATCGCGCGCGAAGCCGTGCTGTTTTGAGAAACTTACTCTCGTCGTTCATGAGCCCATGCTGCTGCGATTCTGATCTTGCGGTGGGTGCTGAATGCGCACAACCGTAACGGCCTCGGTGGCGTTCGAGGTTATCCGGAGCGACCCGGAACGTTGAATGTGTTGCCGGGGCTGGTTACATGCTGATGGAGTTGTCAGCTTGGCTGACGGGGTGATGAGGCCGGTCTCGCCGCCAGGGGGATGCCGCAGAGCGTCTGCCGATCAGGCCTTGCCGGTGATGATCAGGTACTTCTGCATCAGTTCGTCTTTGCTCTCGACATTGCTTTCATCGAGCGGGATGCAATCCACTGGGCAGACTTGCTGGCACTGCGGCTCGTCGTAGTGGCCGACGCACTCGGTGCAGAGATTGGGGTCGATGACGTAAATTTCCTCGCCTTGGGAAATTGCGCTGTTCGGGCACTCGGGCTCGCACACGTCGCAGTTGATGCAGTCATCGGTGATTATCAGGGACATCCAGCTAGCTCCAGCTACGGCATGGGCCATAGCGCAGTAAAAACGACGCGCCAATTTTGCCGCATCCGTTCGCCGGGTGCACGCGGCAGTGCTTCCCCATCTGTCGGTCCTTGCGCCCGTGGCGCCCCGTAGAGTGCCCTAGCGCGAGGCGTAGCGCTCGGTCAGCGCTTTCATGACCGAAGGATGGACGAACTTGGTTACATCGCCGCCAAGGCGGGCGATTTCACGCACCAAGGTCGAGGAGATGTAGGAAAACTTTTCCGATGGCGTCAGAAACAGGCTTTCGACGTCAGGCGCCAGTTGCCGATTCATATTGGCCAACTGAAATTCATATTCGAAGTCGGACACCGCGCGCAGGCCGCGCAGCAGAACGTTGGCCTTCTGCTCGATGACGAAATGCGCCAGGAGCGTGGAGAAGCCCAGCACCCTGACATTGGGCAGGTGCGCAGTGACTTCCTGGGCCAGCGCTACGCGCTGCTCGAGTGGAAACAATGGATTCTTGTTAGGACTGGCAGCGACCGCAATGATCACCTCATCGAATAGACGTGAGGCGCGCTCGACCAGGTCGGCGTGGCCCATGGTGATTGGATCGAAGGTTCCCGGATACAGCACTCGATTCATCGCGGCGTCCTGACGCATGCGTGGGGGGTGGATGGTAGCGGCTGGGTAACGGCAGCGTAAAGCATCAAAGCGGAGGTCTGCATCAATGCCTCACCAAGCGCGCGCCCAGCTGGCCACGCGCTTGGCGTCAGTCATTTGCTGAGCGCGCTGCGTCTCTACCAGGGGTTCGTCGGTGCCGGACCCTTGACATGGCGCCACAGCAGATGGAAGCGCGGGCAATCAACGCCCCGATCATCGTGACGTCCTGGGTGCGGTTTCTCTGCAGCATGCAAGCTCGCCTGATGTGGGGTTGGATAAGGACAGGCTGCGTCGGGCAATTATTCAGATACTCATGCTCAAAGAAGAATTTGTAGCGGACGGCACGCGTCCGGCGGTCGGTGATGCTTCCACGGCTCCATGTTCCGTTCACGATGGAACCGCGCATCAGAGCGCCAGGCGGGCAAGACTCGGCGCGATAGTCAGGGTCCCCGGCCGGCTCGGTACGCTCGCTTGATGCCAATCAGCGTCCTGCCAGCCACTCCGGTATACGACGCTCCAAGTAGTAGCGGGGCCTGAGCGGTGAGCCCTCGACGAAGCCGACGTGTCCGCCGCTTCGGTGCAGTTCCAGGGTGGTGGATATCGAAAGTTCAGTGGGTTCGGGCACGCTGTGGCGGAAGACGAAAGGATCGTTTTCGGCCTGGATCAGCAGGGTCGGGATGCGGATGTCGGGGAGGAAGTAGCGACTCGAGGCGCGGCGATAATAATCGTTGGCGTCGGTGTAGCCATGCAGCGGGGCGGTGAAGCGGCCGTCGAAGTCCCAGAAGGTGCGCATGCCTTGAAGGGAGCCGAGGCGCTGCAGAGCAGTCAAGTGCTCGGTATTGCCCTGACTGGCGAACAGGTGCTGCTTGTTCTTCACGTAGGCCACCATCTCGCGCAAGAAGTGCGCCTGATAAACCCTGGAAAACCCCAGGCCGATGCGGTCGGCGCACTGATCGAGACGGAAGGGTACCGATACCGCCACGGCCTTTTGCAGTGGAGCCGCCACGCCGGCTTCGCCGAGGTATTTGAGCAGCACGTTGCCTCCCAGCGAGTAACCCACCGCGTATAGGGGCGCTAGCGGCCGGGCGGTCTGCAGATGCGCGATAACTTCGGCCAAATCATCGCTGGCGCCGGAGTGGTAGGCGCGCGGCAACAGATTGGGCTCGCCGGAACAGCCACGCCAATTGATCGCGACGCTGGCCCAACTGCTTTCGGCCAGTTGCTCCTGCAGGCCGAGCACGTAGTGGGACTTAGACGAACCGGTCAACCCGTGCAGCACCAGCACCAACGGTGCTTCAGGATCATGCGGGCCATGCCAGTCAAGGTCGATGAAGTCGCCGTCGGCGAGCCACAACCGCTCGCGGCGGCGCTGCAGGGATGGCGCACGTCGACAGAAGGAATTCCAGAGCGTTTGCAGATGCCCGCCGCGCAGCCACCAGGCGGGAGCGAAGGTCGCGCCCGGTTCGGGTGCAGCCGTGGTTTCGGGAAAGGACACGGACACTGAATGGCCCCATTACTGATTGCGGTACATCCCGCGGCTCTGCGTCTTGGCGGATCGCTGCCATCGTGTGTTTTGCGCGAACCCTGTTGTCAGGTTTCGCCGCTGCGCTCCCACAGCGCGTAATGGACGCTGCCGGCCTTCTTCTCGCGATGCAGCCGCCAGTTGCCGGGGAGCCCGAGGCTCGACGGCATGGCTTCGCTTTCGGTATAGACCCAGGCATGCTTGGCCAGCCAGCCCTTGTGCTCCAGCAGCTCGCAGGCGGGTTGCAGCAAATTTTTGTTGAACGGCGGATCGAGAAACACCAGATCGAATGGTGTCGGCGTCTGGGTTTCCAGATATCGCAACGCATCGCTTTGCAGCAACTGGCCCTGGCCGCAGCTCAGCGTATCCAGGTGTTTGCGCAGGCCGGCGATGGCGTTGGCATTCACATCCAACGCCAACGCCATGCTGGCGCCACGGGAGAGCGCCTCGAGATAGAGCGCGCCGCTGCCGGTAAAGGGGTCGAGCACACGGGCCCCGGACATATACGGCGCGAGCCAGTTGAACAATGTTTCTCGGACCCGATCAGGCGTCGGTCGCAGGCCTTCGGCATCGGGAAAGCTGAAGCGCCGGCTGCGCCATTCGCCCCCGATGATGCGAAGCTGCCCTTGCCCCCCGTGGGCGGATGGACGGATGGGTGGGTTGGCCATCAATGCTCCGGAACGCTGCTGGGTTGTTCGAGGGGCTTCTCGCTCGGCGCCGGCAATGGTTTTTGCTCGACCTGCGGGCCGGCGGTGACGATCACGAAGCCGTCTGGGCTGAGATGCTTGTTCATTGCCGCCTTGACTTGTTCGACCGATAACGCCTGGACCTGTTGCATGAAGTCTTCGAGATAGGTCAGCGGCAGGTTATAGAATCCGATGCTGCCCAGCTGGCCGACAATGTCGGCATTGCTGGCGGTGGATAATGGAAAGCTGCCGGCGATCTCGCGTTTACTGCGCTCCAGCTCGGCGCGGGTCGGGCCTTTCTCAAGGAACTCGGCGACCAAGCGCTGCACCAGCTGCAGGGTGGCCTCGGAAAGTTCGGCGCGGGTCTGCAGGTTGATCATGAACGGGCCATTGGTCTGCATGGGGCTGAATCCGGAATAGATGCCGTACGTCAGTCCGCGCTTCTCCCGTACTTCTTCCATCAGGCGGGTCCCGAAGCCGCCGCCGCCAAGGATCTGATTGCCCAGATAGAGCGCGGCGTAGTCTGGGTCGCCACGAGGGATGCCGAGCTGCGCCAGCATCAGATGGGTCTGGTTGGACGGAAACTCAATCTGCTTCTGGCTTGCGACGGACGCGCTTGGAGTGGGTGGTGCAGGCAGTGCGGCGCCTTGCGGCAAAGCACTGGATATCTGCTCGGCAATCGCTTCGGCTTGCGTGCGGTCAAGGTCGCCGACCAGCGCGATCACGGCGTTGCCAGCGGCGTAGGCTTTGGCATGGAAGGCACGCAGCTGGCCGGCATCGATGCCAGGAATGGTTTGCGGCGTGCCCTCGCTGGGGTGCGCGTACGGGTGGCTTCCGTAGAGCTGCTCGAACAGTTCGAGACTGGCCAGCTTGCCCGGGTTCTGCTTCTGAAGTTCGAAGCCGGCCAGTACCTGATTCTTGATCCGCTGCAGCGAATCCTCGGGAAAGGTCGGCTGCCCGACCACCTGGCTGAACAACTGCAGTGCCGGCTCACGTTTGTCCGGTGCACTGAGGCTGCGCAGGCTGGCGACTGCCATGTCGCGATAGGAGCCGTTACCAAACTCTGCGCCGAGGCCCTCGAAGCCTTCGGCAATGGCGGTGACATCCTTGCCTGCGATCCCTTCGTTGAGCATGGCATTGGTCAACATGGCCAGGCCCGGTACACCGCCGTCCTGGCTACTGCCGCCAGCAAACGTCAGGCGTAGATCGAACATCGGCAGCTGATGGGCTTCGACGAACAAGACCCGCGCTCCTCCTTCGGTCTTCCAGCTCTGGATATCCAACGAGCGGCGAGCGAGCGGTTGATCGCCCAATTCGTCCAATGACTGAAGACGCTGGTCTCGTTCGGCGGCGTCCCGGGCGATCGCCTGGCCGGATTCGGCCGGAGTGGTCACTGTCCCGGTCGAGGGGAGCGGAATCTTGGCGGCGGCTTCACCGGTTTCCTCGCTGCAGCCGGTCAGGCCAAGTCCGAATGCCAGCGCCAGGACGAACACGCCGCGGCGCAACAGGTTGCGATCACTCATCGCTGGGCTCCTCGGGTAGGACATGGGCAACGCTCAGGCGCGAGCGGGTGAAGTAGGTGCGAGCAGCCTGCTGAATATCGTCTGGCGTTACCGCCTCGAGTGCGCTGAGTTCTTCATCCATCAGGCGCCAGGACAGGCCGACTGTTTCCAGCTGGCCGATGGTAGTGGCCTGCTGGGCGATGGAGTCGCGCTCGTAGACCAGGCCGGCAATGACCTGGGCCCGTACACGCTCCAGCTCCTCTTCCGAGGGTGCGGTCTGCTTGAGCTGTTCGAGTTGTTTCCAGAGGCCGGCTTGCACCTCTTCCAGGGTCCGGCCTTTCTGCATATTGGGCGCAGCGCTGAGCACGAACAGCGAGTCGCCGCGGGCGTAGGCGTTGTACCAGGCCGAGGCGCTGGTCACCAGTTCCTCGCCGCGCTCGAGTTGCTGTGGCAGGCGGGCGCTGTAGCCGCCGTCCAGTAGAGCGCTGATCAGGCGCAGGGCATGAATCTGACGCGGGTTCTTCCCGGTGGCCAGACTCGGCGTGTTGAACGCCATGATCAGGCTGGGTACCTGGGTTTTCACATGCAGCGTGAGCCGCCTCTCGCCGGGCTCGGCCAGTTCCAGCGGGCGCTTGGCGCTGGGGATCGGATGACTCTCTATCGGACCGAAATAGCGCTCTGCCAGCGCCTGTACCTCGTCGCGCGTCACGTCACCAACCACCACGAGAGTAGCGTTGTTAGGGGCGTACCAGGACTGATACCAGTTGCGCAGCTCCTCGATCGTCATGCGATCGAGGTCAGCCATCCAGCCGATCGTCGGGGTGTGGTAACCGCTGGCGGGATAGGCCATGGCCTTGAAGCGTTCATAAGCCAGTGCGCTTGGCTTGTCGTCGGTGCGCAGCCGGCGCTCTTCCTTGATCACCTCGATTTCGCGGGCGAACTCGTCGGCTGGCAACTTGAGGCTGGCGAGGCGGTCGGCCTCCAGTTCGAAGGCGACGGCCAGGCGGTCGCGCGCCAGCACCTGGTAATAGGCGGTGTAATCGTCGCTGGTGAAGGCGTTCTCCTCGGCACCGAGCTCGCGCAGGATGCGCGAGGCTTCCCCGGCCTCCAACTTGCGGCTGCCCTTGAACATCATATGTTCGAGCGCATGGGACAGCCCGGTCTGCCCGGGTGCCTCATAGCTGGAGCCGACCTTGTACCAGAGCTGGGAAACCACGACCGGGGCTCGGTGATCCTCACGCACGATCACCTTGAGGCCGTTGTTCAGCATGAACTCGTGGGTGGGGTGACCGTCGGCCGCGAGGACCAACGGCACGTACAGGGCGCCGAGTAACAGGGCGGCGGCGCGGCGTAGCATCAGGGGCATATTCAGGGCTCGTTCAGAAATGAATCCCGCCGCAACGATGCCGGCAGGCGGGAACACGCAGGGCATGGTACTGGGTGCAGAGGTCAGGGCAAAGCGGCGGAACGTCGGATTGGCCTCGTACCGTGGGGTAGGGGGACGGCCGCGCTTAGCACAGGCGGTTGCGCAGTGCTAGGATAGCCCCCGTCTGGCCGGTGGCGTGGCCGCCGGCGTTTCGCCCTCTTGAGAAAATCTTCTCCATGTTTGGTTCCAACGACGATAAGAAGACGCCGGCTGCGGCTGGCGAAAAGAAAGGCTTGTTTGGCTGGTTGCGCAAGAAGCCGCAGCCCCCCGCCGAGCCCCCCGCTGCCGAGCCGCCGGAAGACAGCCAGCCGTTCGCTGACGAACCCGATACCGCTCTGCTCGAGGAACAACCGAGCGAACAGCCGCCGCGCGAAGAGCCACAGCACGCCGAATCCGGCATCGACCAGCCGGAGCCCGCCGCAGAGCCGGAAATCAAGCCGGAAGCCGTCCTGCATGCCGAGCCCGAGCCCGAGCCCGAGCCTGCGGCAGAGCTCGTTCAGCCGCCCAAGGAGCTGCCGGAAGCGCCGATCTTGGCCGACATCGCCGTCGAGCCGGTCGCGCGTCCCGCCGAGATCAAACTGGGCTTTTTTGCTCGTCTCAAGCAGGGGCTGTCGAAGACCAGTGCCAGCATTGGCGAAGGCATGGCCAGCCTGTTTCTGGGCAAGAAGGCGATCGACGACGAATTGCTGGATGAACTCGAAACCCGCTTGCTGACGGCGGATGTCGGCGTCGAAGCCACTACGGCGATCATGCAGAATCTCGCGCGGCGGGTTTCGCGCAAGGAACTGGCCGACAGCGGTGCGCTGTACAAAGCGCTGCAGGAAGAACTGGCCGGCCTGCTCAAGCCGGTCGAGCAGCCGCTATTGATAGATGCGGGCAAACAGCCGTTCGTGATTCTGGTGGTTGGCGTCAATGGCGTCGGCAAGACCACCACCATCGGCAAACTGGCTAAGAAGCTGCAGCTTGAAGGCAAAAAGGTCATGCTGGCCGCTGGCGACACTTTTCGCGCGGCGGCGGTCGAACAGCTGCAGGTGTGGGGCGAGCGCAACAATATCGCCGTGATCGCTCAGCACACCGGCGCCGATTCCGCCTCGGTGATCTTCGACGCGGTGCAGGCGGCCAAGGCCCGAGGTATCGATGTGCTGATCGCCGATACAGCCGGTCGGCTGCACACCAAGGACAACCTGATGGAAGAGCTGAAGAAGGTCCGTCGGGTGATGGGCAAGCTCGACGAGACTGCGCCGCACGAGGTGCTGCTGGTTCTCGATGCCGGCACCGGCCAGAACGCCATCAACCAGACCAAACAGTTCAATCAGTCAGTGGAGCTGACCGGCCTGGCGCTGACCAAGCTCGACGGCACCGCCAAGGGTGGGGTGATCTTCGCGCTGGCCAAACAATTCGGCACGCCGATCCGCTACATCGGTGTCGGTGAGGGTATCGACGACCTGCGCACCTTCGAGTCGGATGCCTTCGTCAATGCATTGTTCGCCGAGAAGGGCACGAGCGGAGGTAGCGCCTCGTCATGATTCGTTTCGAGCAGGTCGGCAAGCGCTATCCCAATGGCCACACCGGATTGCACGAGCTGTCCTTTCACGTGCAACGGGGCGAGTTTCTCTTCGTGACCGGCCACTCCGGCGCTGGCAAGAGCACTTTGCTGCGCCTGCTGCTGGCGATGGAGCGACCCACCAGCGGCAAGTTGCTGCTGGCGGGGCAGGATCTGTCGCGCATCAGCAATGCGCAGATTCCCTTTCTTCGTCGGCAGATCGGTGTGGTATTCCAGAATCATCAACTGCTGTTCGATCGCACCGTATTCGACAACGCCGCTTTACCCCTGCAGATACTGGGATTGAACAAGCGTGAGATCGGTCAGCGGGTGATGACCGCGCTGGAGCGCGTCAGCCTCAAGGACAAGGCGCTGCAATATCCATCCGATCTCTCGACTGGGCAGCAGCAACGCGTCGGCATCGCTCGCGCCGTGGTGCATCGTCCGGCACTGCTACTCGCCGACGAGCCGACCGGCAACCTCGACCCGCGGCTGGCAGCAGAAATCATGGGTGTATTCGAAGACATCAATCGCCTCGGCACGACCGTTCTGATTGCCAGCCATGACCTGGCGCTGATTGCCCGCATGCGTCACCGGATGCTCACGCTGCAGCGCGGTCGATTGATTGGTGATGGGGAGGCAGCCCGATGAGCGCGCCCGAGCAAAACCCGAACCCGGCGGAGCGCGCCGGTGGCGTACGCAACAAGCCCGAGCAGCCCGGAAGCAACGAGCCGGACTTCAAGACGCTATTCCATGCCTGGCTGGAAAGTCACCGAGCCAGCGTGGTTGACAGCGTTGGTCGTCTGATCAAACAGCCGATCGGCAGCTTCTTCACCTGTCTGGTCATGGCGGTGGCGTTGAGCTTGCCCATGGGCCTGGCACTGTTGCTGGACAATGTCGAGCGGCTCGGCGGGTCCTGGCAGCGCGCGGCACAGATTTCACTGTTCATGCAGCTCGACGTGGATGCGCAGCGAGGCCAGGCGCTTCGCGAGCAGATCCTGGCGATGCCGGATGTATCAGAGGCCAGCTGGATCAGCCGCGAGCAGGCGTTAGAGGAATTCCAGCAATTATCCGGGCTTGGCGAGGCCCTACGCGAACTTCCGGAAAATCCATTGCCCGGCGTGATCCTGGTGACCCCAAGCGAGGTCGACCGCGACAACCTTGAAGCCCTGCGTCAGCGCCTGGCAGAGCTGCCAGGCGTGGAGCAGGCACAGCTGGACCTGCTCTGGGTCGAACGGCTGAGCGCCATACTCAAACTGGGCGATCGTTTCGTCTTTGGCCTCAGCCTGTTGCTGATCGCGACGCTACTGCTGGTGATCGGCAACACCATTCGTCTGCACATCGAAAACCGCCGGACCGAGATTGAAGTGGTCAAGCTGGTAGGGGGCACCGACGGTTACGTGCGTCGTCCCTTCCTTTATATGGGTGCCTTGTACGGGTTGGGCGCCGGCTTGATCGCCTGGTTGCTGCTGGCTTACGGGCTTGGCTGGCTGAACGAGGCGGTTGTTGGGCTAGCCGGCTTGTATGGTAGCGATTTCGGCTTGGCTGGGGTTCCGGCCGAAGACGGCTTGTCACTGGTGCTTGGCGCCTTGCTTCTGGGCTACATCGGTGCCTGGCTAGCGGTCGCGAGACATCTTAGTGAGCTCGCCCCGCGTTGATAAACTATTGATATGTATCGTTTTTATTAGCTGTAAGGAAACTTTTCCATAGACTTGCAGTCTCAGTCGGCAGTGCTAAACTGCTGCAGCTTCATTATCGGAGGATCTGCATGACAACTAATCTGCAACCTGTTCAAGCGCTGGTTCCGGGAGGCAATCTCGAGGCCTATGTGCAGACGGTTAACAGCATTCCGCTGCTTACGGTCGAGCAGGAACGCGACTTGGCAGAGCGCCTGTTTTATAACCAGGATCTCGAGGCCGCGCGTCAGATGGTGCTTGCTCACCTGCGTTTCGTCGTGCACATCGCTCGCAGTTATTCGGGCTATGGCCTGGCGCAGTCCGACCTGATCCAGGAAGGCAATGTCGGCTTGATGAAAGCGGTCAAGCGCTTCAACCCGGAAATGGGTGTGCGCCTGGTGTCTTTCGCCGTGCATTGGATCAAAGCTGAGATTCACGAATTCATTCTGCGCAACTGGCGCATCGTCAAGGTCGCCACGACCAAGGCGCAGCGCAAGCTGTTCTTCAATCTGCGCAGCCAGAAGAAGCGTCTGGCCTGGCTGAACAACGACGAGGTCGAGCGGGTTGCCGACAGCCTCGGCGTTGAAGCGCGTGAGGTGCGCGAGATGGAAAGCCGCCTGACCGGACACGACATGGCCTTCGATCCGTCCGCCGATGCCGATGACGACAGCGCCTACCAGTCGCCTGCACATTACCTTGAAGATCACCGTTACGATCCGGCGCGGCAACTCGAGGATGCGGACTGGAGCGACAATTCCAATTCCAGCCTGCACGAGGCGCTGGACACCCTGGACGAACGTAGCCGGGATATCCTGCAGCAGCGCTGGCTGAGTGACAACAAGGCGACCCTGCATGATCTCGCCGCCAAGTACGGTGTATCTGCAGAGCGGATCCGGCAGCTTGAAAAGAATGCGATGAACAAGCTCAAGGGTTCCATTCAGGCCTGACAAGGTCTGATCATCCCAAGAGGCGCTGCAACTGCAGCGCCTTTTTTATGCCTTGAGCCATTGCGGATCAGATCGACTGCCGCGCATCAGGGAGGATGTCTGGAGCTTTCCAGGGTATCGGTGAGTGCGATCAACAATTGCGCCGCACTGATGGGTTTGTGTAACCAAGTGATGCCGGTATCGTCATCGTGCTGCTCGAACTGGCTGGCTGCTGAAATCACGATGATCGGCAAATCCTGCGTATCAGGCGTGGCGCGTACCTCGTCGATCAGTTCGCGCCCGCTACCGTCGGGCAGGTGCAAGTCGAGCGTCATCGCCTCGTAACGGGTGCTGGCGAGCTTGGCCCGTGCCGCATGCAGGCTCTGCACGCGATCGACCGCATAACCGGCGTCACGTAGCATCAGGTGCAACAGTCGGCCGGTATCCGGCTCGTCCTCGATTACCAGCAGGCGTGGCTGACCTTGATCGGCCGTAGAGGTGGTCGATTCAAGTATCGGCAGCTCGCACCAGAAAGTGGTGCCGCGGCCCTCCGCCGTATCGAAGCCGACCCGTCCGCCCATGCGCTCGATGAATTCTTTGGTAATGGCGAGTCCCAGCCCGGTGCCGCCTTTCTGGCGACTGTCGGAAGCGTCCGCCTGGGCGAATTTTTCGAACACGCGGGACTGGAAACTGGGCGGAATGCCCGGACCTTGATCGGTGACATTGATGCGCACGTGACCGGTATCGGACAGGCTGCAATTGAGGACCACTTCGCCACCTTCGGGTGTGTACTTGATGGCGTTCGACAGGAAGTTGGTCAGCACCTGCTGCAGGCGCAAGCCATCGACCCAGACGTTGACCTGCACCGGATCGCGCAGTACGCAATTCACTCCGAAATGCGCGGCGAAGGCCTGGTTGCTGGCCAGAGCCTCTTCCAGTAACCGGCAGAGCGAGTGCTCGCGCATATCGAAGGACATCTTGCCGGCGGCGATTTTTTCCATATCCAGCAAATCATTGATCAGATAGCCCAGGCGCAGGCTGTTGCGATGAGCAATTTCCAGCATCTGGTGCATCGCGGGTGGAACCTCGCCCATCGCACCGCCGGTGACCAGGCCCAGGGCACCACTGATTGAGGTCAGCGGGGTGCGCAGCTCATGGCTGACCGTGGAGACGAATTGATCTTTCATCTGCTCGATGCGCTTATGCTCGGTCAGGTCCATGCTGGTGCCACTGATACGCAGCGGCTGGCCTTCCCGGTCGCGCTGAATGTAGCCTCGGATCAGGACCGGGATCAGCTTGCCGCTCTTGTGCTGAAAACGCAGCTCGGTGGTGAAGTGGTCGACCGGCGAAAGCATGGTTTGCGCCAGTTGCTTCTTGGCCTGCGGTAAGTCTTCGGCCGCTATCATCCGTTCCCAAAGCTTCAGGTCCGAATGCAACTCGCTGGGGCGATAGCCGAGCATGTGCCAGGCGCGCGGTGAGGCATAAAAAGTTCCAGCATTCAGGTTCAGATCCCAGAGACCGTCGTTGCTGCCCTTGAGGGCGAGACTTAGGCGCTCTTCGCTGAGTTGCAGGGCTCGTTTGTTCTCCCGGATATGATCGGTCATCTGCTGAGCCAGCGCCTCGGCACGTCTGCGTCTGAGGGTTAGCGAAGAGGTGAGGAAGAACAGCAGGACGCTCAGGCCAACGCCAAGGCCGAGCACTTGTTCGTTGCTGGCCTGAAAGAATGTCTCAAACTCCGGCAGGCTCTCCAGGCGCAAGGTCCAAGTCTGCCCATACAGGTCAAGCCGCACGACTTGGCTGTGCTGAGCAGGCTCGCTTCGCGCCTGGTCCCTGCTGGCGAAGATCAGCTGCTCGGGCTGCTCGTCATCCCCGGCATAGATGTGCAGGCTCAGGTTCGGATCGGCTGCGCCAAGAATGCCGCGCATCAGATCATCCATCCGGTACGGGCTATAGACGAACCCCTTGAGCGCTTGCAGCCGTTGCTGGGGCGAGCGGATCGCTTCGCCAGGCTGGTAGAGCGGCACGTACATGAGGATGCCTGCCTGCGCCTTGCCGTGGGTCTCCTGACGTAACCTGACCTTTCCGGTGATATGGGGTTGCCCGGATTCGGCCGCCTGGAGCATAGCTTGCCGACGTACAGGCTCGGTGAACATGTCATAGCCAAAGGCGGCCAGGTTGCGATCTTGGAAGGGTTCTAGATAAACCACCGGCGTATGCAGCGAGGCCTCTTCGTCGAGCGGGTGCACATCGTAATCGGTGAAGTCTTGGCTGCGAATGCTCTGGATATGCGTCTCGAGTTCCTCGGAACGTACCGCCTCGGCAAACCCCACCCCTTGGACGCCGGGGTAGTGCTCGGCCAACCGCAAGCGTTGGTTATAGGCACGCCACTGAGCTCGCGTGACCTTATCGCTGACGTCAAACAATCCGGCGGCGCCGAGCAGGACCTGTTCATGGTCGATCATGCGTTTGCCGATGGCTTCGGTGGTGGTGCCCACGAGAAAGGCGAATTGCTGGGCCGCAGCGCGGTCCTCTTTCAGCATCAGATGCTGAAGAATGGCCAGCTGGACCAGCAGGCTGAACGCCAGAACGAGCCAGGCGACGCTGTTACGTCGATGAAAGAGTTGCCGCACCTTGTTCAAGGGCGTATTGGTTGCGGTTTCGCTCATGCTATCGCTGCCGTGCGTTCAGTGCGAATGGCGAGGCGACGGCTGCACTTCTGCCGACGACCTCCTGCATGCGGGACGTGATCCTGCATCTCGCAACTTGTTGGTTGCAGCTTACTCGCTGCGATGGCGCACTGCCATAACGCTCCGTCAGGCTGCCTCGGCCTAGATGGTGCACAAGATGATTGTCCTTTGCGCACCGATGGCCCTGCTAGCGCTGCTTGGCTGTTCGTAGCTGGTTCAAATAATGGCCGCCGCCCAACTGACGCATTTGCTGACGAATCCAGCTGGCACGTCGACGGACATGCGGGCCGGGACGCCCAGCGCTCCACTCGCGAGGATTGGGCAGCACCGCCGCCAGCTGGCTGGCCTGGCCAGTAGACAGGTAGGCCGCACCTTTACCGAAATGATGCTGCGCCGCCGCCTCGGCGCCGAAGATGCCGTTGCCCCATTCGACACTGTTCAGATAAACCTCCAGGATGCGTTGCTTCGGCCACAGCAGCTCTATCCAGGCAGTGAACCAGACTTCGAAGCCTTTGCGCACCCAGCTGCGGCCGGACCAGAGAAACAGGTTTTTCGCGACCTGCTGGCTGAGGGTACTGGCGCCACGTAGCGAGCCGCCTTGTTCGTTGTGTGCGAATGCGGCGCGGATGGCGGCGATATCGAAGCCCCAGTGATCGGCGAACTTCTGATCTTCGGCAGCGATCACGGCCATTTTCAGATCATCCGGCAGCACCTTCCAGGGCCGCCAGCTGCGTTGCAGGTCGATGCTTTCGTCGCTGGTCCAGGATTCGATCTTGCGTTCGACCATGAGCGCTGTGAAAGGCGGTGGAACCCAGCGCAGCACCAGTACCAGCAGCACGGAAAGCGCGGTCAGCCAGAGCAGCAGTTTGGTGAGGCGGCGCAGCAGGGCTCGGAGCATGGGCGTGGTCGGGACCAGGGGGAACGGGCATTATAACGGGCTCACCACAGCCTGACTGGAAACGCCGTAATGATTCGTCCCTTTCTTCTGCTTGCCGCGTTCTTCGGACTGACCGGCGTGGCGCTCGGCGCCTTCGCCGCGCATGGCTTGAAAAGCCGTCTCGGAGCCGATTACCTCGCGGTATTTCAGACCGGCGTGCACTACCAGTTGATTCACGCCCTGGCGCTGTTCGGGGTGGCCTTGCTCGCCTTGCATGCACCCAGCCGTCTGCTGGTCGCAGCGGGTGGTTTGTTCGCGCTTGGCGTTCTGTTGTTCTCCGGCAGCCTGTATCTCCTGACCCTGACGGGTATCGGAAAGCTGGGCATCATCACGCCGATTGGCGGCACAGCATTTCTGGCCGGGTGGATCTGCCTGATGCTGGCCGCCTGGAATCTCCGCGGCTGATCGCCGCGAGAGATGAATGGCAGCGTGCGCCGCCTTGGTGCTCCGAGGCGATCGGGCTAGAATGCGGGCCCCTTGGCAATGGTGGCGATCACTATGCAGATTCAGTTGAACGGCGAGCGCTACGAGCTACCTGACGGTCAGTCGGTGGCCGATCTGCTGCAGCGCCTGGAACTGACTGGGCGCCGGCTGGCGGTCGAGCTCAATCGTGACATCGTGCCGCGCAGCCAGCATGGCGCGACGGTACTGGTCGAAGGCGATCAGATCGAAGTCGTGCATGCCATTGGTGGTGGCTGACGAGCCCGCTACCTCGATAACTCCGGACGTCGCCCGTGCAGCGACGTACTTCTTCGCTTCATTACAGATGAACAGGATGGTCGCATGAGCCCAGTTCCGCACGACAAACCCTTTACGCTTGCCGGCCGCACTTATCAATCGCGCTTGCTGGTAGGCACCGGCAAGTACAAAGATCTCGACGAGACCCGCGCCGCCATCGAAGCTTCCGGCGCCGAGATCGTCACCGTCGCGGTGCGCCGCACCAACATTGGCCAGAACCCGGGTGAGCCGAATCTGCTCGACGTCATCTCGCCGGACCGTTACACCATTCTGCCGAACACCGCCGGTTGCTACGACGCCGCCGAAGCGGTGCGAACCTGTCGCCTGGCCCGCGAGCTGCTCGACGGCCACAAGCTGGTCAAGCTGGAAGTGCTGGCCGACCAGAAAACACTGTTCCCCAATGTCATCGAAACCCTGAAAGCCGCCGACGTGCTGGTGAAGGACGGCTTCGACGTGATGGTCTACACCAGCGACGATCCGATCATTGCCCGCCAGCTGGCCGACATGGGCTGCATCGCGGTTATGCCGCTGGCCGGCCTGATCGGCACCGGTCTGGGGATCTGCAATCCCTACAACCTGCGCATCATTCTCGAAGAAGCCAAGGTACCGGTGCTGGTGGATGCTGGCGTAGGTACGGCGTCGGACGCCACTATCGCCATGGAGCTGGGCTGCGAGGCGGTCCTGATGAACAGCGCCATTGCTCATGCGCAGAATCCGGTGTTGATGGCCGAAGCCATGAAATACGCAATTGATGCGGGCCGTCTGGCCTATCTAGCCGGACGTATGCCGAAGAAACTCTATGCCAGCGCCTCTTCGCCTCTGGAAGGCCTGATCCGCTAATTTCTCTTCCCGTTACCGGCCGTGCGCTCGCCCGATCGCGCGGCCGGTTCTTGTTATCTGCAGGTTCGTTCATGAGTGACATTTCCTCTCCGGCCGACGGCCAACGGCGCATGCGCACCATCAAGAGTTTCGTGATGCGTGCCGGTCGCATGACCGAAGGCCAGCAGCGAGGCCTGGATCAGGGCTGGCCACGGTTCGGCCTGGAACTGGCCGACGGCCCGCGCGACTTCGATCAGGTGTTTGGCCGGCAGGCGCCGCGCACCTTCGAAATCGGCTTTGGTATGGGGCATTCCACGCTGGAGATGGCCGCGGCGGCACCCGAGCAGGACTTCATCGGGGTCGAGGTGCATACACCGGGCGTAGGCGCGCTGTTAAATGGGCTTGTGTCACAAAATCTCGATAATGTGCGCGTATACAGTTGCGATGCGCTTGAAGTGCTGCGTGAATGCGTCCCCGACGCCAGTCTGGATCGGGTACTGCTGTTCTTTCCTGATCCCTGGCACAAAAGTCGCCACCACAAGCGGCGCATCGTCCAGCCGGCATTCGCCGAACTGGTACGGCAAAAACTCAAGGTCGGCGGTGTGTTGCACATGGCGACCGACTGGGAAGCTTATGCCGAGCACATGCTCGAGGTCATGAGCATCGCGCCGGGCTATCGCAACCAGGCGGTAAACGGCCAGTACGTCGAGCGCCCACAAGAACGCCCGACGACCAAGTTCGAACGCCGTGGCGAGCGCCTCGGCCACGGGGTCTGGGACCTCAAGTTCGAACGCGTCGACTGACAGAGGGTGGGCGCCTATAGCGCTCATCATGGCCGTACCACGCGGTCTCAGGAAGATCTGACAAGAGCGGAGCGCCAGGAAGGCACGATCCCCCAACGCACAACTAATAGAGCCCTGTCTTCTGGCAGAGGCCGTCGTCTGCCGCGTCCGTTGCGCGGCAAGGAGCAAAAGCGATGTACAGAAAATTTGGAATTCTGCTGCTGGCGGCCTGGGTGTGCCAGGCCCACGCCAAGGTGGATGACGCGCAGGCTGCTCGTCTGGGACAGGACCTGACCCCGTTGGGCGCCGAGCAGTCGGCCAACGCCAGTGGCAGTATCCCGGCATGGACCGGTGGGGTACAGCCGCCCGCCAACTATTCGAGCGGGATGCATCACCCGGACCCCTATGCCGCCGATCCGGTGCTCTACCGCGTCGACAGCAGCAATGTCACGCAATACGCGGCGCTTTTGTCCGAAGGCCTCCGGGCATTGGTCGAGCGCTATCCGGACTTCTACCTGCGCGTGTTCCCGACACGTCGCAGTGCCGCGGCTCCGCAGCGCATCTATGACGAGACGCGCGCCAATGCCACCGCTGCCGAGCTGATCGCCAATGGCAACGGCATCAAGGGCGCTGTCGCTGGCATCCCGTTCCCGCTGCCCCAGGACGGCATGGAAGTGATCTGGAATCACATCCTTCACTACAAGGGTGAGCAGACCCACATGATCAACAACCAGGCCGTGGTGATCAACGGCAGGGCCAACCTGATCAAGCGGGATCGGCACATCTATTACGTCTACAACCGCGAGGGCATGAGTAAGGCGCAGCTGGACAATACCCTGCTCTATTACAAATATCGGGTCACCGCTCCAGCAAAGCTCTCCGGGACCTCGCTCGTGGTGCAGGATCCGATCGACCAGGTATTGTCGATCCGCAAGGCCTGGCGGTATAGCCCGAGTGACCGCCGCGTACGGCGCTTGCCCTCGCTGGCCTATGACTCGCTGCAGCCGGACACCAGCGGGCTGGCGACAGCGGATGTGGTGGATACCTTCAATGGCGCGCCGGACCGTTATGAATGGAAGCTCGTCGGCAAGCGGGAAATGCTGGTGCCCTACAACAGCTATGCCGTGCACCAGCAGGGCATCTCCTACGACTCGATCGTGGGTCCGCGTACCCTGAACCCTGAACTGCTGCGCTATGAGCAGCACCGCGTGTGGATCGTCGAGGCGAAGCTGCGCAAGGGCTTCAGTCATCCCTACGCCATGCGTCGTTTCTACATCGATGAGGACAGCTGGCAGATTCTGGCGGTTGACCTGTTCGACCAGGATGCCGAGCTGATCGGCCTGCAGGAAAGCCATCCGATCAGCTACTACGAAGTCCCCATGTTCGGTAGCACGCTGGAGACCTTGTATCACCTCAAGGATGGCAACTATTTTGTCGATGGCCTGGACAACAACGAGCCAATGTACGACTTCAACGCCCAGATGGGACCAAGAGACTTTTCTCCGGCGGCACTGCGTCGCGGCGCTAACTAAGCGCTTAGAGCCAGATCAGGCGCCTACGCGCCTGGCAGAGCCCTGGCTTCCCTGGCCAGGGCATCCTTCCGACGCCCGGCGCCCCGCTGCGGCAGCTCGAGCCGAAGCCGTTGGGATGATCGGTGGCGGCCTTGCTGCGGATCTCGCCAACCCGACTTATCAACGCTCGGAGCGCGGCGTAGACGGCCTAGGTGCGATCCGCCAGAACTCCGATCAGGAAGAACACCAGCAACAGCACCGGCGCGAGGGTGTAGTTGTTGAAGTGGCCCAGGCCCTGGGCCAGCCAGGGAGTAATGAAAATGATCGCCAGGCCGTAGCCCACCGCGCAGACCAGCACGAAAATCAAGGTGCGGAAGAAGAAGTTCAGCCCGCCGATGGAGCGCTGTACCCAGGCATTGATACTTGGTCCGAACAGTACAAACAGGGTGGCCATAATCGCCAGGGAGATATCGAACAGGTGGTGACGGCTCCAGCGCGACAGCGTGGCGATAAGGTCGAGTACGAGATCCATTCTGGGTCCTTAGGGCAGGAAAAGTTGCAGCAAGTCGTTCAGGAACAGCTGGCCTTTCGGGGTGGCGACCAAGCGCTGCGGATCGCTCTCCAGCAGCCCACGCGCTTGGGCTTCGCGCCGGCCCTTGGCAAGCTGCTCGGCCGAAAGCCCGGTGCGCTGAGTGAACAATACCGCGGGCACGCCGTCGTTGAGGCGAAGCACGTTCATCAGAAATTCGAACGGCAATTCGTCCGGATCGAGTGGCTTGTCTCCCGCGCGGAAGCGTTTTGTGGGGTCGAGATAGTCCTTGGGCAGGCGAGTCTTCCAGAGGCGACGGATTTGTCCGTCAGGGCTTGTCGACTTGCCATGAGCGCCGGCACCGAGACCGAGGAAGTCGCCGAATGTCCAGTAATTGAGGTTGTGTCGCGCCTGGTGTCCGGGCTGGGCATAGGCCGAGGTTTCGTACTGACCGTAGCCATGCTCGGCGAGTAGCGCCTGGCCGGCTTCCTGGATATCCCACAAGGTCTCATCCTCGGGAAGCACGGGCGGCTTGCTCCAGAACTCGGTGTTGGGCTCGACCGTCAGTTGATACCAGGACAGGTGCGTTGGCTGCTGGGCAATGGCAATTCGCAGGTCGCTCAGCGCATCGTCCAGGTGCTGGTCGGGCAGGCCGTGCATCAGATCCAGGTTGAAGTTATCGAAGCCGGCCGCGCGCGCCATATCGGCGGCGCGTACGGCTTCTTCGCCATCGTGGATGCGCCCCAGTGCCTTCAGCTTGGCGGCTTGGAAGCTTTGCACGCCGATCGATAGGCGATTGATACCCAGGTTGCGATAGTCGCGAAACTTCGCCTGTTCAAAGGTGCCTGGGTTGGCTTCAAGAGTGATCTCGATGTCAGCGGTAAAACCGACCCGTTGTTGCAGTCCGTCGAGAATCCGGCCCAGCGCCTGGGCCGAAAACAGGCTCGGGGTCCCACCCCCGAAGAAAATCGAGGTGAGCGCGCGTCCCTGTATCTGATCCAGATCGCCGTCAAGATCGGCTAGCAGCGCCGCGACATAGGCGTCTTCGGGCAGCGCCGGACCGGCTGCGTGCGAGTTGAAGTCGCAGTAGGGGCACTTGCGCACGCACCAGGGGATATGGACATACGCTGCCAGTGGCGGTAGTTGGAAGCCTGAGTTCTGAGGCTCAGTGCTGCTGGTGTGTTTTTCGCTTCCAGCTTCCGGCTTCCGGCTTCGGGCTCCGCTCATGCGATTCCGAGGCGCTGTTTGAGCAGTGCCATGGCTCGCGCACGGTGACTGAGCTGATTCTTGTCCGCTGGTGCCATCTCGGCACTGGAACAGTTACGCTCCGGGACCCAGAACAGCGGGTCATAGCCGAAGCCATGCACGCCCTGAGGAGCTTGCAGGATGCGCCCATGCCACAGGCCTTCGCAGATGATTGGCAGCGGGTCGTCGGCATGCCTGACCAACGCGAGCGCACAGACGAACTGCGCACCGCGTTCGGCATCCGGCACGTCCTTGAGCGCATCCAGCAGCTTGGCATTGTTCGCAGCATCGCCCTGGCCGTCGGCGTAGCGCGCCGAGTAGATGCCCGGCGCGCCGCCGAGATAATCCACCGCCAGGCCCGAGTCATCAGCCAGCGCTGGCAGACCGGAAACCCTGGCCGCGTTACGGGCCTTAAGGATGGCGTTCTCGACAAAGGAAAGCCCGGTTTCTTCCGGTTCCACGTCGCTGAATTCGCCAACCGGGCGTACACGCACCGTGTCGCCCAGCATGGCCTGCAGTTCCTTGAGCTTGCCGGCGTTATGGCTGGCCAGCACCAGTTCGTTGAAAGGCATCATTCGTCTGGAAAGAACTCTTGAGTGAAGTCGAAGTTGATCGGGGCGATGCCGCTAGGCTGCACATTCAAATTGAAGCGCAGCACCTCGCGCGATTCGAAGGGAAACTGTGCGAGGTAGTAAATGGCCTCGTCGCCTTCCTTGAGCTGCTTGAAGGTCAGCGGGTAGTCCTGCCCGAGCAGGTTCTTCACCGAACCGCCGACCTGCGCGGCGACCGGTTTGCCGGACTTGAGCACCGAAACGTTGACCACGCCCTGGGTCTTGCTGCGCACCAGGCCCGCCGCAGCGGCGATGTCCGGCTGCAAGAAGCTTGAATTGAAGGCAATGTAGTGAACGTCGTGCTCGCCCACACTGTGTTTGCGCTCGGCCATGGCAGGCAGCGCCAGCAGCAGGGCAAGCAGGCATATCAGGCTAGGTCTCATGGTTTCCTCCAGCGGTGAAGCGGTCAGCGGGCAGGTCCGGTGACGCGATAGATGCCAATCTCGCCGATCAGGTTCGGCCACAGGCGGCTCGTCACGCCGTGCTTGTGATGGCGGTCGACCGCCAGGCGTTCGAGCACCCGAGCACCGAGTTCACGGCAAAGCCGCTCGAAGTCCTCGAACGTGCAGAAGTGAATGTTCGGTGTGTTGTACCACGTGTAGGGCAGGAATTCAGAAACCGGCATGCGGCCCTTGCTGGCCAGATACCAGCGGCAGCGCCAGTGACCGAAATTGGGAAAGGTAATGATGCACTCGCGGCCGACACGAAGCATTTCCTTGAGCAGCTCGTCCGGGTAGTGGACGGCCTGCAACGCCTGGGTCATGACCACCATGTCGAAGCTGTCGCTGGCGAAATTGCCCAAACCCTTATCGAGGTCCTGCTCGATGACGTTGATGCCCTTGTCGATACAGGCGGCGATGTTGTCAGGATCGATTTCCAGGCCGTAGCCGCTGACCTGCTTGTTGTCCCGCAGCCAGGCCAGCAGCTCGCCATTGCCGCAACCGAGGTCGAGCACGCGGCTACCCGCCGGGATCCAGTCTTGGATGATGTCCAGATCGGCGCGCATGTGGTTTCCTTATAAAACGATGCGGTTCATGTAGCCGCGAAACGCCTGCAGATAACGGGGAATGGGAATCAGAAAGGCGTCGTGGCCCTGGGGGGCGTCGATTTCCAGGTAGCAAACGTTCTTGCGTGCCGCCATTAGCGCGTCGACGATTTCGTGCGAGCGTTCCGGGGAAAAGCGCCAGTCGGTAGTGAAGGAAATCACGCAGAAGTCCGCCTTGGCTGTCGACAAGGCTTTGGCCAGATCGTCATCAAACGCCGCCGCCGGGTCGAAATAATCCAGTGCCTTGGTCATTAGCAGGTAGGTATTGGCATCGAAGCGGCTGGAAAACTCTTCACCCTGATAGCGCAGGTAGCTCTCGACCTGGAACTCGACACTGTTGAAGTCGTAGTTGAGTTTTTCGCTCTTGAGGCCTCGGCCGAACTTGGTGCCCATGGCGTCATCGGACAGATAGGTAATATGCCCGACCATGCGCGCCAGCATCAGCCCGCGCTTGGGAATTACGTTCTGTTCCTGGAAGTGCCCGCCATGAAATTCCGGATCGGAGAGAATCGCTTGGCGCGCCACCTCGTTGAAGGCAATGTTCTGCGCCGACAATTTAGACGCCGAAGCGATGGCGACGCAGTGGCGAACCCGCTCCGGGTAGCTCATGGACCACTGCATCGCCTGCATGCCGCCGAGGCTGCCGCCCACCACCGCAGCCCACTGTTCGATGCCCAACACGTCGGCCAGACGTGCCTGGCTGTTGACCCAATCCTCCACCGTAACCACAGGGAAGTCCGCCCCGTACGGTTTGCCGGTCAGTGGGTTGATGCTGCTGGGGCCGGTCGAGCCGTTGCAGCCGCCGAGGTTGTTCAGGCTGACCACGAAGAAGCGGTTGGTGTCGATCGCCTTGCCCGGCCCGATGCAACTGTCCCACCAGCCGGGTTTATTCTCGTCCATGTTGTGGAAACCGGCCGCATGATGGTGGCCGGACAGCGCGTGGCAGATCAGCACGGCGTTACTGCGCGCGGCGTTCAGTTCACCGTAGGTTTCGTAGATCAGCTGGTAGTCGTTGAGCGTGCGGCCGCAAGCGAGTGCCAGCGGTTCGGCGAAATGCTCGACCTTCGGACTCACCAGACCAACGGAATCGGCTGGAATAGCTGTGGGCATCGAACCTGGCTCGTGGTGGAAGAAGGCGGCAAAGTCTAAAGGTTAGCGCGCCTCAATTCACCCTCAATCGCAACGCCGCTCAGCCCAGGCTGGCGCTGGTGAGGCTGACGATCTTGCCCTGACGGCGGATCGGAGCCGGCCGCCGCAGCAGTCGCAACATTTCTCCGGCCTGCGCCAGCTGTTGCTCCAGTTCGAGGCTGTAGCGGGCCAGCAGGCGACCGCGCTGACTGCTTTGCTGGCTTTCCTGTGCCAGGCCTTTTAGCTGCAGCAGGTGCGCTTCGAGCTGCTGTTTGTGTTCCAACGAATGTTGCATCAGCGGCATCAGCGCTTCGTCGGCCCATTGCTCAGCCTCCTGACGCAAGCGCTGATGCATTCCAATGACTTCCTGCACCAGGGTGGCGAAGAATCGACGGGTCAGAGTGCGCTGCTCGGTAAGCAGCGTTTTGAGCTGCAGACGAAACTGGTCCGCCTTGTTCTGCAGTCCCTTCAGCTCTTTTTGGTAAGGAGCGAGCCGGAACAGGGGGCCGTCGACGCCGTGCAGCGGGTTCTGCTCGTTGTGGCGGGCATATATGGCCGACACGATCTTGTTCGCCAGCGCCGCCTCATGCTCAAGCGCACCCAGATCCTGCTCGACCGAGCGGAAGAAATGCAGAATGCTCAGATTGATACCCAGGGTAGTCAGGCTGCCGGTCAGGCTGCGGCGCAGGCGTGCCAGATGTTCTTCCAGGCGTTCGGCGCGTACGGTGTTGCGCAGCAACTCGCCCTGACGCTGTAACAGGCGCTGGTTGGTCTTCAGCTGCAGCAGCCGCTTGTGGTGCTGATTGTGATCGTGGCGGGTACGGGCGGTCAGTTCCAGTAACAGCTGCCCGCTATCCTGGCGGCGGTCGTCGAGCAGTTCGCTCTGTTCTCGAACCTTGGCCAGGCGCTGGGTCAGGATGTGCTGGCTGTTTTGTAGCAATGCGAGTACTTGGCGCACCACTTGCTGTTCCAGCAGGCGCTCCTTCTGGGCAAGGATGCGTTCGCAAAGCAGCTGCTCCAGCGCCAGTAGCCGGCTGCGCTCAAGCAGCGTCTGGTCGCCGCGAATCTTCGCGAGCAATGCTTGTTTGGCCGAGAGCGGCAGCACGTCTTCGACTGCGATGCCCAGTTGTTGGGCGGTACTGGTCTGCATTCGCTGAATCGCATCATTGACGAACGTGTCGCCCGACACGTCATCCCAGAGCACGTCAATCTTGTTTAGTACGGCGAACAGGCGGTGTCGCCTGCCATCATCGAGCTGATGGATATGCAGCTGCCATATATTCATATCACTGGCGGTCACGCCGGCGTCGGCTGACAACAGGAAAATCACTGCCTGTGCACTTGGCAGCATCGACAGGGTGAGTTCCGGCTCGCTGCCCAGCGCGTTGAGGCCCGGCGTATCGAGTATGCGCAACCCTTGGCGCAACAGCGGGTGATCGAAGTTGATCATCGCATGTCGCCAAGCCGGCACCATCACTTCACCGGCAACCTCCGATTGTTCCAGTGAGTCGGAGTGGAAGCCGAGGTGGAGGGCTTGCTCTACCGGCATCGACTTCGTGGAGGCAACCTGAGTGAAGGCTTCGACCATGGCGTCCGGGTTGTCCAAATCCAGCGCAATGTTCTGCCAGAGGCGTGGACTGCGCTTGAGCTGAGCGATGCTGGTGTCTTCCAGGCGCGACTCGATCGGCAGCAGGCGGATATAGGAACGCTCCGCGCGCGGATCAAAAAACAGTTCGGTCGGACACATGGTGGTGCGCCCTGCACGCGAGGGCAGGATGCGTTGGCCGTACCCCGAGAAAAACAGGCTGTTGATCAACTCCGTCTTGCCACGAGAGAACTCGCCGACAAAGGCCAAAGTGATGTGATCGGTGCGCAGCAATTTCAATGCACGGTCCAGTCGGACGTCAACCGCCTCCGAGCTGAGGCGGTTGTGCGCCAACCAACTGCGGTAGCGGGTAATCTCCCGAACCAGGTCGCGCTTCCAGGTGACGTACGCATCCACCTGCCGGTCGAGTCGTTCCATGATCGTGGTGCTTCCTGAAAGGCGAATCGCGCGATTATCCCAGTCGCAGGAAGCGGGTCAATCGATCAACTGTGATCTACCGCCCAAAGGCCGTAAGTGGCGATCGGGCGGTTCCGCGGGTCAGATCAGCGAGCGGAGGATGTTGGGCATATGGGTCATCATTGCCAGATTGTTGATCACTAGCATGTCCAGCAGCTTGATCGCCAGAAAGGCAAAGATTGGTGAGATATCCAGCCCGCCGAGATTGGGCAGCAGGCGGCGGAAGGGTGCAAGTGCCGGTTCGCAGATCTGGCTGACCAACTGAGCGCCGGGGTTGTGGCTACCCGGCGCGACCCAGGACAGGATCACGCTGATGATCAGCGCGTAGAAGAAGATGTTCAGAAACAGCCCGGTCACGCCAATCAGCGCCCAGACAAGCAGCTGCAGCGGGTTGCCTATAGTGCCGTAGGCAATCATCAGGATGGCCGCCATCAGCAATACCTGAACAATGATGCCCAGCACTAGCGATGACAGGTCCAGCCCTCCGATGCTGGGGATTACTCGGCGAAGCGGTCGCAATAATGGATGCGTGGCGCGCACGATGAACTGGCTCAGCGGATTGTAGAAATCGGCCCGGACCAACTGCAGGATAAAACGTAAGAGAACGATCAGCAGATAGAGACTGCCGAGCGTCTGGACGATAAGAATCAGGGCTTGCGAAAGCTGTGACATGAAGGCTCCTTAGGATCTGTTGATGTTTCGTCGCGAGCCGCGTTGCTGCGTCAAATGACGCCAGGCAAGGCGCGGGACGCAGGTAATGGTTGTTCCCTTGACAAGTCTCGCAACGCCGCATGGCGTCATTTGCCGCGCAACCCGAAGGGCCGGGCCTGTTTTTGCGCGGTGCGGCGTTATTCGTCGTTCATTTGGAATGACCAAACTTCTCTCCTCATGCCTTGCTCCGCGCAAAAACAAGCTCCGGCGCGGCCGCGAACGAAACGTCAACAGACCCTAATTGCCCAGTTGTTCGGCGAGTTCGGCTGAGCGTTGTGCGGCCGCATTCATCGCCTGTTGGACCAGGCTCTCGAAGCCGCCTGCCTGGAAGGCTTTGATCGCCGCTTCGGTGGTTCCGTTCGGCGAGGTAACGCGGCGACGCAGTTCGGCTGCTTCGACATCGCTTTCGCAGGCCATCCGTGCGGCGCCCAAGGCAGTATGCATGGTCAGCTGCGCCGCGGTGTCGCGCGGCAGACCCAGTCGCTCGCCGGCGGCGGTCATGGCTTCGATCATCAAGAAGAAATAGGCCGGGCCGCTGCCGGATACTGCGGTCACCGCATCGATCAAGGCTTCTTTGTCCAGCCAGAGCGCCAGGCCCACCGCCGATAGCAGTTGTTCGGCCTGTAGCTTTTGCTCAACACTGACCTGCGCGTTGGCGAACAATCCGCTGACGCCCTGACGCAGCAACGCGGGTGTATTCGGCATGCAGCGCACGATGGCCCGTGGCGTCTGCGGTCCAAGCCATTCCTGCAGGCTGGCGCAGGTGATACCTGCGGCGATCGACACGATCAACTGATTCGATTGCAGGAGGGCGGCCAGGTCGCGGCAGACCGACTGCATCATTTGTGGCTTGACCGCCAGCAGAACGACATCGGCACCGGCCAGGGCTTGGCCATTGTCGGCAAAGGTCCTGATGCCGTGGGTGGCTTCCAGCTCGGCGCGCTTGTCGGCACCGGGGTCGCTGGCGCAGATGGACGTGGCGGGTACGCCTTGGGCACGCAGCCCGCCGATCAGGCTGGCGGCCATGTTGCCGCCGCCGATGAAGGCGATACGGGGTGTGTTCATGCGTAGGTTCCTTTATTTATGCGCAGGTGCTGCCGGAGCGGTCCGCGATGGCGACGCGCGGGCGCCGAACAGGGCAGTGCCGATGCGGACCCAGGTGGCGCCTTCGGCGATGGCGGCCTCCAGATCCTGGCTCATGCCCATAGAAAGAGTGTCGAGGTCGAGGTCGAGGTCATCTTGCAACCGGCGCAGGCGAGCAAAAGCGGCACGCTGCTCGGCAGGATCGTCGGTCGGCTCGGGAATTGCCATCAACCCACGTAGACGCAAGCGGGGCAGGGCAGCAATTGCTTGCGCCAGTTCTGGCACATCTTCGGGTTCGCAACCGGACTTGCTGGTCTCGCCACTGACGTTGACTTGCAGGCAGATATTCAAGGGCGGCAGCGGATCGGGACGCTGATCGGAAAGACGCTGGGCGATCTTCAGGCGGTCCACCGAATGGACCCAGTCGAAGTGCTCGGCGATCGCCTTGGTCTTGTTCGACTGGATCGGGCCGATGAAATGCCAGGTCAATGGCAGGTCGGCGAGCTCGGCCTGCTTTTCAAGGGCTTCCTGCAGATAGTTCTCGCCGAAATCGCCTAGACCAGCACTGGAAGCCTCGCGAATCGCGGCGGCCGGTTGGGTCTTGCTGACCGCCAACACACGCACCTCGTCGGGATCACGCGCCACAGCTTGCGCCGCCTCACGGATGCGCGTTGCGACCTTTGCAATATTGTTCGCTATCGTGGACATTACCTGCGCCTGCCACCTTAGGGTCTGCGCGGCATTCTACCTGCTTGCTTGTAATTGGGGAGTCCCATGGATATCACAGAACTGCTGGCCTTCAGCGCCAAGCAGGGTGCGTCTGACTTGCACCTGTCTTCCGGCCTGCCGCCGATGATCCGCGTTGACGGCGATGTGCGCCGGATCAATCTGCCGGCGATGGACCACAAGCAGGTGCACGCACTGATCTACGACATCATGAACGACAAGCAGCGCAAGGATTTCGAGGAATTTCTCGAGACCGACTTTTCGTTCGAAGTGCCCGGCGTGGCACGCTTCCGGGTCAACGCGTTCAACCAGAATCGCGGTGCCGGTGCGGTGTTCCGGACCATTCCGTCGAAAGTGCTGACCATGGAAGATCTCGGTATGGGCGAGGTCTTCCGCAAGATTACCGATGTACCTCGAGGGCTGGTGCTGGTCACCGGGCCGACCGGTTCGGGCAAGTCAACCACCCTGGCGGCGATGCTCGACTATCTGAACAACACCAAATATCACCACATCCTCACCATCGAAGACCCGATCGAGTTCGTCCACGAGTCGAAAAAGTGTCTGGTCAACCAACGTGAAGTGCACCGCGACACACTGGGCTTCTCCGAAGCCTTGCGCTCGGCGCTTCGTGAAGACCCGGACATCATCCTCGTCGGCGAGATGCGCGACCTGGAAACCATCCGGCTGGCGCTGACCGCTGCGGAGACTGGGCACTTGGTGTTCGGTACCCTGCACACCACCTCGGCGGCCAAGACCATCGACCGGGTGGTCGACGTATTCCCGGCTGAAGAAAAGTCGATGGTCCGCTCGATGTTGTCCGAATCTCTGCAGGCGGTGATTTCCCAGACCCTGCTGAAGAAGGTCGGTGGTGGTCGGGTGGCCGCGCACGAAATCATGATCGGCACGCCTGCGATCCGAAACCTGATTCGAGAGGACAAGGTGGCGCAAATGTATTCCTCGATCCAGACCGGCGGTTCGCTGGGCATGCAGACGCTCGATGCCTGTCTCAAGGGACTGCTGGCCAAGGGACTGATTTCGCGCGACGCGGCCAAGGAAAAGGCCAAGCAGCCGGAAAACTTCTAACCTACGGGAGGCCTGCGACGTCGTCGCCGGCTTCCGCTTCGCTACAACGCGGCTTCGCCAGACTACGAGAACGATGATGGAATTCGAGAAACTGTTGCGCCTGATGGTTGAAAAGGGCGGCTCCGATCTGTTCATTACTGCTGGCGTGCCGCCGTCGATGAAGGTCAACGGCAAGATCCTGCCGGTGAACAAAACGCCGATGTCGCCGGAGATGACTCGCGAAACCGTGCATGCCGTGATGAACGAGCAGCAGCGCCGCGAGTTCGCGGAAAACCACGAATGCAACTTTGCCATCAGTGCGCGTGGCATTGGTCGTTTTCGTGTCAGCGCCTTCTATCAGCGCAACCTCGCCGGCATGGTGCTACGCCGTATCGAGACCAATATCCCGACGCTCGAAGATCTGAAACTGCCGGACGTGCTGAAAAAACTGGCGATGACTAAGCGCGGTCTGGTGCTGTTCGTCGGGGCCACCGGCACCGGCAAGTCCACTTCGCTGGCGGCGATGATCGGCTATCGCAACAAGAACTCCAGCGGCCATATCATTTCGATTGAAGACCCCATCGAGTTCATTCATCAGCATCAAAGCTGCATCGTTACTCAGCGTGAAGTCGGTATCGACACCGACTCCTTCGATGTGGCGCTGAAAAACACCCTGCGTCAGGCGCCGGATGTAATTCTTATCGGCGAGGTGCGGACGCGCGAAACCATGGACTACGCCGTGGCGTTCGCCGAAACCGGCCACCTGTGCCTTGCGACCTTGCACGCCAACAACGCTAACCAGGCGCTGGATCGAATCATCAACTTCTTCCCGGCTGATCGTCAGCAGCAGGTCTGGATGGACCTGTCGCTGAACCTCAAGGCCATCGTCGCCCAGCAACTGATTTCCACGCCCGACGGTAAAGGCCGGCGGGCGGTCATCGAAGTGCTGATCAATACGCCGCTGGCGGCCGACCTGATCCGCAAGGGCGAAGTGCACGAGCTCAAATCACTGATGAAGCGCTCTACTGACCTCGGCATGCAGACGTTCGATCAGGCGCTCTACAACCTCTACGTGCAGGGCGAAATCACCTACGAAGACGCACTGCTGCATGCCGATTCGTCCAACGACCTACGCCTGATGATCAAGTTGGGCTCGGAAACCGATGGCGAACATCTGACCTCCGTATCCCAGGGGCTCACTTTGGAAGTCAGCGATGACGATCCGGGGCGTAGCTTCCGCTGATCATGCGCCTCCGCCGCTCAGGCGTTTCGCCTGTTTTAAGGCCAGTACGAGAGCGTCATATGCCCACTGACGCTCGCTTGGGGAGTTCCATAGCATCTCGCTAGGGTGATCCCCAACGAGAACTCTTCGGCCTGCAAGATCTTCCACCAGATGGCCGTATGCTTTCGCAAAGTCACCGCCCTCACCTAAAAGCGCTTGCGTCGCTGTTTGCCCTAGAGCAACGATCGCCATTGGCCTCACTCGATCCAGTTCGACTTGCAGGCAGGGGCGACAGGTCGCAACTTCTTGTGAAGACGGCATGAGCAGTTGGCGGCGAGCTCGTGCCTTGATTTCCACCAGATGATTGAAGTGCTTGACTGCATGAGTCATATGCACCTGACTGCGATCCAGTCCGGCATCTTTCATTGCCTGATCCAGAAGCCGCCCTGCCGCACCTCCAAAAGGGCGCGCGCCTGGTTGGTCCGCCAGCAGGACGATACCGGCCTGTTTCGTGGCTGCGGCGATTCGCGAGCCGGGCCGCTTGGGGCAGTTCTGGCAGCGTGGTTGGTTCGTCTTCGAGCCGATGGCTTGCCCGGGCATGCTGCCCACAGTTGCGCACTGGCCATTTAATTGGCCCCCCGCGCGCGCTTCGCTCATGAGTTTGGGGATCATTGGTCCCTCGGGTAAGTGCTTCCAGAAACGTACCGGCATGTTGGTTTCCAGCACGCTGCGATTGAGCCGCGCCGGGTTGAACGTGCTGCCGTAATACGTCAGCCACAGGGCTTCATTTCGATCATCGGTCTCTTGCACTAACTGTTGCCACTCGGGCGGGCATGGATGGGCGTGGTGCAGCCGTTCGCCATCCCAGTACACGCCGTCATTGGGGGTTGCGATCATCCAGGTCTGGCGGCCCAGGCGCTCGGCGAAATGTCCGGAGGCGCTGGCTAAAATATCGTGAGCTGGTTCATGCCAGGCCACCAACTGCGGGCCTCCGGCCGTCGCATCCCGTGACTTGAAGCGCAGAAATGCATGTAGATGATGGGCTTCGCGGCGTACGGCCTTCAGGCGCTTATGCAGTTCACTGCCGTCGACATCGCCCGCCAGCCTGGCGGTCTGATCGCCATGGGCAACGCGCCAGAGAATCCGATACAGCAGCGCCCAGCGGTTGTCGCAACGAAATTGCGAGGCACCTTCCAGCTGCTCCAGCAGCACGCGAGACACGCGCAGAGGGCGATCCTTTGCGTTGTCCGGTTGCGGCTCATCCAGTTGGTCGAACAAATCCTGAATTTTCTGATTTTCCTGCACCCAGGTCAGCTGATGCGGTGCCAGCCCCCGCCGCACCAGTGTTCGAGCGACCTCGCGCCAACCGGCGAAGCTGCCATCGAAATGGATTTGCCACATCACCACAAGCCCATCTGCCTGGGCGCCTCGCTTAATTGCTGGCGCAGCAGCAGCGATTCCTGGGTTGCCTGAGCGGGTCGGTAGTCCTGGGTGACAATAAACGGCTTGGCCTTTTCCAAGGCGCAGCGCAAGCGGCCGACATCTTCGAAGCGGATTCGCTTCTGTCGGCGCAGGGCGACCAGGCGCTGGGCGCTGAGCATGCCGATGCCGGGGATGCGGGCGATCATGGTCACATTGGCGCGATTCAAGTCGACAGGAAAGTGTTGGCGGTTGTTTAAGGCCCAGGCCAGTTTTGGGTCGATATCCAACGCCAAATTACCGGGGCCCGCGAGCAGTTCGCTGGCCCGAAAACCATAGCCGCGCATGAGAAAGTCGGCTTGGTAGAGGCGATGCTCACGTAGTAATGGCGGCGCCTCGAAGGGAACGGTCTTGGGGCTGTGAGGGATTGGACTGAATGCGGAGTAATAGACCCGGCGCAGGCGGTAATCGCCATACAGTGACTGCGCGGTATGCAGAATGGTGCTGTCGTCAGTGGCATCGGCGCCAACGATCATCTGTGTGCTTTGCCCGGCTGGAGCGAAGCGCGGCGAACCTTCCTCCGCCTGGGCTTCGGTTTCTCCTTGATGGATCGAATGCATGGCCTGTTTGATCGTCACGACCTGCTTTTCCGGTGCCAGGCGGATCAGGCTGGTCTCGGTGGGCAGTTCGATATTGACGCTGAGGCGATCGGCGTAGCGGCCGGCCTCGGCGATGAGCAGCG
Organism: Stutzerimonas stutzeri; assembly: GCF_000590475.1. Lineage (NCBI taxonomy): Bacteria > Pseudomonadati > Pseudomonadota > Gammaproteobacteria > Pseudomonadales > Pseudomonadaceae > Stutzerimonas > Stutzerimonas stutzeri. Next base: position 4,263,393 of record NZ_CP007441.1, on the reverse strand, counting down.
GGTCGGCGTCCGGGATGGTCTTCAGATGGATATAGCCGCGGAACTCATGCTCCTCGCGCAGCAGCTTGGCCACTCGATTGAGCTGTTCCATGGTGTAGTCGGCCGAGCGAATGATTCCAGAGCTGAGAAACAGACCGCTGATGCAGTTGCGGCGGTAAAAATCGAGCGTCAGCGTCACCACCTCTTCCGGCGTAAAGCGCGCACGTGGTACGTCACTGGAGCGGCGATTCACACAGTATTGGCAGTCGTACAGGCAGAAGTTGGTCAGCAGCACCTTGAGTAGGGCCACGCAGCGCCCGTCCGGCGTGAAACTGTGGCAGATGCCCATGCCGTCCGTGGCACCCAGTCCGCTGCGGCCCTTGGAGCTGCGCTTTGGTGCGCCGCTGCTGGCACATGACACGTCATATTTGGCGGCGTCGGCAAGGACGCTGAGTTTTTCGATCAGCTGCATGAGGATCATCAATGTACTGTTTGCATATACAGTATCACGATCATTTCATCGCGCAGCGGCCCGTTCGGCGGACATTTCGAGGAACCGAGAATCGGATAAGCTCAACGTGCTTTCCAAACCAGACTGCGAGGCTCAGATGCGGCAGAACACCCATAGCACCCTGATTGGCTATCTTCTGTGGATTTTCGGATTTCTCGGTTCCCACCGCTTCTATTACGGCAAGCCGATTACTGGCACGATCTGGTTCTTCACGCTCGGCCTGTTCTTTGTCGGCTGGATCATCGACCTGTTTCTGATCCCGTCGATGGACCGGGAGGCCGACCTGCGCTTCCAACCCGGCCCGATCGACTACACCGTCGCCTGGATTCTGCTGACCTTCCTTGGCCTGTTCGGCGTGCACCGGATGTATCAGGGCAAATGGATTACCGGCCTGATTTATCTGTGCACCGGCGGGCTGTTCTTCGTGGGCGTGCTCTATGACTTCTGGACGCTGAACAGCCAGGTGTCGATGCGCAACATGGAAAAGCGCTGGTAACGGCGAGGTTTCCAGGCGGTCCGGCCTTTGGGCGGGCCGCCTGGATTTGCGGGTTAGCCTTGAAAGGCGATTCTGCCGTCAACGATCGTGTGGCGTACCGCACCCGGCAGACAATGGCCGATGAAGGGACAATTGCGGCCCTTCGAATGCCAGGTTTCGCCAGCGAGTGTCGAGCTGCGTGGATCGAACAGGACCAGATCGGCGGCGTCGCCTATAGCCAGGCGTCCCGCCGGGAGCCGCAGCGCGGTGGCCGGGCCGCTGCTCAAGCGTGCAAGCAGGGTCGGTAGATCGAGCAGACCATCTTCGACCAGAGTCAATGCCAGCGGCAGAAGGATTTCCGCACTGCTGATGCCAGGCTCGGTTTCGCCGAACGGTGCCTGTTTGGCATCCGCTTCGTGAGGCTGATGATGGCTTGAAATTGCGGAGATGACGCCGGCTTTGACTGCTTCACGCAGGCCGTCACGGTCGGCTGCGCTGCGCAAAGGCGGCTGCACATGATAAAGGCTGGAGAAGCCGTGCAGAGCTTCATCAGTCAGGATCAGTTGATACATTGCCACATCGGCAGTGACCGGCAGGCCGCGTGCCTGGGCGTCGGCGATCATCTGCGCGCCGCGGGCGGTGCTGAGCTGGCTGAAGTGGGCGCGCACTCCGGTCTGCTCGACCAGCAGCAGGTTTCGCGCCAAGGCAATGGTTTCGGCTGTTTCAGGGATTCCCGCCAGCCCGAGAAAAGCCGCTGCGGGCCCATCGTGGGCCAGGCCACCGGCGGCGAGGTCGGCGTCCTGGGAATGGATGACCACGGTGAGGTCGAAGGTCGCTGCATATTCCAGCGCGCGGCTCAGGTTTCGGTTGCTGGCGAAGTTGGTCAGGCCATTGCCGAAGGCGACACAGCCGGCATCGCGCAGCGCCACCAGCTCGGCGAGCTGCTCACCCGCCAGGCTGCGCGTCAGGGCGCCAATCGGAAAAACCTTGGCATGGCCGGACTCACGGGCGCGGTCGAGAATCAGCTCGGCGACCGCGGCGGTGTCCAGCACCGGTTTGGTGTTCGGTGGACAGCACAGGCTGGTGATGCCGCCGGCCGTGGCAGCCAGTGTCTCGCTGGCGATGTTGCCCTTGCGACTGTAACCCGGCTCGCGCAGGGCTACGGATAGATCGACCAGCCCGGGGGCGGCGACCAGCCCTTGTGCATAGATGCTGTGCGCCGCGTTGAAGCCTGCGGGCGCCTGGCCTATGCCGACGATCAAGCCGTCCTGGCAATAGATATCAGTGACTTCATCGCGCCCGTTGGCGGGGTCGATCAGGCGAGCGCCGAGGATTTCGGTTGGCATCAGTTCTGCTCCTCGGCAGCGTATTCGGTTTCGAGCTGGCGCTGGGCGGTCTGGCCACTCATGGCCATGGAGAGCACCGCCATGCGAACCGCGATGCCGTAGGTCACCTGGTTGAGGATCACCGACTGGGTACCGTCCGCCACCGCCGATTCGATTTCGACGCCGCGGTTGATCGGGCCCGGATGCATGACGATGGCATCCGGCTTGGCCAGCGCCATACGCTGCGTGGTCAGTCCGTAGAGACGGTAGAACTCACCCTCGCTGGGCAGCAGGCCGCCCTGCATGCGCTCACGTTGCAGGCGCAGCATGATCACTACATCGACATCGCGCAGTCCTTTATTCATGTCGTGGAAAACACTGACGCCGTACTGCTCCAGGCCGATCGGCAGGAGCGTTTTCGGACCGATAACACGGATGTCCGGGCAGCCGAGCGTTTTCAGCGCGAGCATGTTGGAACGGGCTACCCGCGAATGCAGGATGTCGCCGACGATGGCCACCGACAGCTTCTCGAAGTCACCCTTGTGGCGGCGGATGGTGAGCATGTCGAGCATACCCTGGGTGGGGTGCGCATGGCGCCCGTCACCGCCATTGATGATTGCGACGTCCGGGCAGACGTGTTCCGCGATGAAATGTGCAGCGCCCGAATCGGCGTGGCGCACAACGAACATGTCGGCCGCCATGGCTTCGAGGTTGCGCAGCGTATCGGTCAGGGTTTCGCCTTTGCTGGTCGACGAGGTCGAAACGTTCAGCGTGATCACGTCCGCCGAGAGGCGCTTGGCCGCCAGTTCGAAAGTGGTGCGGGTGCGCGTAGAATTCTCGAAGAACACGTTGCAGACGGTCTTGCCGCGCAGCAGCGGGACCTTCTTGACTCCCCTGGCACCGACTTCGAGAAAGGAGTCGGCGGTATCGAGGATTTCGGTAAGCAACGTGCGTGGCAGGCCATCCAGCGATAGGAAATGGCGCAGCTGACCATTGTCGTTCAGCTGTAACGGCCGCTTGGCGTCAGTAGGCGTCATCGCGAGGGTCTCAATTGGCGGAGGCGAGGGTCTGGTACTCGAGAGCGAGCGGTGCCGGGCCGAGCAGCTTCACCCGTTGGTCGGAAGGCAAGGACAGCGTTGCGCCGACTACGTCTGGCCGGATCGGCAGTTCGCGGGCGTTGAGATCCAGCAGGCAGACCAGACTGACGCTGGCGGGGCGGCCATAGTCGAACAGCTCGTTGAGCGCGGCGCGCACGGTGCGCCCGCTCATCAGCACGTCGTCGATCAATACCAGATGCTGGCCTTCTATCTCGAAGGGAAGCGCCGAGGGGCGAACCTGTGGGTGCAGGCCATTCTGGGTGAAATCGTCGCGATAGAACGACACGTCTAGCACGCCGAGGGCTTCCTGCTTGCCGCGCAGGTCCAGTAGTGCTTGGCCTACCCAGACGCCGCCGGTGTGGATGCCAATAAAAAGAGGCTCCGATATGCTGTGGCTGCTCAGGTGTTCCTCCAGCGCCGCGGCCATTTCGGGCAGTAGCTGATCGGGGTTTGGCAGGGTCATCGTTTCTCCTTGATCACGCATCAGAGGGTCTGCGCTGTCAGCCAGCCTTCGAGTAAAAGCGCCGCGGCGAGGGCGTCGACCGGGCGCTCGCGATAACCGCCTTGTTGGCCGCCGCGCAGACGCTCGCCTTTGGCTTCGTAGGTCGTCAGCCGCTCGTCGTGGGTGTGCACTGGAAGGTTGAAGCGGCCGTTGAGGCGCCGGGCGAACTTCTCCGCGCGGGCGCTCATCTCGCTGGGGCTGCCGTCCATATTCAACGGCAAGCCGACCACCAGCGCATCCGGTTGCCATTCGCGCAACAATGCTTCGATCTGCGACCAGTCGGGCACGCCGTTCTGCGCCTTGAGCACACAAAGCTCCCGAGCCTGGCCGGTAACCGCTTGGCCGACTGCGACGCCGATCTGCTTGGTACCGTAGTCGAAGCCCAGCAGCAGGCGCAGGGGGCTCATGCGTGACCGACCTGGCTGCTGAGGAGCCGGAGGTCGACCCCCAACGAGGCGGCTGCAGCCGCAAGGCGTTGGTCGTAGGGCAGGTCAAAAAGAATGTGCGGCTGCGCCGGACAGCTCAGCCAGGCGTTGTCGACCAGTTCGGCTTCGAGCTGGCCCGGTTCCCAGCCGGCATAGCCGAGGGCGACGAGGTGCTGTCTGGGACCGTAGCCGTCGGCAATGGCGAAGAGCACGTCTTGGGATGTGGTCACGCCTAGCTCGCCGAGGCTGAGTGTGGCTTGAAACTGGGCGTCAGCCGGATGCAACACGAAGCCTCTGTCGGTCTGCACAGGACCGCCAGCGAAAACAGGCAATTGCTGGCTGGCGGTATCGACCGGTTCGTCGGGGCGCAGCTGGTCGAGTATGTCGGCCAGGTTCAGCCCGCTCGGGCGATTCACGATGAGCCCCATTGCGCCTTCCCGATTGTGTTCCACGAGATAGATCAAGGCGTGGGCGAAATTGGGGTCCGCCATGTGCGGCATGGCGATCAGAAAATGATGCTTGAGGTAATTTGGCGAGGTCGCGTTCATGGACGCTAGCTTAAGCGTTGCGGGCGAAGCCGTGAAGCCGCATGCGTTGGCTGCCACGCTGGCGGTAGAGTCGGGTGTGCCTGATTCGGCCGATCAGCGGCTCGAAAGCCTGTCGCCGCGCTCGAAGCGCCAGGTTCTGATGATTTCGACCTGGTCGAACTTCTGCGCCAGTTCTCCCGAGAAGGGCGCAAACGGCGCTGCGAGTCTGACGATGCGCATGGCCGCCTCGTCCAGGACCGCTTGTCCTGAGGACTCAAGAACCCGAAGCTCCTGCACTGCGCCGTTGCGGTCGACGACCACCAGCATGCGCAGGCTGCCATAGATCCGTTGACGACGCGCTTCGTCGGGGTAGTTGAGGTTGCCGATGCGCTCGACTTTCTTGCGCCATTCGTCGCGGTACCAGGCGCTGATGTCCCGCATGGTGGCCGCGCTATTCTGGCGACTGACGCGGGGCCGCTTGGCGTACTGCTCGACTTGCTGCGCAAGCTCCGCCTCAAGACTGGCAATTTCCGAGCTGAGCTGCGAGCTGTCATAGACAGGCGCCGGCTGCGCCTCAGGCTGCGGTTTGTTCTTCTGGGGTTTTGCCGGCGTTTTGTCTGGCTGCGGCGCGCGGGTCGCGACTGCAGTTTTCGGGGCCTCGCTGCGATTGCTGGGCGGCGGCGAAGAGGCCGGCGTCACCTTGCGCACCTGAGTGTCCTGAAACGGCGCTTGTTCGGTCGTTTTCGGGGAAGCCTTGTGCTCCAGCGTGCCGCTGCCCTGCTGGTTGTCCTGTGCGAGAAAATCGGCGTCCTTCGGCTTGTCTTCGCTTTTGAACGTGGACAAGGTGATTTCCAATGACTTGCTGATCTGCATCGGTTCGGATAGCGAGAAGCCGAGGCCGAGGATCAAAGCTGCGTGCAGCACGGCTGCGAGAAATATCGTGAAGCCGAGACGGTCCGCCGGACGGACGCCGGTATGGGCAGGAATGGGTTGGCGTGTAGCGGCGTTCATCGCATTACAGTCGGCTCGAAGTGCGCGCAGTCTGCCCAGCACGGCTGTAAAAGTCTATGAACCAGGCGACAGCTTTGCTGCGTAAGGTAACGTCAATTTATGGCGCGTTATGGCGCGTTATGGCGCGGCGCAGCCCGGTGACTGTAGATTACGCGTGGATGGTGGCGGTTGGTTGGTACGCCAACCGCGCACTGGTCTCAGGCTTTGGAGCGGCGCTGCAGTTTGGCCTCGATGGCGTCCATCAGGCGCTCGCCGATCCGGGTATCGAACGCATTGTCGATCTCGCGAATGCAGGTCGGACTGGTGATGTTGATCTCCGTCAGAAAGTCGCCAATCACGTCCAGTCCGACGAAGAGCAGCCCGCGCTTGCGCAGCTCGGGTCCTACACGGGCGGCAATCTCTCTGTCTCGATCAGAAAGCGGTTGTGCAACGCCGCGCCCTCCGGCGGCGAGGTTGCCGCGCGTTTCGCCGACCGCTGGGATGCGTGCGAGGCAGTACGGCACCGGTTCACCGTCGATCATCAGTATTCGCTTGTCGCCATCCTTGATCGCTGGGATATAGCGCTGCGCCATGATCTGCCGGCCGCCGTGCTCAGTCAGTACCTCGAGAATCACCGAAAGGTTCGGGTCGCCTTCGCGGTGACGGAAAATCGAAGCACCACCCATTTCATCCAATGGTTTGAGAATGATGTCACGCTGCTCGCGGGCAAACTCCCGCAGAATGTCGGACCGTCGACTGACAAGCGTCGGTGGCGTGCATTGCGGGAACTGGGTAGCAAAGAACTTCTCGTTGCAATCGCGCAGGCTTTGCGGTCGGTTCACCACTAGCGTGCCGGCTTGCTCGGCAAGTTCAAGCAGGTAAGTTGCATACACGTATTCGCTGTTGAATGGCGGGTCCTTGCGCATCAGGATGACGTCAAGCTCGGCTAGCGCTATGTCGGTCTCGTCTTCTGTCTCGTACCAGTGCTGGGGATCGTTGAAAACTTTGATCGGGCGCATGCGGGCGCGCGCTTCGCCGCCGAGCTGGTAGAGGTCTCGTTGCTCCATATAGCAGATCGTCCAGCCGCGAGCCTGGGCGGCCAGCAGCATGGCCAGCGAGCTGTCCTTCTTGAAGGCGATCTGCGCGATTGGGTCCATGATGATCCCGACGCGAACAGTCATGAGGTGATCTCCAACGAGGGGCAGAACGGAGCTGCCGGGGGCTTGAAATGTCGACGCAGATTGGCGGCGGTTGTGCGTTGGGTCAAGGAAAATCCCACTGCCCCGGCGGCAGATAGCTTGCATTTGAGGAGTGTGCTAAAAAGGTCCGGCGATTGGGTGCAGCCCATCGATGGCAGGGCCTCTGGCGCACTGACATAACGATAAACTACGACTCACCGAGGCGATGGTAGGGCGAAATGGAACAGCACTCCGAGGGCTTGAAGGTCATGGTGATCGACGATTCGAAAACGATTCGTCGCACCGCCGAAACGCTGCTGAAGAAAGTAGGTTGTGATGTGATCACGGCGGTGGATGGCTTCGATGCGCTCGCCAAAATCGCGGATAGCCACCCGCGCATCATTTTCGTCGATATCATGATGCCGAGGCTTGATGGCTATCAGACCTGTGCGCTGATTAAGAACAACAGTTCTTTCAAGTCCACCCCGGTGATCATGCTGTCCTCTAAGGATGGCCTGTTCGACAAGGCCAAGGGGCGGATCGTGGGGTCGGATCAGTACCTCACCAAGCCTTTCAGCAAAGAAGAGTTGCTCGGTGCTATCAAGGCGCATGTGCCTGATTTCGCACCGGTAGAGCAAGTATCCTGAAGTTCGGCCCTGTGTGCCGCTGATGCCTTTCCCACGGAGAAACCATGGCTCGCGTTCTGATTGTTGATGACTCGCCGACCGAGATGTACAAGCTGACGGCCATGCTGGAAAAGCATGGTCATGTCGTTCTGAAAGCCGAGAACGGGGCCGATGGCGTAGCGCTTGCTCGTCAGGAAAAGCCGGACGCGGTCCTGATGGATATCGTCATGCCCGGCCTGAACGGTTTTCAAGCTACTCGTCAACTGACCAAAGATGCTGAAACCAGTCACATTCCGGTGATCATTGTGACCACCAAGGACCAGGAAACCGATAAGGTCTGGGGCAAGCGTCAAGGTGCCAAAGATTACCTGACCAAGCCAGTGGATGAAGCGACACTGCTGAAGACCTTGAACGCCGTGCTTGCGGGCTAATCGGCGGTTTCGTAATCAAGGGATGTTGCCAGCATGTCGGATACGCCTACGCCGTTTCAGCGACTTCTGGAAATCGATGCCCGTTGCCGAGCGCTGGCGGCTGGACTGCCTTCACAGCAGGAAGCCATCCAAACCTGGGCAGGTATCGGTTTTCGAATGGGGGGGCGACTGTTCGTTGCTCCGATGGGGGAGGTCGGCGAAATACTCCACGAGCCCCGCTACACGCTGCTGCCCGGAGTGAAGGCCTGGGTGAAAGGTGTGGCGAACGTCCGCGGTCGGCTGTTGCCAGTCATGGATCTGTGCGGTTATTTCGGTTTGGAATTGTCGCCGTTGCGCAAGCAGCGGCGGGTGCTGGTGGTCGATCATCAGGAAGTGTTCGCGGGGTTGACGGTCGACGAGGTGTTCGGCATGCAACATTTCCCGGTGGATGCCTTCTCCGAACGATTGCCGCCGGTTGAGGCGTCGATTCAACCCTTTATTCATGGTGTCTTTCAGCGCGAGCAGCCTTGGTTGGTATTTAGCCCGCACGCGCTTGCCGCGCACCAGACCTTTCTGGACGTGGCGTATTGATTTAGGTGAGGTCGGCTGACGCCGGCCTTTTGGTTCTTCGAAGGAAACGTTACGGGTGGTCCAGGCGGGGGCCGGAAAAATGAAAAAAATGAACGCAAATGCTTTGCTGGCAGGGATACGCAGCAATACGCTGATCGCTGGGCTATTTATTCTTCTCATCGTGTCGATGGTGCTGTTGTTCGTGAACTTTGCGTACATCAATACCCAGGCAGACTATGACAATGAGTACATAGGACACGCAGGTGAGCTGCGAGTTCTGTCTCAACGCATCGCGAAGAACGCGGTGGAAGCGGCCGCCGGTACGCCAGACGCGTTCGGCTCGTTGAAAGACGCACGCAACGACTTCAGCGAGCGCTGGGCCTACCTTTCCGAAGGTGATGATCGCATCGGGCTGCCAGCGGTTCCGCAATCGCTTCAGGCCGAAGTCGCCGCGGTGCAACAGGACTGGGACACGCTACGGCAGAACACGGATGCGATCCTCGCCAGCGAGCAAACCGTTCTTTCCCTGCATCAGGTCGCCACGACTCTCGCCGAAACCATCCCGCAGCTGCAGGTCGAGTACGAAGAGGTAGTAGATATTCTTCTGGAAAGTGGCGCACCGGCTGCCCAGGTTTCTGTTGCTCAGCGCCAGTCGCTGCTCGCAGAACGTATCCTGGGTTCGGTGAATAAGGTGCTTTCCGGAGATCAGGACTCGGTTCAGGCCGCTGACATGTTTGGTCGTGATGCCAGCTTGTTCGGTCGAGTGCTCAGCGCAATGCTCGAAGGCAACGAAGCCATGGGCATCACGCGTGTTAACGATGCTGAAGCGCTCGACCGCCTGGCTGCAATTTCCGAGTTGTTCCAGTTCGTTTCTGGCTCCGTGGACGAGATTCTTGAGACCTCTCCGGAGCTGTTCCAGGTGCGTGAGTCTTCGAACAGTATTTTCGAAGTTTCGCAGACTCTGCTCGACAAGACTTCCGTGCTGACCCAGGGTCTTCAAGGTCGTGCCGATGCCCGTTACGTCAACGCGCTCGCGGGCTATGTTCTTGGCGCGCTGGCTCTGGCCTCGATTCTGCTGATCGGTCTGGTAATGGTTCAGGAAACACGTCGTCGTCTGAGTGAAACGGCGGAAAAGAACGAACGTAACCAGACGGCGATTCTCCGCCTGCTCGACGAAATCGGCGACCTGGCTGATGGTGACTTGACGGTGGCCGCCACGGTTACCGAAGACTTCACCGGTGCCATCGCAGACTCTATCAACTACTCCATCGACCAATTGCGCGATCTGGTCGAAACGATCAACCAGACTGCCGTTCAGGTGTCGGGCGCGGCCCAGGAGACCCAGGCGACTGCGATGCATCTAGCAGAAGCGTCCGAGCATCAGGCCCAGGAAATCGCCGGGGCTTCCGCGGCGATCAACGAAATGGCTGTCTCGATTGATCAGGTATCGGCCAACGCCGCAGAATCTTCTGCGGTGGCAGAGCGCTCCGTAGCCATTGCCAACAAGGGCAATGAGGTCGTTCACAACACCATTACGGGCATGGATAACATCCGTGAGCAGATTCAGGATACGTCCAAGCGGATCAAGCGGCTGGGCGAATCTTCCCAGGAGATCGGTGACATTGTTAGCCTGATTAATGACATTGCCGACCAGACCAACATCCTTGCATTGAACGCGGCGATTCAGGCCTCCATGGCTGGCGATGCAGGTCGAGGCTTCGCGGTGGTTGCGGACGAAGTACAGCGCCTTGCCGAGCGTTCATCGGCGGCGACCAAGCAGATCGAGGCGCTGGTCAAGACCATTCAAACCGACACCAACGAAGCGGTTATCTCGATGGAACAGACCACCTCCGAAGTGGTACGAGGCGCGCGCCTGGCACAGGACGCGGGTGTTGCCCTGGAGGAGATCGAGAAAGTATCCAAGAGCCTAGCGGCTCTGATTCAGAACATCTCCAACGCGGCGCGTCAGCAGGCTTCGTCGGCTGGTCACATCTCGAACACCATGAACGTCATCCAGGAAATTACCTCGCAGACGTCTTCGGGGACCACGGCGACCGCGAAGAGCATTGGTAACCTCGCGAAGATGGCCAACGAAATGCGTCACTCGGTATCCGGCTTCACCTTGCCGGAAACGCAGGATCAGGCCTGACTGGAGAGCACGGCGGCCGGCCATGGCTGCTGTGAAAGTTCATGAGTAAGGGGCAGGACATGCAGCCAAGCGTTGACTGGTCACTGAGACCCTTGGCTGATATGTCGTCAGCTGAGTTTCGTGACTGGCAGGTCTTGCTCGAAGAGCGCTCCGGCCTCGTAGTGACCGAGCAGCGGAGAGTGTTCCTGCAGGCCAACCTGAGCAGCCGCATGCGCGAAGTCGGAGCGGCTGATTATGCCAGTTATTACCATCAGGTTACCGACGGCCCACGCGGCGCGGTGGAGTGGTCGACCCTGATGGACCGCCTGACGGTTCAGGAAACCCGTTTCTTCCGTCATCCGCCTTCTTTTTCAATGCTTGCTGATTACATACAGCAGCGTCACGACTCGCGCGACGCTGTGCTGCCCTGGTCGCTGTGGAGTGTGGGTTGTGCAAGCGGTGAGGAAACATACTCAGTGGCGATCTGTGCTGCTGAGGCGCTGAAGCGTATAGGTGGCGAGGCGCAATATGGAGTAATAGGCACGGATATCAGCTTGAGCGCATTGAGCCGGTCTAGAGATGGCCTCTACAGCCGTCGTCGGCTCGATCAATTGGATCCCGACCTGCGCGAACGATATTTCCAGGCAATGCCTGATGACCGTTTCCAAGTAATACCCAGCCTGGCAGCTCGCGTGTGTTTTGCCAGACTTAATGTGCTGGAACTGGCTGGTGCGCCAATGTCCGATATGGACGTCATTTTTTGTCAGAATCTGTTGATTTACTTCCGTCGCTGGCGCCGCCGCGAAATCCTCAATCGTCTGGTCGAACGCCTGGCGCCGGGGGGATTGCTGGTTATCGGCGCGGGCGAGGTAGTCGGCTGGCGGCATCCGGAGCTAGTGCCGGTAGCCGATAGTCAGGTTCTGGCCTTTACCCGGAAAAGTTTATGAGCGGAGTCGCTATGGGTGATCGGCATGATTATGTCGCCCTGGAGTGGGTGAAAGGCGAGATTGCCGAAACGTTGAAGCAGGCGCGGCAAGCCTTGGAAGCATTCGTCGAAAACCCGCAAGACTCGACGCGGATGCGCTTCTGCCTGACCTATGTGCATCAGGTGCATGGCACCCTGCAGATGGTGGAATTTTATGGCGCTGCACTGCTTGCCGAGGAAATGGAGCAGCTCGCTCGTGCGTTGCTGGACGAGCGCGTCGCCAGTCAGACCGAAGCGCTTGAAGTGCTCATGCAGGCGATTCTGCAAATGCCGGTCTATCTGGATCGCATACAGAGCGCTCGTCGCGATCTGCCAATGGTCGTGCTGCCGCTGCTCAATGATCTACGCGCCGCGCGCGGCGAGAAACTGCTATCGGAAACCAGCCTGTTTTCACCCAATATGTCCGCTCGGGCGCCGGCTCTTTCAGAGGAGTTTCTGGCTCAGCGGCAAACTGAGGATTTGCCGGGGCTGCTTCGCAAGCTACGGCAGATGCTGCAGGTCGCGCTGGTCGGTGTCATCCGCAATCAGGACCTGCCCACCAATCTGGGTTATATGGCACGGGTCTTCGCTCGCCTGGAAATGCTCTGCCGAGATGCACCGCTGGGTGCGTTGTGGCAGATCGCATCGGGCGTCGTCGAGGGGCTCGCCAGTGGGGCGGTCGCCAACGGCACCACGGTTCGGAACCTGCTGCGCCAGGTCGACAAGGAGCTCAAGCGTCTCGTTGCGCAAGGCGCCGACGGTATCAACCAGCCGGCACCAGATGAGCTGACCAAGAATCTGCTCTTTTACATCGCCAAGGCGCCCACGGAGTCGCCACGCATCAAGGCTTTGAAGGCTGAATACAGCCTGGACGATGCGCTGCCCGACAGTACCCTGGTCGATGAAGAACGCGCCCAGCTGGCAGGCCCGGATCGCGGTGCGATGCGTTCGGTGGTGGCAGCGTTGTGCGAAGAGCTGGTTAGGGTCAAGGACAGCCTGGATCTGTTCGTACGCAGCGACCGCTTGGTCTTGACCGAGCTGGGGGCCCTGCAGCCGCCGCTCAAGCAGATTGCCGATACGCTTGCAGTATTGGGATTCGGTCAGCCACGCCGGATCATTTTGGATCAGATCGGTGTGGTCGAAGCGTTGGCGCAAGGGCAACAGAAGCCCGACGACGCGGCGCTGATGGATGTAGCGGGTGCGTTGCTATATGTCGAGGCGACCTTGGCTGGCATGGTTGGCGGCACGTCTGACGAGCGAGGAGAAGAGAGCCACCTACCTACTACCGATGTCGCGCAAATTCACCGCCTGGTTATTCGCGAGGCGCGTACTGGGCTCGAGCAGGCCAAAGATGCGATCATCGAATTCATCGCCTCTCAGTGGAATCACCAGCATCTGGCGCGCGTACCGGAGCTTTTGACCCAGTCGCGTGGTGGGTTGGCAATGGTTCCGCTTGCTCGCGCGGCGGCGTTGCTGGATGCCTGCAACCGCTACATTCAGGAACAGCTCCTAGCCAAGCAGGCTATCCCCGACTGGCAGAGCCTGGATACCTTGGCCGATGCCATCACCAGCGTCGAATATTACCTCGAGCGGCTCAGCGAAGACTGCGGCTCGCAGGGCGACCTGATTCTTGATGTTGCCGAAGAAAGCCTGCAAGCCTTGGGCTACCCGCTACGTGAGCAACCGTCGACGTACGAGCGTGATCCTATCGCTCTTGAGGCGAATCTCGAGCTGTCCGATCCGCTGGACGAAATCGAGGTGTTGCTTCCGGAGCCCGCTCCGGAGCTCTTGAATGGCGAGCCGCTTGAGCAGGCTACTGCCGCCCAACCAGATAACATTTCGGCTGTTGAGTTGACGCCTGTCGATACCGATTTGGCTATCGATTGGGCTGCCGAGGGCGAGGGCTTTAATGTCGGCGATATAGTTGAGTCTGACGCATCCGACTGGCCGGGTGAGACCAACGATCTTGTGGACTCTACACTTTCGCCGCCCAGCGTTACCGAGCCAGACGACCATCTGGTGGGGGCTGACGAGCAGGCCGATGATTCGCTCGGTGACACAGCGGCATGGAGCGAGGCCGACATGGCCGAGTTCGATATGCCGGAGGTAGAGCTGCCGGAGTTGATGGAACAGCCTGTTGCCGCTGAGCCGGTGATGAGCATGGAAGACGTAATGGCTGCGCCGACCGTCTCGATCAATCCGCCGGCCCTGCATGTTCCTCCAAGTTTGCTGCCGCCGCCTGAAGGCGAGGAGCCGGTCGATGAGGACCTACTCGAGGTATTCATCGAGGAAGCGGCTGAGGTCCTCGAAACAATCGGCGAGTATCTGCCACGGTGGTGCGCCGACGCCACGGATAAGAACGCGCTCGGTGAAGTGCGAAGAGCCTTTCATACGCTCAAGGGTAGTGGACGCATGGTCCGCGCGCTGATCATCGGTGAGCTCGCCTGGTCTGTCGAAAACCTGCTCAACCGTGTCCTCGACCGTAGCATTGATGCGAGCGAACCGGTCAAGAAACTGGTGACCGATGTCGTCGCGCTGATGCCAGCATTGGTCGAAGAGTTTGCTGCCAAGGCGCAACGGCAGCGTGACGATGTCGATCGATTGGCCGCCAACGCCCACGCGCTGGCCAAAGGACAGCCCACCGATCCGGATCCGCAGGGTGGCGTTGCGCTTGACGAGCCCGTGCAGGAACCGGTTGTTGAGGATGTGCTGGACCCCCAGCTGCTCGAGATCTTCCGCAACGAGGCGGAATCCCATCTCACCACGCTGGTCGATTTTCTTGCTGATTGCGCGCAACGCCTTCCGCAGCGGGTTACCGACGCCTTGCAGCGGGCCCTGCATACGCTTAAGGGCAGTGCACATATGGCCGGGATTCTGCCGGTTGCGGAGATCGCCACTCCGTTGGAAAAAATGGTCAAGGAGTTCAAGGCCAATCTGATACCGATGGATATGGCTGAGGCGGAGCTGCTACATGATGCAGAGCAACTGCTGCGTTGCGGACTAGGCAACCTCGAGCATGACCCGCTTGCACCCATCGACGGGGCCGATGAATTCATCGCGCAAGTCCATGCGCTGCATCAGGCTCGGCTGGCGGATGCCAGCGAGCGTGGCGACAACGAAGCGGGTGAGCCGCGCGATCCTGGCATGATTGCGCTGTTTCTGTCGGAAGGCATGAACATCCTGCTGGACGCCGAAGATCTTCTGCGAAGCTGGCGCGAGCACCCTGCCGAACGCCAGGAGCTGAGCGCGCTGCTGGAAGAGTTGACGACGCTCGGGCTCGGTGCGCAGATGGCCGATCTGCCGCAGATCGATGCGTTGTGCCAGGTCCTACTCAACCTCTATGCGGTTGTACAGGACGGCCGCCTTCCAGTCAGTGCGCGCTTCTTCGATGACGCCGAGCAAGGTCATGAGGCGTTGGTCGGCATGATGGATCAGGTTGCTGCCGGTCTGCAGGTGGCCGGACAACCCGAGCTGGTGGCCCGTCTCGAAGAGCTCTTGGCTGAGGCGATCGATACGCACGCATACGAGCTACCGACCGGCGATACACAGCCAGAGCTCTCTATTCCGGCAGTTGCGATTGATGGCTTGACCGAGGGTCCTATCGAAGCCGAAGCCGAAGCCGAAGCCGAAGCCGAAGCCGAAGCCGAAGCTTGGCCAGTCGAGTCTCAATCGGAGCAGGGCGAGCTGGATGAGGAAATGGTCGAGATTTTTCTCGACGAAGCTGTCGACCTGCTTGAAAGCGCTGGCGGAGCGCTGGAGCGCTGGCTGGGAGATCCCGCCAATCAACTGGCACTCTCGGCCCTGCTACGTGACCTGCATACGCTCAAAGGCGGTGCGAGAATGGCCGAAATTCGGCCGATCGGCGATTTGGCGCATGAACTCGAAACCCTTTATGAGGGGCTTTCAGACGGTCGCTATGTGCATACCAACGATCTCGCCAAGCTGCTACATCGCAGTCACGATCAGCTTGCGGTTCAGCTGGAACAGCTCCAGGCGCAAAAGCCAATGGATGCTGCCACGAAGCTCATCGAGCACATCAAGGCCTATCGGCAAGGTGTCACGCCAACATTCGAAAGTGCTGTTTCCAGCCCTAATGAAACGCTAGTTATTGATGAGGATGCGCAGGGGAAGGAGCCTCTCGCCGATGCGCCGGAGTCACTGGCATCAACGGGCCAGCTCGAACAAGCACTGATCGCGCAAGGTGCCGAGGAGAACCAGGCCGAGGCTGAGACGGCAGCGCCATCCGACAGAGATTCCGCTCAAGCCGAAGACGAGGCGGTACCGGACGATGCTTGCTCCATCGAGCCGGAAGCGCCGGGAGAAGATGCGCCGCCGTTCGCAGCAGAAGCTGAGGTCGAAGAGCTCGAAGCATTCGAGGTGCCGGAACCTACACCGATGACGGAACCCGCCAGGGCTGAAACCGACAGTTTCGAGCACCGCGATCCCGAATTGGTCGAAATCTTTCTAGAGGAAGGTTTCGACATCATCGAACGCGCTGGCGCATCGCTACAGCGTTGGATGGAAGACGTCGGCAACAGTTTTGAAATCGAAGCGCTACAGCGCGATCTGCATACGCTTAAAGGCGGCGCGCGGATGGCGGACATCCGGGAGATCGGTGATCTAGCGCATGAGCTTGAATACCTGTACGAGGGGCTGTGCGCCGGCAATTATCGATCGAGCCCGGCACTGTTCAGATTGCTGCAGACTTGCCATGATCGGCTCGCGGCAATGCTCGATGCGGTGCGCGTCAACGGTGAGCTGCCGAGTGGGCAGGATCTGATTGCGACCATTCGACGGTTTCGATCGAATCCCGAAGAGCAATTGAGTATGCCCAGCAGCGTCGCCTTGAAGGCGGCTCAGGACGCTGCCCAGGACGCCGCCGAAGCGGAAATTCTAGACATTTTCGTCGAAGAGGCGGATGACCTGCTGGAAGAGATGGATGCCGCACTGGGGCGGTGGGAAGCCACCCGCGATAGCGCGGCCCCGTTGGTCGACATGATGCGTGTGCTGCACACGTTGAAGGGCGGCGCGCGGTTGGCGGCGCAAAATCGCTTGGGCGATATGGCGCATGACCTCGAACAACGCCTCAGCGAGACGCAACTGCAGGGTGGGCCTTGGGCGGACAGCCTGTTTCTGGATGTACAGGGCGGCTACGACGCTTTGCTCAAGGAAGTCGAAACGATGCGCTCGCGCTTGGCGAGCGAGCCTGAGGCCATTGCCGCCGAGCAGGCGCAGGACAGCCAGGATGATGATCAGCCCGACTCGTCCGTCATCGTGCTCGAAACGCCTATCGTGGCCGCCAGTGTCCAGGCGCCGACCGACAATACGCCTGCCAAAGTCCTGCCGTTCATCCGTCGCGCCGAGCAGGCTGCATTGGATGCTGCCTCCCGCCGGGCGCCGCAGGAACTGGTGAAAGTACCAGCCGACCTTCTGGAGGGATTGGTCAATCTGGCGGGTGAAACCTCGATTTTCCGGGGGCGTGTCGAGCAGCAGGTTAGCGACGTCGGTTTCACGTTGGGCGAGATGGAAGCCACCATCGAACGCGTACGTGACCAGCTGCGGCGACTGGATACCGAAACCCAGGCACAAATTCTCAGTCGCTATCAGGCCGAAGCGGAGCGTGCCGGATATGACGATTTCGATCCGTTGGAAATGGATCGCCATTCGCAGCTTCAGCAACTTTCTCGCGCACTGTTCGAGTCTGCCTCCGACCTGTTGGATTTGAAGGAAACCTTGGCCGCTCGTAATCGTGACGCCGAAACGCTGCTGTTGCAGCAGGCACGGGTCAATACTGAGCTCCAGGAAGGCCTCATGCGCACACGCATGGTTCCCTTCGACCGGCTTGTGCCGCGCTTGCGCCGGATTGTGCGCCAGGTAGCGGGTGAGCTGGGCAAACAGGTCGAGTTTCATGTCGGCAACGCAACGGGTGAGATGGACCGCAGTGTGCTCGAACGTATCGTCGCGCCGCTGGAACACATGCTCCGCAATGCCGTGGATCACGGTATTGAAATCGCCGCCAAGCGTGCGGCCGCGGGCAAACCGGAACAGGGCAACATTCGTCTGGATCTGAGCCGCGAAGGTGGGGATATCGTTCTGGCATTGAGCGATGACGGCGCGGGCATCAACCTCGAGGCCGTTCGTCGCAAGGCGATCGAACGCGGTCTGATGCTTCCCGGCAGCGATCTGACGGATCACGAGATTCTGCAATTTATTCTCGAGGCAGGTTTTTCCACTGCCGAGAAGGTGACCCAGATATCCGGCCGCGGTGTCGGCATGGATGTGGTGCACTCTGAGGTCAAGCAGCTCGGCGGCTCCATGAGCATCGAATCGACGCTTGGCAGCGGTACGCGCTTTCTGATCCGCCTGCCGTTTACCGTGTCGGTCAACCGGGCACTGATGGTTTATTCCGGCGAGGATCTCTATGCGATTCCGCTGAACACCATCGAAGGTATCGTGCGGGTATCGCCTTACGAGCTGGAAGCCTATTACCAGCCAGGCGCTTCACGTTTCGAATATGCAGGGCAGACCTACGAGTTGCGCTATCTCGGCGAGCTTCTGAACAACGGCCAACGGCCCAAGCTGGTCGGTCAGAGCTTGCCTTTGCCGGTGATCCTGGTGCGCTCGAACGAGCACAGTGTGGCAGTGCAGGTCGATAGCCTAGCCGGTTCCCGCGAAATCGTGGTGAAGAGCCTGGGCCCGCAGTTTGCCACCGTACCGGGAATTTCCGGTGCGACCATTCTGGGTGACGGTCGAGTAGTGGTGATTCTCGACCTCCTCGCGACCATCCGTGTATTGCATGCGCATCTGCTCACGCAGCAGCAACCGTTGCGGCTGCTCGGCGAAGACGAACCGGTCGAGATCGAAGTCGATCGGCCGACTTTGGTCATGGTAGTGGACGATTCGGTTACCGTGCGTAAGGTCACCAGCCGTCTGCTCGAACGTAACGGCATGAATGTATTGACGGCGAAGGATGGTGTCGACGCGATCACTCAACTGCAGGAGCGCAAGCCGGACATCATGCTGCTGGACATCGAAATGCCACGCATGGACGGTTTCGAAGTAGCGACCCTGGTGCGTCACGATGACCATCTGAAGGATCTGCCTATCATCATGATCACCTCGCGAACCGGCGAGAAGCACAGGGATCGGGCAATGGCCATCGGTGTGAATCAGTACCTCGGCAAACCGTATCAGGAGTCGTTGCTGCTCGAGACCATTCAGCAATTGGTCAAGCGCCATGACTGAGGTCGCTGCGGCCCGCATTGGCGTGATCGCTGACACCTCACTGCAACGGCATGTGCTGCAGCAGGCGTTGAGCGCCAATGGCTACAAAGTGGTGCTCAACAGTGATCCGGCGCGGCTACAGGAAGCAGACCTGATGGCTGTGGACGCCGATCTATGGCTTGTTGATCTGGCCCAGACGGAAGATTCGCCATTGGTCAATGCGCTGCTGGAACGAGACAGTTGTCCGGTACTCTTCGGCGAGGGGCACGCCCCGGAACGTCATTCCGAACACTATCCGCGCTGGGAGCGGCGCTTGTTTAGCAAGCTGAAGCGGCTTGTCGGTGATCCGTCCCGGGTCGTTGGCCCACGTCTGGAAGTGCTGCGCGGACAGGCGGAACGCCCCGCACGCCTGGAGCTGCCCGGCGCACTGGCAAATGCCGAGTCGCTCGCCGGAGAACCTGCTCGTGACGTCTGGTTACTGGCGGCTTCGCTGGGAGGGCCCGAGGCGGTGAAGGCCTTTCTCGACACATTGCCGAGTGGTTTGCCGCTTGGGTTTATATATGCTCAACACATCGAGGCCAGTTTCGAGTCGGCACTGTCGCAAGTAGTGGGGCGACACAGCCAATGGAGCGTCAATCAGAGTCGAGAAAACGACTCCATTCGCTGCGGTGAGGTCGTGGTGGCGCCCATCAGTCAGGAAATGAGTTTCGGCAAGGACGGTTCCATGCTGTTCAACGCTCGCGGCTGGCCAGAGCCCTACAGCCCGTCCATCGATCAGATGATGCTTAATCTAGCGCAGCAGTTTGGCAGCCGCTGTGGCGTTATTGCCTTCAGCGGTATGGGCAGCGATGGCAGCGCGGCGGCCGCCTATGTGCTGCGTCAGGGGGGGAGGGTCTGGACTCAGCGTGCCGATTCCTGCGTCTGCTCGAGCATGCCGGACAGCTTACGCGAAGGCGGCTACAGCTCCTTCAGCGGCGATCCGCGCGAACTGGCCCAAGCCCTGGTCAATCACTTTGCGCAACAGGTCAATGAACCCGTTGCGGCTCTGCAACTGGATAACCCATGAGTCAATCCGCTATTACCCAAGAAACTTCCGCCAGCATCACCGGATTGTTGGTGCCGCTGGCTGACCGTACGCTGCTACTGCCCAACGTTGCCGTCGCCGAGTTGATTCCCTACCGCGCGGCCCAGTCAGCCCAGGGCACCCCATCCTGGTTTCTCGGTCAGGTTTCCTGGCGAGACCTGACCTTGCCGCTGCTGTCATTCGAGGCGGCGTCCGACGGCCAGCCTGAAGTAGGCACCCAGGCGCGGGTGGCGGTGCTCAATGCCCTGGGTGGGCGCGACCATGTGAAATTCATTGCATTGCTGGTGCAGGGCATTCCTCGCTCGGTGAAGGTTGATTCGAGCCTGGCGCATTCAGACGTGACGCTGGCGCCCCTGGAACTTGACGCGGTCAACCTGGGCGACGTGCAAGCGCGAATTCCGGACCTGAATGCGCTGGAGCAAAAGCTGGCGGATGCGGGCCTGATCTGACGGGTCAGCCACACATTCCGCTAGGCGGGCGGTCGGTGGTTAAACCGCGACCGATGCCAGCATCGTCAGACGTCGGTCTGGAAATCGCCCCATAGCTGTTGTGCCACACTCAAGGCCACCACGGGTGCGGTCTCGGTACGTAAGACTCGTGGTCCAAGACGGGCCGGTTGAAACCCGGCGCTATGTGCCTGTTCGACCTCCGCATCATTCAGCCCACCTTCGGGGCCGATCAGAAATGCCAGCGTAGCGGGCCGTTGATGTGCCGTCAGCGGTTCGGCCAGCGGGTGCAGAACCAGTTTCAGATCCGCCTCCACTGCTAGCCATTCCTGCAGCGACATCGGCGGATGGATGGTCGGGATCACCGAGCGTCCGCACTGCTCGCAGGCGCTTATGACGATCTGGCGCCAGTGGGCTAGGCGTTTGTCGGCTCTTTCGTCTTTCAGGCGAACTTCGCAACGCTCGCTGACGATTGGCGTTATCTCCGTGGCGCCCAGTTCCGTCGCCTTCTGAATGGCCCAATCCATTCGTTCGCCGCGCGACAGGCCTTGGCCAAGATGAATTTTTAGCGTCGGTTCGGGCATGCCTGCCAGCTGCTCGCGCAGTTCGACTTTCACTTGCTTCTTGCCTGCCTCGATCAGTTCGCCCCGGTATTCCTGACCGCTGCCATCGAACAGTTGCACCACCGCGCCGGTTGATAGCCGCAAGACTCGGCTGATGTAATGAGCCGAGGCTTCCGGCAGATTTTGCGTGCCAAGCGAGAGTGGTGCGTCGATGAAAAACCGGGATATGCGCATCGGAAAAGCTACGGTCGAAAGTTGAAGCCGCAGTCTATAGCGTTAGCTGCGGGCTCAGAAGCCCGCGCTGCGCCCCGTGCTAACCCGGATCGCGAAACTCCTTTGGCGCACCCGGAGCGACTGGGACGCTGACAGCCGTGCGCGTCGCGATATCGATGCCTTCGGTGGCCACTTCGGCGAGAAAGTCGATCTGCTCTTCGGTGATGGTGTAGGGCGGTAGGAAATACACCACACTGCCCAGCGGCCGTAACAGTGCGCCGCGTTGCAGCGCATGCTGGTAGACCTTCAGACCGCGACGTTCCTGCCAGGGGTAGGCGGTCTTGCTGGCCTTGTCCTGCACCATCTCGATCGCAACTGCCATTCCGGTCTGCCGGACCTCGGCGACGTTGGGGTGATCGGCCAAATGAGCAGTGGCGCTGGCCATGCGAGCGGCCAGGGCTTTGTTCGCCTCGAGGACGCCGTCCTGCTCGAAAATATCCAGGGTCGCCAGCGCCGCGGCACAGGCCAATGGATTGCCGGTATAGGTGTGTGAATGGAGAAAGGCGCGCAAAGTCGAGTAGTCGTCGTAGAACGCCTGATACAGCTTGTCGGTCGTCAGTACCGCGGCCATTGGCAAGTAACCGCCGGTGAGCGCCTTGGACAGGCAGAGAAAATCCGGCGCGATGCCCGCCTGCTCGCAAGCGAACATGGTTCCGGTTCGGCCGAAACCGACCGCGATTTCATCGTGGATCAGGTGCACATCGTAGCGATCGCAGGCCTCGCGCAGCAGTTTGAGGTAGACCGGGTGATACATGCGCATGCCGCCGGCACCCTGAATGAGCGGCTCGACGATCACTGCCGCGATTTGCGCATGGTGCTCGGCCAGGGTCCGCTCCATATGGGCGAACATGTTGCGCGAGTGCTCTTCCCAGCCCATGCCCTCAGGACGCAGATAGCAGTCCGGGCTGGGGACCTTGAAGGTATCCAGCAGCAGCGGCTTATAGGTGTCTGTAAAAAGTGCCACATCGCCTACCGACATGGCCGCCACGGTTTCGCCGTGATAACTGTTGGTCAGCGTGACGAAGCGCTGTTTGTTCGGCTGACCACTGTTGCGCCAGTAGTGAAAGCTCATCTTCAGCGCGACCTCAATGCCGGTCGAGCCGTTGTCGGTATAGAAGACCCGCTCGAGGCCCGCAGGGGTGATCCGCACCAGGCGTTCGGATAGTTCGACCACCGGCTGATGACTGAAGCCGGCAAGCATCACATGTTCGAGTTGGTCGAGTTGATCTTTGATGCGTTGATTGATGCGCGGGTTGGCGTGACCGAATACATTGACCCACCAGGAGCTGACCGCATCCAGGTAACGCTTGCCATCGAAATCCTCGAGCCAGACGCCTTCGCCACGCCGTATGGGGATAAGCGGAAGCTGTTCGTGATCTTTCATCTGGGTGCACGGATGCCAGAGTACGGAAAGGTCACGCTGCATCCAGCTGTCGTTCAGGTTCATCTTGGCTCCTTGGCATTGGCGTCGGCGCAGCCTAGCAGAAACCGGACGATGGCTCTGACGCGGAGCATCTATCTGCTTGCCCGATAATTTGAAACGAAAAATGCGAGTCATTTCGATCTGTAAGCCGTTAGGCTAATCGTCCTGTTCCTCTATCGAGACGCAACCATGCAATGGCGCAATTCGCCTAACAACTACGGACTGGTGAGTATCACCATGCATTGGCTCATGGCGGTTGCGGTGTTCGGCCTGTTCGCGCTGGGCTACTGGATGGTCGGTCTGAACTACTACAGCAGCTGGTATCACACCGCCCCTGATATCCACAAAAGCGTTGGCCTCGTGCTGCTGGCGCTGATGATCTTCAGAGTCATCTGGCGGTTCAGCAATCGCGGTCCGGGGCCATTGCCCGGGCATTCTTCTCTGGTGCGCCGGGCCACCAAGGCAGGTCATGGTCTGCTGTATCTCGGCCTGTTCGCGGTAATGATCTCCGGTTACCTGATTTCTACCGCAGAAGGCCGCGGGATCGAGGTGTTCGGCTGGTTCGAGATCCCGGCGCTGGTCACCTCGATTCCTGACCAGGAAGACGTGGCCGGCGTGGTGCATCAGTACCTCGCCTGGGCCCTGGTGATTCTTTCCGGGCTGCATGCACTGGCGGCATTGAAACATCATTTCATCGACCGCGATCCGACGCTCGATCGCATGCTCGGCCGCGCCGATGCGTGACGACCCGCTAGACCACCTTCGGATCACTTTTAAAAAGGAGCGACCCATGTTGAAAAAAACCCTCACAGCACTTGCCCTGAGTTCGATAATCCTCGCTGGCCCGGCGACCGCCGCCGATTATGTGATCGACACGAAAGACCAGCACGCCTTCGTCAATTTCAAGATCAGCCATCTCGGCTACAGCTGGCTCTGGGGCAGCTTCAAGGAATTCGACGGCGGCTTCAGCTTCGATGCCGACAAGCCCGAGGCCAGCAAGGTCAAGGTCAGCCTGCAGACTGCCAGCGTCGATACCAACAATGCCGAGCGCGATAAGCATTTGCGCAGCGAGGACTTCCTCAACGTGTCGGAGCATCCGGACGCGACCTTCGAGTCGACCTCGGTCAAGCCCACCGGTGAAGGCACCGCAGACATCGCCGGCAACCTGACGCTCAATGGTGTGACCAAGCCGGTGGTAATTGCCGCCAAGTTCATCGGTGAGGGCAAGGATCCATGGGGCGGCTATCGCGCAGGCTTCGAAGGCACAACGACACTCAAGCTGAAGGATTTCGATATCAAGATGGACCTGGGGCCAGCCTCCCAGACAGTCGACCTGATCATCTCGGTCGAGGGCGTGCGTCAGTAAGCGCGCTCCGTTCAACCGACGCCGGCGAAAGCCGGCGTTCTGCTGTCTGCGCAGCCGATGCGCAATCTGCCCAGGCTCGTTGCGATAGAGCGTTGCAACTCGATCAGCTGTTTACAAACAGTTGTGCATGTAAGTATATTCCTTCTCATTCTGCCATCCGAATTTTCCCAAGCTGTCCGCGCTTCGGGACTGTCTGTTCAATGAGGTCGCCTTCATGTCAATCAAACCAGCCAATGCTGCTCTGGTCCCCTTTCTCGTTGTTGCAGTTTTGCTCGGCGGCTGTCGCGACGATCAGGCCGAAGGGGCAGCAGCGGCCGCGCCCGAGGAGAAGCCGCAGGTTGGCATCGTGACCCTGAAAGCTGAGCCGTTTGCATTGACTACCGAGCTACCGGGCCGCACCACGGCCTACCGTGTTGCCGAGGTTCGTCCGCAGGTCAATGGGATCATTCAGAAGCGCTTGTTTACCGAAGGCAGTGAAGTGAAGAAGGGGCAGCAGCTCTATCGGATCGATTCGTCGGTCTACGAGGCCACGTTGAAAAGTGCCGAGGCACAGCTAGCCTCGGCCAAGTCGCTGGCCGATCGTTATGGGCTGCTGGTCAAAGAGCAGGCGGTGAGCCAGCAGGCCTACGACGAGGCCCGGGCGGCGTCGCTGCAGGCTCAGGCCGAGCTCGAACGGGCGAAGATCGATGTCCGTTACACCAAGGTGCTTGCGCCCATCTCCGGTCGTATTGGCCGCTCTGCAGTGACCGAAGGGGCACTGGTCAGCAATGGCCAGACGCAGGAACTGGCAACTATTCAGCAGTTCGATCCGATCTATGTCGATGTGACCCAGCCGGTGCAGGACCTGATCGCGTTGCGCGGTGATCTGGAAAGTGGTCGGCTGCAGCAGGCCGGCGACAACGCTGCCAAAGCCCGACTGATATTGCCGGGCGGCTCCGAGTACGGTCATGAGGGTACGCTCGAAGTGTCTGAGGTAGCCGTGGACGAAGGCACCGGCTCGGTCACCCTGCGCGCCGTGTTCCCGAACCCGGACAAGAACCTGCTGCCGGGTATGTTCGTCCACGCGCGGCTGTTGGCCGGCGTTCGCCAGGAGGCCTTGCTGGTGCCGCAACAGGGCGTCACCCGCAATGCTCGCGGCGAGCCGACAGCGATGGTGGTTGGTCCGGATAACAAGGTCGAACTGCGCCAGATCAAGACGGAGCGCGCAGTGGGCAACCGCTGGCTGGTCAGCGACGGCTTGCAACCCGGCGACCGGGTCATCACCGAAGGGCTGCAGTTCATTCGCCCGGGCGCCGAGGTCGATCCACGCCCGGCCGGTAATGTCCAGCAGGGCGGGCCGGCCAGTGATCAGGCTGGCGCAGCGCCGGCCGCTGGCCAAGGGGAATAACCGAACATGTCCAAATTCTTTATCGATCGGCCGATCTTCGCCTGGGTTATCGCCCTGGTGCTGATGCTCGCCGGTACGCTGGCGATTCTCAATCTGCCGGTCAATCAGTATCCCAGTATCGCACCGCCCAACGTGGCGATCTCGGTCAACTACCCGGGCGCTTCGGCGCAAACGGTTCAAGATACCGTCGTCCAGGTCATCGAGCAGCAGCTCAACGGCCTAGATGGGCTGCGCTACATCTTCTCGGAGAGCAACTCCGACGGTAGCATGACCATCAACGTAACGTTCGAGCAGGGCACCAATCCCGATATCGCCCAGGTACAGGTGCAGAACAAGCTGCAGCTGGCTACCCCTTTGCTGCCGCAGCAGGTCCAGCAGCAGGGCATCCGCGTATCCAAATCGGCGCGCAACTTCCTGATGGTGGTCGCGCTGGTGTCCAAGGACGGCCAGCAGAGCAACTACGATCTGGCCAACTACATCGTGGCCAACATCCAGGATCCGATTTCCCGTACACAGGGTGTTGGTGACTTTCAAGTGTTCGGCGCTCAATACGCCATGCGCATCTGGCTTGATCCTGCCAAGTTGCAGCAATATCAGCTGACCGCTGTTGATGTCCGCTCGGCGATACAGGAGCAGAACGTCCAGGTATCGTCCGGCCAACTCGGTGGTCTGCCCGCGCTGGAAACCCAGCAGCTCAACGCCACCATCATCGGCAAGACGCGTCTGGAAACACCTGAGCAGTTCCGCAAGATCCTGTTGAAGGTCAACGCAGACGGCTCTCAGGTGCGCCTACGCGACGTCGCCAAAGTCGAGCTCGGCGCGGAGAGCTATGCGATTCGCGCCGAATACAACGGTCAGCCTGCCGCAGGCCTGGGCATTCGCCTGGCCGCCGGTGGCAACGCGCTGGACACCGCCAACGCGGTGCGCGAGACCATATCCGAGCTGGAACCCTTCTTTCCG
This sequence comes from Stutzerimonas stutzeri, assembly GCF_000590475.1. NCBI lineage: Bacteria > Pseudomonadati > Pseudomonadota > Gammaproteobacteria > Pseudomonadales > Pseudomonadaceae > Stutzerimonas > Stutzerimonas stutzeri. The sequence goes on along the minus strand of NZ_CP007441.1, from coordinate 4,236,960 downwards.
CCGGGCGTCGAGGTGGTTTACCCGTACGACACCACGCCAGTGATCTCGGCCTCGATCGAAGGTGTGGTGCACACGCTGGTCGAAGCCTTCGTGCTGGTCTTTCTGGTGATGTTCCTGTTCCTGCAGAATCTGCGGGCTACGCTGATTCCGACATTGGCCGTACCGGTGGTGATCCTCGGCACTTTCGCGATCCTGCTGACGTTCGGCTACAGCATTAACACACTCACCATGTTCGCCATGATTCTGGCTATCGGTCTGCTGGTGGACGATGCCATCGTGGTGGTGGAGAACGTCGAGCGGGTGATGCGCGAGGAGGGGCTCTCCGCCAAAGAGGCGACGCGCAAGTCCATGGGGCAGATCCAGGGCGCGCTCGTGGGGATCGGCGTGGTGCTTTCAGCCGTGTTACTGCCGATGGCCTTCTTCGGTGGCTCCACCGGGGTGATCTACCGCCAGTTCTCCATCACCATCGTCTCGGCCATGGTGCTGTCGGTGCTGGTCGCGCTGATTTTCACGCCGGCGTTGTGCGCCACTATCCTCAAGCCGCACGACGGTGACCACGAAGGCAAGCGCGGCTTCTTCGGCTGGTTCAACCGCACCTTCGACCGTGGCACCCGTCGCTACGAAAGCGGCGTGGCTGCTTTGTTGCGGCGCAAGGCGCCTTACTTGTTGATGTATCTGCTCATCGTTGGCGTGATGGTCTGGATGTTTACCCGCATTCCCACCGCGTTCCTGCCTGAGGAAGACCAGGGCGTGCTATTCGCCCAGGTGCAGACGCCAGCCGGCTCGTCCGCCAGCCGCACCCAGGAGGTGGTTGAGCAGATGCGCGACTACCTGTTGAAAGAGGAAAGCGAGACGGTACGTTCGGTGTTCACCATTACCGGCTTCAACTTCGCCGGTCGCGGCCAGAGCTCTGGCATGGCCTTCATCATGCTCAAGCCATGGGAGGAGCGCACCGAATCCGGGCAGGGTGTGTTCGACCTGGCCCAACGAGCCCAGGGGTATTTCTTCAGCCTGCGCGACGCCATGGTGTTCGCCTTCGCACCGCCAGCGGTGATGGAGCTGGGCAATGCGACCGGTTTCGACGTTTATCTGCAGGATCAGGCCGGGCTCGGTCACGAGGCCCTGACCCAAGCGCGTGATAAGTTCATGGAGCTGGCGGGTCAGGATCCGACGCTAACCGGGGTTCGCTTCAATGGCCTGCGGGACGAGCCGCAGTACCACCTGATCATCGACGATGAAAAGGCGCGTGCTCATGGTGTATCGCTCGCAACGATCAACGACTCGCTGTCCATCGCTTGGGGTTCGAGCTACGTCAACGACTTCATCGACCGCGGGCGCGTCAAGCGCGTTTACATGCAGGGCGAGCCCTCCTCGCGGATGAATCCTGAGGACCTTGGCAAGTGGTATGTGCGCAACGATGCCGGCGAGATGGTGCCGTTCACTGCCTTTGCCACCGGCGAATGGACCTACGGGCCACCCAAGCTGACGCGCTTCAATGGCGTGCCGGCGATGGAGATTCTCGGCTCTGCCGCCCCGGGCTACAGCTCCGGCGAGGCGATGGCCGCAGTCGAACGGATCGCCGAGCAATTGCCCACCGGCATTGGCTACTCCTGGACAGGCCAGTCCTATGAGGAGCGCCTGTCCGGATCGCAGGCGCCGGCCCTGTATGCTCTGTCGCTGCTGGTGGTGTTCCTCGCGCTCGCGGCGCTATACGAGAGCTGGGCGATTCCGTTCTCGGTCATGCTGGTCGTGCCGCTGGGTATCGTCGGCGCACTGGCGTTCACCATGGGGCGTGGGCTGTCTAATGACGTCTTCTTCCAGGTGGGGCTGCTGACTACCATTGGTTTGTCGGCGCGTAACGCGATCCTGATCGTCGAATTCGCCAAAACGCTGCATGAGCAGGGCATGACATTGGTCGACGCGGCAATCGAAGCCTGCCGCATACGTCTGCGGCCTATCGTGATGACCTCGCTCGCGTTCATGCTCGGTGTGCTTCCGCTGGCGATTTCCAGCGGCGCGGGCGCGGGTAGTAAGCATGCAATTGGTACTGGCGTGATCGGCGGCATGCTCAGCGCCATGTTGTTGGCCATATTCTGGGTACCGCTGTTCTATGTTGTGGTGTCTTCGCTGAGTGGGCGCAGAAAAAAGGTCGCTGATGAACCGAGGGGAGATTCGCAATGAACAAGTCGGTAATGACCCTGGCACTGATGACCGCGTTGAGCGGCTGCTCCCTGATTCCCGAGTACCAGCGTCCTGATGCTCCCACGGCGGCCAACTGGCCGGAGGGCGAAGCCTATGAGGGCGTTGTCAGCGCGGCTCAGGGGCAACAGAAGCTGGACTGGGAAGCATTCTTCCGCGACCCGGCACTGCGCCAACTGATTGGTGTGGCGTTGGAAAATAACCGCGACCTGCGTGTCGCGGCGCTTAACGTCGATGCCTATCGTGCGCTGTATCGCATCCAGCGAGCCGACCTGCTGCCAATCGTGAGCGCTGACGGTACTGGCAGTCGCACACGGACGCCAGGCGACCTCAATCAGACCGGACAGAGCACGATAAGCAGTCAATACAGTGCAACGCTCGGGGTGTCTTGGGAACTGGACTTGTTTGGTCGTCTCGGCAGTCTGCGTGAGCAAGCGTTGCAGGAATACTTCGCCACCGAAGCGGCGCAGCGCAGCACGCAGATCAGCCTGATCGCTAGCGTTGCAAACGCCTGGCTGACGTTACAGGCCGATCAGGCCCTGCTGCAGGTCAGCCGCGACACATTGAAAACCTACGAGCAAAGCCTCGGTTTGACGCAACACAGCTTCGATGTGGGCGTCGCCTCGGCGCTCGATCTGAGCCAGGCGCGCAGCGCCGTGGATACGGCGCGGGTCCGCATCGAACAGTACACACGCCAGGTGGCGCAGGATCGCAATGCGCTGACGTTGCTGCTCGGACAGAGCATCCCTCCCGGTAACCTGCCGGCTCCCGGCGAATTGCAGCGCGAGCAACTGGCAGCGTTGCCTGTCGGTCTGCCGTCTGACCTGCTGCACAAACGACCGGACATCATTCAGGCGGAGTATCGGCTCAAGGCGGCCAATGCCAATATCGGCGCGGCCCGAGCGGCGTTCTTCCCGAGCATCAGCCTGACCGGCGCGGCGGGCACGGCAAGCAGCGAACTGTCTGGCTTGTTCGGCGGCGGCTCTCGTTATTGGAATTTCTCGCCAAGCATCAGTGTGCCGATCTTCAATGCCGGACAACTGCGCGCCAACCTCGACTACGCTGAAATCAGCCGCAACATCCAGGTAGCGCAATACGAGACGGCTATTCAGACCGCCTTTCGCGAGGTGGCCGATGGTCTGGCTGCCCAGGCCACCTATACGCGTCAGGTGCAGGCGCAGCGCGACCTGCTCGATACCAGCGAAGACTACTTCCGCTTAGCGGAGCGACGCTACCGAACCGGTGTGGATAGCTACCTGACGCTGCTTGACGCCCAGCGCCAGCTGTTCGAAGTGCAGCAGCAGTACATCACTGATCGCCTGGCGCAGATGGTCAGTGAGGTCAATCTGTTCAAGGCGCTGGGTGGCGGCTGGGACGAGCAAGCAGAGCCTATTCCCGGCGAAGGCTGACTGTCGTCGGGGCGCATCCGCCACGCCTGCACTGCAGGCGCACCAATAAAAACGCCGCCCGGAGGGCGGCGTTTTTATTTAGGCATTTCCCGCTCAGCGATTGCGGGTCAGCAAGGCTGGTTTCTCACCGCGAGGTTTCGTCGGTAGCTGGTCCAGTTGGTCAGCGCTGGGTAGCCGATCGAGCTTCGACTCCTTGCGGATGATCACTGGCTGCTTTTCCTTCGGCTTCGCAACGACGTCCTGGCGAGCGCCGCCGTCATTATCGATCCGGCGACCCTCGTTCTTGCGCCGTGGTTGGCTACCGCGCGATTGCCCCTGCCGTTTGCCTTTGCCCTGGCTGGCACCGGCACCGGCACCACCTGGAGAGGCTCCAGCACCGCGCGGTCCAGCCTGTTCCGTCCACGGCGGTTGCGCTCGCGCTCTTTCGGCTCGCCGCTCGGCTCCGTCGCCTTGGCAGCGCGTGGCTTGCGCTCGCTGTTGCGGGCGGGACGCGGCTGACGTGGCTCGCGTACTTCGGGCTTCTCGGCCTCAATGGTGCTGGCGTCGAAGCCCATCAGATCGCCGTCTGGAATCTTCTGCTTGGTCATCCGTTCGATGCCCTTGAGCAGTTTCTCCTCGTCGGGCGCCACCAGTGAAATCGCCTCGCCACTACGACCGGCGCGACCGGTACGGCCGATACGGTGTACGTAGTCTTCCTCGACGTTGGGCAACTCGAAGTTGACCACATGAGGCAGCTGATCGATATCCAGGCCGCGCGCGGCGATATCGGTAGCGACCAGAATCCGCACCTGGTTGGCCTTGAAGTCGGCCAGGGCCTTGGTGCGGGCGTTCTGGCTCTTGTTGCCATGAATCGCGACCGCCGGCAAACCATGCTTGTCGAGGTATTCGGCGAGACGGTTGGCGCCATGCTTGGTGCGGGTGAACACCAGCACCTGTTCCCAGGCACCCTGGGTGATCAGATGGGCCAGCAGGGCGCGTTTGTGCGAAGCCGCCAGGCGGAACACCCGTTGTTCGATGCGCTCGACCGTGGTGTTTGGCGGTGTAACCTGAATCTTTTCCGGCTCGTGCAGCAGTTTGCTGGCGAGGTCGGTGATGTCTTTGGAAAAGGTCGCCGAGAACAGCAGGTTCTGGCGTTTGGTCGGCAGCTTGGCCAACACCTTCTTGACGTCGTGAATGAAGCCCATGTCGAGCATGCGGTCGGCTTCATCGAGGACCAGGATTTCCACGTGGGATAAATCGATGGCCTTCTGGTTGGTCAGGTCGAGCAGGCGGCCGGGGCAGGCGACCAGAATGTCGACGCCCTTGGCCAGCGCTTGAACTTGTGGGTTCATGCCGACGCCACCGAAGATCACCGCGCTTTTCAGCGGCAGATCGCGGGCGTAGACCTTGAAGCTGTCGTGAACCTGGGCAGCGAGCTCCCGGGTGGGCGTCAGCACCAGCACGCGCGGTTGGCGCGGACCATGACGGTGTTCCCGGTCGGGATGGCCGCCCGGGAAGAGAATTTCCAGTACGGGAAGTGCGAAACCACCGGTCTTGCCGGTGCCCGTCTGTGCAGCGACCATCAGGTCGCGTCCTTGCAACACGGCGGGAATGGCCCGCTGTTGCACCGGTGTAGGCTGGGTGTAACCGGCAGCCTCGACGGCACCGGCCAAAGCCTCGGAGAGACCGAGGGAAGCAAAGGACATGAGTAATCCTGTCTTGTATAGGGCGATGCCCTGGGATGGTCATGCCTGGCTCGAATCGCGACTGGCGTGCGATCCCGTCCGGTCCTGCCGCATCTCGACGATGACGACATCCGGGCGTAAGCCTGGCGGAAGCACGGAGTATAACAGAGCCTGTTAACACCGCATTGGTAGGACAGTGTGGCAGTTCGCAGGTTCATTGACCAGCTCCCTGTTTTTCCAGGGAGCTGTTCGATGGCTCAGCGGACCAACTTTAGGTTGTCCCAGATGGCCAAGCTAGGCTCGGCCTGGTTCAGCGTGTAGAAGTGCAAGCCCGGTGCGCCGCCAGCCAGCAACTTTTCGCACATTTCGGTAATTACCTGTTCACCGAACGTCTGAATGCTTTCAATGTCATCGCCGTAGGATTCCAACTGCTTGCGCACCCAGCGCGGAATTTCAGCGCCACAGGCGTCAGAGAAACGCGCTAGCTTGCTGTAGTTGGTGATCGGCATGATGCCAGGGATGATCGGCGTTTCCACACCCAGCTTGCGCACGCGCTCGACGAAGTAGAAGTAGCAGTCGGCGTTGAAAAAATACTGGGTAATGGCACTGTCAGCGCCGGCCTTGGCCTTGCGCACGAAATTGGCCAGGTCACTCTCGAAATTACGCGCCTGCGGATGCATTTCCGGGTACGCGGCAATTTCGATATGGAAGTGATCGCCGGTTTCGTTACGAATGAATTCCACCAGTTCGTTGGCGTAGCGCAGCTCGCCGCTGGCCATGCCCATGCCTGACGGCAGGTCTCCGCGCAGGGCGACGATGCGCTTGATGCCAGCGTCTTTATACAGGCCGATCAGCTCGCGCAGCTCTTGCTTGCTATCGCCTACACAGGAGAGGTGCGGTGCGGTGGGCACCTTCACTTCGCCGTCGAGTTGCAACACGGTGTTCAGGGTGCGATCGCGAGTCGAGCCACCTGCACCGTAAGTGCAAGAGAAGAAGTCCGGCTTGTATTCGGCCAGGCGCCTGGCGGTGGCCATGAGCTTTTCATGCCCTGCGTCGGTCTTGGTCGGGAAGAACTCGAAGCTGAAGTTACGGCTACGTGTGTGTGACATGACAGTTCCTTTGAGCGATCAGCCGCACCCACCCCCCGGGCGAAAAGGCTCGTCCGGGAAGTGGTGCAGCCGTGGCTTCGATTAGTAGCGGTAGCTATCCGGCTTGAACGGACCTTCGACTTCCACACCGATGTACTCGGCCTGGCTCGGGGTCAGGCGGGTGAGGACACCACCAAAGCCCTTGACCATTTCGGCTGCGACTTCCTCGTCGAGCTTCTTCGGCAGCACCATGACGGTGACGTTCTTGGTCTTCTCGGTGACCGGCAGGTCGGCGAACTTCTCGTTGAACAGGTGGATCTGCGCCAACACCTGGTTGGCGAAAGAGCCGTCCATGATCCGGCTCGGGTGGCCGGTGGCGTTGCCCAGATTCACGAGACGGCCTTCAGCCAAAAGGATCAGGTAGTCATCGTTGTTTGCATCGAAGCTGCCTGGGCCGGTGCGATGGATCTTGTGCACCTGCGGCTTGACCTCTTCCCACGCCCAATTTTTGCGTGTGAAGGCAGTGTCAATCTCGTTGTCGAAGTGACCAATATTGCACACCACGGCGCGCTTTTTCAGCGCCTTGAGCATGCCGGCATCACAGACGTTGGCGTTGCCGGTGGTGGTGACGATCAGATCGATCTTGCCCAATAGTGCGGTGTCGATGCAGCTGTCAGTGCCGTCGTTCAGGCCGTCCTTGTAGGGCGAAACCAGTTCGAAGCCGTCCATGCACGCTTGCATGGCGCAGATCGGGTCGACTTCCGACACCTTGACGATCATGCCTTCCTGACGCAGCGACTGCGCCGAGCCCTTGCCCACATCGCCATAGCCAATCACCAGCGCCTGCTTACCGGAGAGCAGGTGGTCGGTGGCGCGCTTGATGGCGTCGTTCAGGCTGTGACGGCAGCCGTACTTGTTGTCGTTCTTGCTCTTGGTGACCGAATCGTTGACGTTGATCGCCGGGATCTTCAGGGTGCCTTTCTTCAGCATGTCCTGCAGGCGATGTACGCCGGTGGTGGTTTCCTCGGTGACGCCATGCACGCGCTCGAGTACCTGCGGGTACTTGTCATGCAAGATCTGGGTCAGATCGCCGCCGTCGTCGAGGATCATGTTAGCGTTCCACGGCTGACCGTCCTTGAGGATGGTCTGCTCGATGCACCACTCGTACTCTTCCTCCGTTTCACCCTTCCAGGCGAACACCGGGATACCGGCGGCGGCGATCGCAGCGGCCGCCTGATCCTGAGTGGAGAAAATGTTGCAGCTGGACCAGCGTACTTCGGCACCTAGGGCGGTCAGCGTCTCGATCAGTACGGCGGTCTGGATGGTCATGTGGATGCAGCCGAGGATCTTCGCGCCTTTGAGCGGCTGCTCGCCGGAATATTTGTGGCGCAGGCCCATCAGGGCGGGCATTTCCGATTCGGCGATGATGATCTCGCGGCGACCCCAGTCAGCCAGGGAAATGTCGGCGACTTTGAAATCGTTGAAACCGGCAGGCGTCATGACAGCACTCATTGAAGAGTTCTCCATTCGTTTTATGCGAATGGGCGCCGTTGATGCGTATGGTTAACGCCCCATCCGAGCCTGACAGGTGAAGCCTGATCTGGACTCGCTATGCCGCGGCAGTTCAGCCGCGCGGCCCGCAAGATCCATCACCGATTTTCATTCCTGCTGCAGCGCCCCTCGGACAGGTGGCGGGCACGGCCGAGCGGTGTCGGCGGTGTGAAGCCCGGCGATTATAGCCGTGACTGCGAGCAATCCCAAGCCCGGCGCGCACCTGCGTCAATGGTCGCCTGCGCTGTCACGCGTGCAAATATGGCGGACCAGTCGCCCGATGCTCAGGCCCTGAACCAGAATCGAGAACAGCACCACGAGATAGGTGATATTGAGAAGCAGGTTTCGCTCCTCACTGGCCGGCAGAGCGAGCACCAGCGCAACCGAGATGCCGCCACGCAGTCCGCCCCAGGTCAGGATGCGCACCGTGCCGTTGGGTAGCGCGCGACCCAGTGCGCGCAGCAATAGCGCAGGTGGGCCCACGGCGACCAGGCGCGTGCCGAGGATCAGTAACGTCACGCACAAGGCGATCAGCAGGTACTGTGCACTGAATGGCAGCAGCACCAGCTCCATGCCGATCAGCACGAACAGCACGGCGTTAAGTATCTCGTCGAGCAGCTCCCAGAAGTTGTCCAGGTTTTCCCGCGTGTGTTCGGACATCGCGTGGCGGCGACCCTGGTTGCCGATGATCAGCCCGGCCACCACCATGGCGATCGGGCCGGAAACGTGCAGGTGGGTCGCCAGGGTATAGCCGCCAAGCACCAGCGCGAGGGTCAGCAACACCTCCACCTGGTATTGGTCGATGCTCTTGAGCAGCGCGAAGGTCAGCGCGCCAAGCAGGCCGCCAAGCAAGATGCCGCCTCCGGCTTCTTCGAAGAACAACCAGACGGCCTCGCCAGCCCCCGGCGCTTCCCCCCGCGCCAGTACGCCCAACAGCACGGTGAAGACCACTACAGCGACCCCATCGTTGAACAGCGACTCGCCGACGATGGTGGTCTCCAGGGCTTTTGGCGCACCCGCCGAACGCATGATGCCGAGCACGGCGATAGGGTCGGTCGGCGAGATCAGCGCACCGAACAGCAGGCAGTAGATCAATGGCGGCTGTAGCTCGAACAGGTCGAGAATGTACCAGGTGCCCAGCCCGATCACGGCGGTGGAGAACAGTACGCCGACGGTTGCCAGCAGGCCGATCGCCCAGCGTCGGGCACGCAGATCGGCCAGGTTGATATGCAGTGCGCCGGCGAACAACAGAAAGGACAGCATGCCGTCCATCAACAGATGATTGAAATCGATGCGCCCGACCAAAATTTCGATCTGCTCCTCGATCGAGGGCAGCCCCAGCACCGCCAGTCCGTGCAACAGCACCGAGAACACCAAGGCGGTGGCCATTACGCCGATGGTCGGAGGCAGGCCGATGAAACGGTAATTGAGATAGGCGAGCAGCGCCGTGAGGCTGATGAAGATGGCCGACAGTTCGAGCATGAATTCCGGATACCTTTTCGCAGGTGAGTTAGGCAGTGGACTGGACATCGATGCAATTGGTGCCGGGCAGCGCTGCGAACCGCGGCAACCCAGGCGAGGCAAGACCGGCGGCGGAGCGGCAACTACTGCAGGCTGGTCAGCCCCTCGCTCATGCGTAGCCGCGCCCGTTGGGTGCCGGCCTACTGAACCGCAGACGCCCGGCGTCCGCTGCTATCCTCGGCGCGTCTCTGGCGGGGATACCCGAACGTGCTCGCGAGCGGGCGGTCAAACGGAGAGCTCTGGTGAATCTCGCCGGGCGAAACCACAGGAGCCGCCAGCATGAACCTCTTGTTCCGTTCCGTTCCGCTTGCCCTGGTCGCCGTGTTCAGCCTGCCGGCTGCCGCCAACTCTTGCTATGTCAGTGCCGATACCTCTGGCGCCGTTCCACCGCCGGTTGTGACAGAAAAGTGTTTCGAATACGAAGGCGTGGACGACAATTCCATCGATTGGGTGTGTCAGGACAACGAGGCGATCAAGAATTCCCACCGGGAAATTCGGGACAGCTGTCCCGCAGGGCATTTTGGCGTCTGCACTGCCGCGCTGACACCGGAAACCCTGGCCAACGAACGCGCCACCGGTACCCAGGCGGATAACGGTACCCTGCCGACCACCGTGCCCGAGGAGGCCCGGATTGTCACTTACCACTATCAGGCGACTGATCGCGCCCAGGCCAAGATCGACTGCGAGAGCGCGGGCGGTGAATGGTCGCAGTAGCCTCGAGGCGTTTGGTGAATCGGTCGCCTGGGTAGATAATCGCCGGCCATCGTAGTCCCGAGTGGTTGTGCCATGAAACTGATGCCGTTGTGTGTGTCTCTGATCGCCGTCCTTGCACTGGCCGGTTGCGACCGCATCGATCCCAATTCGCCGCTGGGTAAGCGCAAGGCGATCTACCAGCAGATGCTCGACACCAAGGAAGACCTCGGCGGCATGCTGCGTGGTCGGCTGACGTTCGACCCCGAGGGCTTCGTCAGTGGCGCGGCAAAGCTGGACGAGCTATCGCGCCAGCCCTGGCAGTATTACCCGGAGGTCAAGGAAGAGCAGAGCGAGGCCCGGGATGATGTCTGGCAACAGCAGGAGCGCTTCAACCAGCTGGCTCGCGAGTTGGAAGCGAACACAGCCGCGCTGGTCGCGGCGACGGCTCAGGGGCAGGTGACCGCTGGCAGCGTCGGATCCGCATTCCAGCGTGTCGAAGACACCTGTGAGGCCTGTCATAAGAAGTTTCGCAACTATTGATCGTCTGGTAACGCACCCGGCTGTCAGCGTTTGGCCGCTTCCAGTGCGCGGCGCGCCTGATCCAGGCGCCGCTTGCTGATCTCGATGACCTGCGGATCGCCGGTGCTCAGCGCTTCGCGCAACTGTGCCTCACGTATCGTTGCCAGGTGCGTCGCGCGTTCGATTTCGTCGTGATTGGATTGCACCGCAACGACACCGCGGCAGCGCTCGGCGAGGCCATGCAGCCTTGCTTCCAAGGCGACGCGCTGGTTGGTGTCATCCATCAGGCGCGCCTCCTTGATTTGCTCGCTGATGCGCTCGCGGGTTTGGCTGCACGCGGTGTTGGCTTCGGGCGCTGCCAGGATTTTCTGAGTGCCACAGAGGCTGAATAACAACAGCGCCAAGAGGGTTCGCCGGTCGGCCATGCCTTCATCCTTTTTTCTTATTCTCGATGTCGTATGACTGGACTCGATCAGCGAAGTGCCGTCAAAAGCCGGCTATCCCGGTCTCGTGTAGCTGCTGCCGGAGACGAAGGACCTCCGGTGTAGAAAAGAAAGCGCGCAGCTGTCGGGCACGAGTTGCGCCGATTCCCGGCCTGGCTTGCCATTGCTCCGGGCTGGTCGCGGCGAGGCTATCCCAGTTGTCGGCGAGCTGAGTGTCGCCGGTGGGCGGCACACCCAGCGCCTGCAGCCACGCCGTAAAGGGGCGCTCTCGGGCTAGCTGAAAACTGCTCGCCAGGCTGCTGGCGCTGGCTTCGCCAATGCCGGGGACCGATTGAAGACGGCGTTGATCGAGTTGCAGCCAGTCGAGCAAGCCCGCGACCAGACCGGACTCCACCAGGGTTTGCCAAGTCCCTGGTCCGAGTTGCGGCAGGTCCAGCCCTTTCTTACCGCTGAGCCAGACCAGACGCGCCACGAACTGCTGCTCGCAGCCAGGGCTGGCCTGCCAGCAACTGAGCGCGTGGTACGCATCAGCGGCAGGGGCGTCGACCGGTTGGCGATGTTGCGCGCGCCAAACCACCCCCTCGTACCGAGGAATGGTCAGGCCGGCCAAGGCGATCGCGACCTGATCGTCGGGGCGGATATCCGCCTCCTGCCAGCGCGGCAGGGAGCCGAGGCTGACGCGGCTGATACGCCGGTCGTCGAGCTGCAACGGATCCAGCTCCAGTACCGGCGTGATCTTGCCCGTGCGACCGATGCTGAACTGCACCTTGCGTACGCGGGCGACAGCCGTGCGCACCGGGTATTTCCAAGCAGCCGCCCAGTTCGGCGGCTGGGCTTGCCATGCACCGCTGTTCGGGCGTTCCCCTTGGCGCAATACGATGCCATCGCTTGCAAACGGCAGGGGATGATGAAACCAATGGTCCCGCCAGTGTGCGGCATGGGCGATCGTGTCGATGGGCATGGTCAGCTCGGCGCTTTGCGTGAAGCCCATCGCGGTCAATCCGTCCAGGCGTGCCTGCATATCGGACGGGCCGTTAGGCCAATCCCAGACGAAAAGGCCGATCCGTCTGGCGGTTGCCTGATCGAGCGTTTGGCGCGCCATCGCCCCGGCGACCCGACCGCGGGCGCCGACGCTGCCGGCTGTGGCCTGTACGTGGTGCTCGAGCTGCCAATAGAGTTCGCCCTGCAGGATGACTTCGCCAGCCAACGGCAGCTGCGACGGCACGGCCGGTAGCTGGCGGGCGCGGGCTGTCCAGTCCTGACCGCGGCTGCCATCGCCGCGGCTGACGGCCTGAACCAATGAGCTGTTTCGGTAGTGCAGCGTCACGGCGACGCCGTCGACCTTCGGCTGGATCCATAGGTCAGTGCGGCGGGCCATCCAGGCGGTCACGGCAGCGCGGTCGGCGAGTTTCGCCAGCCCGGTCTGGGCAACCGGGTGCGGCACGTCCCCCGTCGCGGTTGCCAGCGGGTCTGCCGGAGTGACTGAGCCTTGCGCAAAGCAGTCGTTCCAGTACCGCAGGCGGCTGCGCGCCTGGTCATAGACTTCATCGTCGACCAGGGCGATGCCTTGACGGTGGTAGGCATCGTCCCATTCGGCGAGTTGCCGCTGCAACGCACGGCTTTCCAGATCGGCACGTTCGGCTGTCCAGTCGGGGCATTGGGCCGAGGACAAGACAGGGGCGAGACACAGCAATAGCGTGATGATGGGGCGCATCGGAGCATCCTTGCTCGTTGGGGCCTTGCATTCTGCCAAGCGGGCCGCCACGGGACCGTGCGCTGGTGCATGTTGAGCCGCTCGCGGTCGCAAATCCATCCGGACGGCGCCTCACTTGTCGCAGCGATGAGAGAAGGGCGCTGGAGTGAACCATGTCTGCACACCGCGGCCAGAATCCGAGTGACCTCGTCGCGAAGCCGTGAGTGGATTGGTCGAACAAGCCCATTTTGAAAATTCGGTGATACGGCCTGTTCGTCAGGCTGCAGGTCCAGTCTTGCTGCTGTGTCGACGCATGATCGATATCAGCGGTATCGATTAGTGAGCTAATCACCTGCGTCGTACAATCGTCAGCCAATCTTTGCGGAGTGATTCATCAGTGCAGCCCGTGATTTCCATCGAACAGCTGAGCAAGACCTATGCGTCCGGCCATCCGGCGCTGAAAAAGATTGATCTGCAGATCCGCAAAGGCGAAATCTTCGCGTTGCTCGGCCCCAACGGGGCGGGCAAGACAACACTGATCAGCATTGTCTGCGGCATCGTCAATCCGGGCAGCGGCCGGGTGCTGGTGGACGGCTACGACATCATCGGAGACTACCGTCAGGCTCGTTCGAAGATCGGCCTGGTGCCGCAGGAACTGGTCAACGAGGGCTTCGAGAGCGTCTGGGCCACGGTACGCTTTTCCCGTGGTTTGTTCGGCAAGGCGCCGAACGATGCCTATCTGGAGAAATTGCTGCGCGACCTGTCGCTGTGGGACAAGAAGAACGCGCGGATCATCGAGCTCTCCGGTGGCATGAAACGCCGCGTGATGATTGCCAAGGCGCTGTCCCACGAGCCGAGCATCCTGTTCCTCGACGAGCCCACCGCCGGCGTCGACGTCGAACTGCGCCGGGATATGTGGCAGATGGTGCGTGGGCTGCGCGAGCGCGGCGTGACCATCATCCTGACCACCCATTACATCGAGGAGGCCGAGGAGATGGCCGACCGCATCGGGGTGATCAGCAAAGGCGAGATCATCCTGGTGGAGAACAAGCAGGTGCTGATGCACAAGCTCGGCAAGAAGCAGCTGACCCTGCATCTGCAGCGGCCGCTGGATGAGATTCCGCCCGAACTGGCCAATTATCCGCTGGAGCTGGCCGATTCAGGCAACCAACTGGTGTTCACCTTCGATACCCAGCATGACGACACGGGCATCGCCGACCTGCTCAAACGTCTCGCGGCGCATGGCATCGACTTCAAGGATTTGCAGTCGAGCCAGAGTTCGCTGGAGGAGATTTTCGTCAGTCTGGTAAAAGGCAGCCGCACATGAATTTTTACGCAATCCGTGCCATTTACCTGTTCGAGTTGGCGCGAACCTGGCGCACGCTGCTACAGAGCATCGCCACGCCGGTAATTTCCACCTCGTTGTATTTCGTCGTGTTCGGCTCAGCCATCGGCTCGCGTATGGAAGCGATGCACGGCATCCCTTACGGCGCGTTCATCATTCCCGGCCTGATCATGATGGCGCTGCTCACCGAGAGTATTTCCAACGCATCGTTCGGCATCTATATGCCGCGCTATTCCGGGACTATTTACGAGGTGTTATCCGCCCCGGTGTCGTACCTGGAAATCGTCATCGGCTATGTCGGCGCGGCAGCAACCAAGTCACTTGTGCTTGGCGTTGTGATCCTGCTGACGGCGCGATTGTTCGTCGACTATGAGATTCAGCATCCGCTGATGATGACGCTGTTCCTGGTACTTACCGCGGTGACCTTCTGCCTGTTCGGTTTCATCATCGGCATCTGGGCCGATGGTTGGGAGAAGCTGCAGATCGTGCCGTCGCTTATTGTCATGCCGCTGGCCTTCCTCGGTGGCAGCTTCTATTCCATCGAAATGCTGCCGCCGTTCTGGCAGAACGTCACGCTGTTCAATCCGGTGGTGTACCTGATCAGCGGTTTCCGTTGGAGCTTTTACGGCGTGTCCGACGTCAGCGTTGCGGTCAGCCTGGGCATGACACTGGGCTTTCTGGCCCTCTGTCTGGTAGCCATCGGGTGGATTTTCAAGACGGGCTATCGGTTGAAAAACTGATACCGTCCCCTTTCATTTTCTCCGCATTGCTGGTGCGGGAACGTCGTCTATCATCGAGGTATCTATGAAGCTCATCCCATCTCTCGCCATGTTGACTGCCCTCAGCCTGGCGGCAGGCTCCGCCACCGCCTTCAATCTCGGCGAAGCCGCCGGAGCGGTGTCGGGCATCACTGGCAAAAGCACTAACGCCTCGCAGACCCAGGCACTCAGCCTGGTCGGCCAGCTCGATGAATTGGGTGTTACGCCTGAGCAGGCGCTGGGCGGAAGCGGTGCGCTGTTGCAACTGGCCAAAGAGGAGTTGAGCAGCACAGACTATGCCGAGCTTGCCAAGTCCGTGCCCGGTATCGACAAGCTCACCGGTGACAGCGGCCTTGATCAGCTCAGCCAATTGGGTGCGCTGACCGGTTTATTGGGTAAATCCGACACCCAGGTGGATGCACAGGCCGCTTCGGCAGTCGATAGCGTAGAGAGCATGGCTGACGTCAATCAGGCATTTTCCGCACTGGGCATGGATGCCGGCATGGTCGGCCAGTTCGCACCCATGCTGCTGGAGTACCTTGGCGGCCAGGGGGTAGGTGGGTCGCTGTTGCAGAGCCTGGGAAGCATCTGGGGCGTCGGCGGCAGCTGAAGCAAGACAAAGGAAAGCCCCGCTCAGCTCGCGCTGGCGGGGCTTTTGCTTGCAGCTGCTTGTTTAAAGTCCCGCAGCAGCGCGCAGGGCGTCGGCCTTGTCGGTCTTTTCCCAGGTGAAGGCGGTGAAGGTGTCGCCACCGACCGTCATTTCATAGGGGGCGCGACCGAAGTGGCCATAGGCTGCGGTGGCCTTGTACATCGGGTGTAGCAGGTCGAGCATGGTGGTGATCGCGTAGGGGCGCAGATCGAAATGCTCGCGGACCAGGGCGACGATCTTTTCGTCGCTGAGCTTGCCGGTGCCGAAGGTGTTGATCGAAATCGACGTCGGCTGCGCCACGCCGATGGCGTAGGACACCTGGATCTCGCAGCGCTCGGCAAGGCCTGCAGCGACGATGTTCTTCGCCACGTAGCGACCTGCGTAAGCGGCCGAACGGTCGACCTTGGACGGGTCTTTGCCGGAGAACGCGCCGCCGCCGTGACGGGCCATGCCGCCGTAGGTGTCGACGATGATCTTGCGCCCGGTCAGGCCGCAGTCGCCCACCGGTCCACCGATGATGAACTGGCCGGTCGGGTTGATGTGGAACTGGGTGTCCTTGTGCAGCAGTTCGGCCGGGATCACGTGCTTGACGATCAACTCCATCACCGCTTCCTGCAGGTCGGAATGCTTGACCTCCGGGTTGTGCTGGGTGGACAGGACGATGGCGTCGATGCCAACCACCTTGCCACCTTCGTAGCGGCAGGTGACCTGGCTTTTGGCATCC
This sequence comes from Stutzerimonas stutzeri, assembly GCF_000590475.1. Lineage (NCBI taxonomy): Bacteria > Pseudomonadati > Pseudomonadota > Gammaproteobacteria > Pseudomonadales > Pseudomonadaceae > Stutzerimonas > Stutzerimonas stutzeri. The sequence goes on along the minus strand of NZ_CP007441.1, from coordinate 4,220,704 downwards.
GGGCGCAGCCACGGCAGCAGGCCGTTCTTGCGCGCCTCGGCCTGGCGCTCGACCAATGCATGGGAGAAGCGGATCGGAGCCGGCATCAGCACGTCGGTTTCGTTGCTGGCGTAGCCGAACATCAGGCCCTGGTCGCCGGCGCCCTGATCTTCCGGCTTGGAGCGGTCGACGCCCTGGGCGATGTCCACCGACTGCTTACCGATGATGTTGATGATGCCGCAAGTGGCACCATCGAAGCCGACTTCCGAACTGTTGTAGCCGATGTCGACGATGACGTCGCGCACCAGTTGCTCGAGATCGACCCAGGCGCTAGTGGTGACTTCGCCGGCGACGATCGCAACGCCGGTCTTGACCAGGGTTTCACAGGCCACACGGGCGTGTTTGTCCTCGGTGATTATGGCGTCCAGCACCGCATCGGAGATCTGGTCGGCGATCTTGTCCGGGTGCCCTTCGGACACGGACTCGGAGGTGAAAATCGAGTATTCGCTCATCTATCGGTTCCTAAATTACCGGTGGGTGAGTCGGCTGTCAGCGGCGGGCCGGGAAAAGTACCGGGCCTGGATCTGAAAACCGTTCTTCAAGCCAATGTAGAGGCTCTCGCCGGGCGTGAGCCCCGCGGCATCGGCCCAACGGGCCAGATCGTCCTGTTCGAAGCCCAACCAGAGATCGCCGCAGGCCTCCTTGGCCCAACTCTGGTTGTGGCTGCACAGCTCGGTGATCAGCAGGCTGCCGCCCACGTTCACTAGCCGTGCCAATTGCTTGAGTGCATCACCTGGCGCTGCCAGATGATGCAAAACCATGTTCAGCACGACGCAATCCGCAGCCGGACATTCGTCCTGCAAAGCGTCGGCAAGTTTCAGCTCGACATTGACCAGTGCGGCCTGTTCGCAGCGGGCACGCGCCAGTTCGAGCATGGCGGGGCTGTTGTCCACCGCCACCACCTGCGCGAATCGATGGGCCAGTTCAGGCAAAAAGCTGCCGTCGCCAGGGCCAACTTCGAGTGCCGTCGCCGAAGGTGCGAAATTCAGCGCATCGAGCAGGGCCACCACGCTATCGCGATACTGTGGCAGTCCAGCAATCAGATCTTGGCGCGCCCGAAAACTGCCCGCCATGCGCGTGAAGAAATCCTCGCTGGCCGCACTGCGCTGGGCATGCACCGCGGCGATTCGTGCCTGGACGTCGAATGGCAGCACCAATTGATCGACTTCCTCCAGTAAGGCGGCGTGCAGCTTGCCGCCAAGGCTGTCGCTCTGCGGCAGGGCACGGCGATAGAAAATCGCGTTGCCTTCGCGCCGGGTCGCCAGCAGGCCGGCCTGGGTCAGCACCTTCAAATGGTGGCTGATGCCCGATTGGCCGGTGGCAAAGATCTGCGCCAGCTCGAGTACGCCAAACGAGTCATTGGCCAGCGCACGCAGTACGTTCAGGCGCAGCGCATCGCCACCGGCCTTGCACAGGGCGGCGAGCTGATCGTTATCATCGAAGGAAATCTGGGGAATGCGCAGGCTCATAGGCCGCGCAGTCTAGTCGGTCGTTTTTCGTCCAGCAATGGCTGTATCAAAAAGTTTTGATATTGGATAAGCCTGCGGCTCAGTTCACCAGGCTGTTTACACCCATGCCACACGAGACGAGCCCGAGCCCCAGCAGGAAGAAGCTTGGCAGTAAATTGAGTACATTTTGCAGTCGCGCATGGCTGGCGAGGCGCCGCGCCGCCAGGCTGTAGGTAATCAGAATGGAAATATCGACCAGTGCCCATATCGCGATCAATGCCGCTGCCTGGGGCGCGAAGGGCTGTGCGGGAAGGATGAAGCCAGGCAGGAAGGCAAGGAAGAACAGAATGTCCTTGGGGTTCGATAGGCCGACCGCCATGGCGCGCCAGAAATAGTGCACATGCGACCTTGGCAGTTGCGGCTTTTCGTCATCGCCGCCGCACAGCCCGTCCGCGCCGAGCCAGATCAGGTAAAGGCCACCGAGCACCTGGCCCCATTCGAGAATGACGGGTTCCAGGTCCAGTGCCAGATAGATCAGCACCAGCGCTGCGACCAGTAAGATCTGAGCGGAGAGCACGCCGCCGAGAATGGTCCAGGCTGGCCAGCTGCGCCGCGCGTCGGCGATAACCAGTGCGACGACCGGGCCGGGGGAGGCGATCAGCAAGACGACCGCGGCGGCGAAGGCGAGGTAAGTGGCGTTCATAGTTCGGTCACCAGTTCGAATATGCGCGACTGTTTGCCCAGTTTTTCCGTATAGAAACGCAGGTTGCAGCTGGCGAAGGTGCGTTGCATCCAGCGATCGCTGCCATCGAAGCGGGCGGTGAAGGGGCTGCGCGCATGCGCGGTGTGGCGGTTATCGATGATCAGCAAGTCGCCGCAGCTCATACGCACGGGCTCTACAACTTCCCAGGCGAGGCTGCGCAGGGTATCGAGTGAGCGTTGGGCGCGGTCGCTGTAGGCGACCATGAACTGCGGATCGAAACGGAAAAAGGGCGCGTCGGGATCGCCATAGAGGACGGTCTGATGCTTGTTGATATCGATGCGCTGGTTCTTTTCCGTGGCGCCGTAATCGGAGAAGAAGTTGTACGGCTCGTTGAGGAAAAACGCCTGTTGCTCGTAGCTCAGCCGTTCGAGGATGCGATCGACCGACGCAATGTAGGTGATCGCTTCTGCTGCGGGATCCTGCCGCAGGCACAGCAGCAGTAGATAATCCGGCTGGACCGCGTGAAAGGCGTTTTCGGTATGCAGGTCGAGTTCGGTATCGAAACTGTCCGAGGTAGCGGCCCGCGATTGTGTCTGCTGCGGAAAGAAGTTATTGACGATGCCGCCGCCGGACTCCTGAACGTAGCCGATTGGCTCGCCCAGGAGGGCGGTGGCTTGCAGCAGCAGTCGTTCGCTGCTGTCGTCCGGTTTGCAGATTTCGGCGCGGGAGGCAGGGGTTGGAGGGATGTCGCCGACATCTGTGCCCTCCAGCAGTAGAAAGCCCTTCGGGTCGCCGAACAGCCTGAAGTTGAGAATCTGCGCAATCTGCTCCTGGCTTAGGCCACCATTGCTGATGCTGGCGGACAAAAGTAGGTCAAAGTTGCGATCGGACATGTCATTCTTCCCTGCATTTATACGAGGCGAGCGCCTCTTCTTATGGTGTTGATGCCATCGTGTTGCGGGCTCGGTTGCCGGCGCAGTATTGGTGGGGTTCGAGAGGGTGCAAAATGGAAAATACGTCCGTCTGCGATGAGTTTTACTCATGCTGGAGCGGGGCGGCATGACGCTGCGGATGCCTCCCTTGTACGCGCTGCGTGCTTTCGAGGTGGCGGCGCGCTTCGGCTCGTTCACCCAGGCGGCCGAGAGCCTCTGCATCACCCAGAGTGCAGTCAGTCGGCATGTGAAAGCGCTGGAGGGAAACCTCGGCTGTCAGCTTTTCGAGCGCCGCGGTTCCCGGTTGGCGCTGACCGATACCGGGCGTTTGCTCGCGCAGGAGCTGAAGGTCGGTTTTCGCACCATCGAAAACGCCTGCATCGCGGTCAACCGCCAGCAGGACGCGCTGAGGCTCAAGGCCCCTTCGACGCTCACCATGCGCTGGTTGCTCGGCGCGTTGGACGACTTCCAGCTGACACACCCGCAAAACCGGGTGCAGCTCACCAGCGCCTGGATGGATCTGGACACGGTTGATTTCCATAACGAGCCGTTCGACTGCGCGATCCTGCTTGGACATGGCGGTTTTCCTGCCGACTGGAATCGGGTCAAGCTGTTCGATGAGTGGCTGGTGCCGGTGTGTTCGCCTCACGTGCTTGGCAGTACGCATTGGACTGCGGACCAACTGGCCGCGGCCGAACTGATCCATCCTTCACGCGACTGCCGCGATTGGCGGCGCTGGCTGCAGCGGGTCGGGCTGATCGACGCCGTTGCCTGGCAGCAGGGCAAGCTGTTCGACACGCTGGAGCTGGGCATCTCCGCCGCGGCGCAGGGGCACGGCGTGTCCATTGGCGATCTGGCGTTGGTCGCTACCGAGCTGCGCAAGGGTGCGCTGGCGCTGCCGTTCGATCAGGCGGTGCGCTCCGGCGACAGTTATTACCTGGTGTGGCCGGCGACCGGGGAAACGCCGGTGACGCTGAGCCGAATGAAGGACTATCTGCTGGAGCATCTGCCGGATGTCGGCAACCACGGTGTACGCCTGCTCGACTGAGTGGATCGGCGATGACGGAACGCGCGTGTATTCAGTCATTGCCCCGCCACCCTCGGTAGGGGAAAATGGCCGCCTTTTCCAGTACCACCCCGCAGGAGATTCAGCGATGCCCAGCCGTCGTGAGCGAGCCAATGCCATCCGCGCCCTCAGCATGGATGCCGTGCAGAAAGCCAACAGCGGCCACCCGGGTGCCCCCATGGGCATGGCGGACATCGCCGAAGTACTCTGGCGTGATCACTTGAAGCACAGCCCGACCAATCCGCAATGGGCCGACCGCGACCGCTTCGTGCTGTCCAACGGCCACGGTTCGATGCTGATCTATTCGCTGCTGCACCTGACCGGCTACGACCTGTCCATCGATGACCTGAAGAACTTCCGCCAGCTGCACAGCAAGACCCCGGGTCACCCGGAGTTTGGCTACACCGCGGGCGTCGAAACCACCACCGGGCCGCTCGGCCAAGGGTTGGCCAACGCCGTGGGCTTCGCCCTGGCGGAAAAGATCATGGCTGCGCAGTTCAACCGTCCCGGCCATGAGATCGTCGATCACAACACCTATGTGTTCATGGGCGACGGTTGTCTGATGGAAGGTATCTCGCACGAGGTCTGCTCGCTGGCTGGCACCCTCGGGTTGAACAAGCTGATCGGTTTCTACGACGACAACGGCATCTCCATCGACGGGGAAGTCCATGGCTGGTTCACCGACGACACGCCGCGCCGCTTCGAAGCCTACGGCTGGCAAGTGATCCGCAACGTCGACGGTCATGACGCCGACGAAATCCAGATCGCCCTCGAAACGGCCCGCAAGAGCGACCGTCCGACGCTGATTTGCTGCAAAACCATCATCGGCTTTGGCGCGCCGAACAAGCAGGGCAAGGAGGAGTCCCACGGCGCAGCGCTCGGTGATGCTGAAATCGCCCTGACGCGTGAGGCGCTGGGCTGGAAGCATGGCCCGTTCGAGATTCCTGCGGACATCTATGCCGAATGGGACGCCAAGCAGAAGGGCGCCGATGCGGAGAACCAGTGGAATCAGCGTTTCGCCGCCTATCAGGCCGAATTCCCGGCGCTGGCCAGTGAGTTCACGCGGCGGATGGCCGGCGAGCTGCCAGCCGACTTCGCCGAAAAGGCTTCCGCGTACATTCGTGAAGTGGCCGAGAAGGGCGAAACCATCGCCAGCCGCAAGGCCAGCCAGAACTGCCTGAACGCCTTCGGCCCGCTGCTGCCGGAACTGCTCGGCGGCTCGGCGGACCTCGCCGGTTCCAACCTGACGCTGTGGAAGGGTTGCAAGCCGGTAGTCGCCGAGGACGCCTCGGGCAACTACATGTACTACGGCGTGCGCGAGTTCGGCATGGCCGCGATCATGAACGGCGTTGCCCTGCATGGCGGCCTGATTCCTTATGGCGCGACCTTTCTGATGTTCATGGAATACGCGCGCAACGCCGTGCGTATGTCGGCGCTGATGAAGCAGCGTGTGCTTTATGTTTTCACCCATGACTCCATCGGTCTGGGCGAAGACGGCCCGACTCACCAGCCGATCGAGCAGCTGACCAGCCTGCGCACCACGCCGAACCTGGATACCTGGCGCCCGGCCGACACGGTCGAGTCGGCGGTGGCCTGGAAGCACGCGGTCGAGCGCAAGGACGGTCCGAGTGCGCTGATCTTCTCGCGCCAGAACCTGCCGTATCACATCCGCGACAACGAAACCGAGTCGTCCATTTCCAAGGGTGGCTACATCCTCAAGAACTGCGCTGGCGAGCCTGAACTGATCCTCATCGCCACCGGTTCGGAAGTCGGTCTTGCCGCGCAGGCCTACGACAAGCTCACCGCGCAAGGCCGTAACGTGCGCGTCGTCTCCATGCCGTGCACCAGCGTCTTCGACGCTCAGGACGCAGCCTGGAAGCAGCAGGTCCTGCCGGTTGAAGTCGGCGCGCGCATCGCCATCGAGGCGGGTCACGCCGATTACTGGTACAAGTACGTCGGTCTCGACGGTCGCATCATCGGCATGACCACCTACGGTGAATCGGCTCCGGCCGGCCAGCTGTTCGAGGAATTCGGCTTCACCGTCGACAACATTCTCAGCGTTGCCGAAGAGTTGCTGGAAGACTAAACAAGCAGCTGGAGGCCTGAAGCTGGAAGCTTGTAGCAAGAGCAACCTGGAACAGGCCTAAGGGATCACAGCAGCTGAGAAGTCGCAGCTGGAAGTTGGAAGTGGCAGCAGCATTTCCGGCTTTCGGCTTCCGGCTTCCAGCTTGCCCAAAAGACGAGCCGTGAATGTCCCGAACTCCCCGCTACCGCGTTGCCCTTAACGGTTACGGTCGCATCGGTCGCTGCGTGCTTCGTGCGTTTTACGAGCGCAATGCGGCTTTCGATTTCGAAATCGTCGCCCTCAACGACCTCGCCGATATGGCGAGCCTCGAATACCTCACCCGCTTCGACTCTACCCATGGCCGCTTTCCCGGCGAGGTGGCTGTAGAGGGCGATTGCCTGCGTCTGAACGGTCACGGTGTGAAGGTATTGCGCGAGTCGACGCCCGAAGCGGTGGACTGGCGCGGCCTGGGCGTGGATCTCGTGCTGGAGTGCTCCGGCGCGTACAACACGCGCACCGGCGGGCAGCGCTTCCTCCATGCCGGTGCGCCGCGCGTGCTGTTCTCGCAGCCTATGAGCGGCGCCGCGGACGTTGACGCCACCGTGGTGATGGGCATCAACCATGAGCAGCTGACCGGCACCGAGCAGCTGGTATCCAATGCGTCCTGCACCACTAATTGCGGCGTGCCGCTACTCAAACTTCTTAACGATTCGATTGGCCTGGATTACGTTTCGATCACCACGATTCATTCGGCGATGAATGATCAGCCGGTCATCGACGCCTACCACCATGACGATCTGCGCCGCACACGGTCAGCCTTCCAGTCGGTGATTCCCGTCTCGACCGGCCTCGCGCGCGGTATCGAGCGCCTGCTGCCGGAACTCTCGGGACGGATTCAGGCCAAAGCCGTGCGAGTGCCGACGGTGAATGTGTCCTGCCTGGATATCACGCTGCAGACGACCCGCGATACCGATGCGTCGACGATCAACCGGATCCTGCGTGAAGCCGCGCAATCCGGCCCGTTGAAAGGCCTGCTCGCGTATACCGAGCTGCCCCATGCCAGCTGTGATTTCAACCACGACCCGCATTCGGCGATCGTCGATGGCAGCCTGACGCGCGCCTCCGGGCCGCGGCTGGTGAACCTGCTGGCCTGGTTCGACAACGAATGGGGTTTCGCCAACCGCATGCTCGACGTAGCCGGTCACTATTTGCAGGTGTCCCACCGCACCTGACGCCACACCGCTTGAAGACATCGCCGTTTTGAACTTAAGGGAAGATCACATGACCGTTTTGAAGATGACCGACCTCGACCTCCAGGGTAAGCGCGTGCTGATCCGCGAGGACCTCAACGTGCCGGTTAAGGATGGCGCGGTGAAAAGCGATGCGCGCATTCTGGCTTCGTTGCCAACTATCAAGCTGGCGCTGGAAAAGGGCGCGGCGGTGCTGGTCTGCTCGCACCTGGGGCGCCCGGAGGAGGGCGTTTACAGCGAGGAGGACAGCCTCAAGCCGGTCGCCGACTACCTGAGCAAGGCGCTGAATCGCGAGGTGCCGCTGATCAAGGACTATCTGGACGGTGTCCAGGTAAAAGCCGGAGAGTTGGTGCTGCTGGAGAACGTGCGGTTCAACAAGGGCGAGAAAAAGAACACCGACGAACTGGCGCAGCAGTACGCCGCGCTCTGCGATGTCTTCGTCATGGACGCCTTCGGCACCGCCCACCGCGCCCAGGGCTCGACCCACGGGGTGGCCAAGTTTGCCAAGGTTGCCTGTGCCGGCCCGCTGCTCGCAGCTGAGCTGGACGCCCTGGGTAAGGCGTTGAAGAGCCCGGCCCAGCCTATGGCGGCCATCGTTGCCGGCTCCAAGGTTTCGACCAAGCTGGACGTGCTCAACAGCCTGAGCCAAGTCTGCAATCAGCTGATCGTCGGCGGCGGCATCGCCAACACCTTCCTTGCCGCCGCCGGCTTCCCGGTAGGTAAATCGCTGTATGAAGCCGATCTGGTCGATACCGCCAGGGCGATCGCCGCTAAGGTCAGCGTACCGCTCCCGGTCGATGTGGTGGTCGCCAAGGCCTTCGCAGAAGACGCCGAAGCCACGGTCAAGGCCGTAGCCGACGTCGCCGAGGACGACATGATTTTGGATATCGGCCCGCAGACCGCAGCCAACTTCTCGGAATTGCTGAAGTCTTCGAAAACCATCCTGTGGAACGGCCCGGTTGGCGTGTTCGAATTCGATCAGTTCGGTAACGGCACCAAGGTGCTGGCGCAGGCGATCGCTGAAAGCCCGGCGTTTTCGATTGCCGGTGGCGGCGACACCCTGGCTGCGATCGACAAGTACGGTGTCGGCGAGCAAATCTCTTACATTTCCACTGGCGGTGGTGCGTTTCTCGAGTTCGTCGAAGGCAAGGTGCTGCCTGCTGTCGAGGTGCTGGAGCAGCGCGCCAACTAAGGCGACCTGCAATTGATGGCGTTGTGTCGTTACAGGCGCAGCGGCAAAAGGCAACCCTCGGCATTCGGTGCTGTCTCTGTTTCTGTCCCAACGAGGAATGGAGGCTCACCATGCGTTACGCCGCAATAGCTGTTTGCTGTCTTGGTCTGGCCGGTTGTGCCGGGGGTACGCCGGAGTCGGCCTGCGAAGTGTTCGATCCGCCACCGGTACAAAGCCCGACCGCTCAGAATGATCAACGCGTCCAGATGCAGAGCACCGGTGACCCGACCGCAGGTACCGCGGCCGATGTGCGGGACTGTCCCTGAGCCATACGTATCAAGCAAGGAGGAGCGATGAGAGGTGTGTTCATCCCGGTTGTCGCGTTAATGCTCGGCGGATGCGGTCACTGGCAATCTGGCCCGGACGCCCCGTTTGTTCGCTGGAAATGCCAGAGTCAGCAGAACATCGCCTGGCGCTACGCCGACGAGAGCCATCAGACGGTGGACCTCAGAATAGGCAATAGCGAACAGGTACACACCCTGCGCAAGGAACCTGCCACCCGTGGTGCTTTCTATAGCGATGGTGTTGTGGCTTTCCACGACAAAGGCAACGAGGCGCTGGTCTATCGGCTCGCCGACGACAAATTGCTGGCCCATGGCTGCAGTGCTTCGCTGATTACCATTTGATACGCCCGCGCGCCTCCACTGGTGTGAGGCGAATGGACGGCGTTTTCGCCAGAGCTGATGGCTTTTGGCCCGTCCGCCACTACAATGCCGCGCCTATAGCGCGGTGCTTGAACACCGCCAGCCCCTGGGGCAGGCTTTACACGATTAATCGACCCTAACCGGGAGAAAGGAAAACATGGCACTCATCAGCATGCGCCAGATGCTCGACCACGCCGCCGAATTCGGCTACGGCGTGCCGGCTTTCAACGTGAACAACCTCGAGCAGATGCGCGCCATCATGGAAGCGGCCGACAAGACCGACTCCCCGGTGATCGTCCAGGCGTCGGCCGGTGCCCGCAAATATGCCGGCGCGCCGTTCCTGCGCCACCTGATCCTCGCGGCCATCGAAGAGTTTCCGCACATCCCGGTGGTCATGCACCAGGATCACGGCACCAGCCCGGACATTTGCCAGCGCTCGATCCAGCTGGGCTTCAGCTCGGTGATGATGGACGGTTCGCTGAAGGAAGATGGCAAGACGCCGTCCGATTACGAATACAACGTCCGTGTGACTCAGCAGACCGTCGCCTTCGCCCACGCCTGTGGCGTTTCGGTGGAAGGCGAGCTGGGTTGCCTGGGTTCGCTCGAAACCGGCATGGCCGGTGAAGAGGATGGTGTCGGCGCTGAAGGCACGCTGGATCACAGCCAGCTGCTGACCGATCCGGAAGAAGCCGCCGATTTCGTTGCCAAGACCAAGGTCGACGCCCTGGCCATTGCCATCGGCACCAGCCACGGCGCCTACAAGTTCACCAAGCCGCCAACCGGTGACACCCTGTCGATCCAGCGCATCAAGGAAATCCACCAGCGTATCCCCGATACCCATCTGGTGATGCACGGCTCTTCCTCGGTACCGCAGGAGTGGCTGAAGATCATCAACGAGTACGGCGGCGACATCAAGGAAACCTACGGCGTGCCGGTCGAGGAAATCGTCGAGGGCATCAAGTACGGCGTGCGCAAGGTCAACATCGACACCGACCTGCGCCTAGCCTCCACCGGTGCGATCCGTGAGTTCATGGCGAAGAACCCCAGCGAGTTCGACCCGCGCAAATACCTGGCCAAGACCGTGACCGCTATGCGCGACATTTGCATCGCCCGTTACGAGGCCTTCGGCACTGCGGGTAATGCGTCGAAGATCAAGCCTATCTCCCTGGAAGGCATGTTCGAGCGTTATGCGCGCGGCGAGTTGGACCCCAAGGTCAACTGAGTCGCCGCTACAAACCACGAGCCCGCTTATGCGGGCTCGTTGCGTTAGAAGGCAGCGTTCGTGGCTAGGCGAGCAGTTGCTGAATCTGGGTCCTTAGCCTATCCAGCGAAAAAGGTTTGGCAATGATCGGGGCGGTGCGAACGATCGGGCTGCCGGACTCGTGAATTTCGATCGGATAACCGCTAATGAAGATGACCTTCATCTCTGGACGCAGCTTGAGCGCCGGCTCAGCGATCATCACACCAGAAATGCCCCCGGGTAATCTGAAGTCGGTCACCAATAAATCCAGCTGCGGCTTGGTCGCCAGAATCTCGAAAGCCTGAGTGGAATCCGACGCTTCCAGAACCTTGTAACCTTCGTCGGCCAGATAGTCGGACAACAGGCGAAGAATGTGTGGTTCGTCCTCAACGAGCAGGACGACTTTGGTGGGTGTTGGGTTCATCGAAGCGATTCTCGACGTTTCGGTGGACGTTTGCGTCAGGCCGGTGATTAATCCGGCTCGGGACAAGCACGTTGGAGCGTTGAGGCATTCCGCAAGTTCAGGGTCACAAGACCATTCGTCAAGCCTTTATTGGCGCGCCACAGTAGAACGGGTGCGCGTCGGCAATCAAACCATGCCCCATGAGGGCTAAAGCGCCAACCATTTTCGGGAGCCATCATGACCGACGAAACCCCCCGTACCATCGCCGACCGGACCCTGGACGACTATCGTGCCAATGCCGAGGCGTTTCGCGAAGGTACCCGTGACCACGACGTCAGCCAGAACATCGACGCGCTGCTGCGGCATATTCACGGCGAGCCGCCCTTTCGCATACTTGATCTGGGCTGCGGTCCGGGGCGCGACCTCAAGGCCTTCACGGCGCGGGGCCATGTCGCCGTCGGGTTGGAAGGAGCCGAGCCCTTCGTGCAGATGGCGCGGGCCGAAACCGGTTGCGAAGTGCTGCACCAGAACCTCCTGCAACTGGATCTTCCCGCCGGAGCGTTCGATGGCATCTTCGCCAATGCGGTGCTGTTCCATGTGCCCAGCCGAGAAATCGCCGGCGTTCTGCTGAAGCTGCATGCGGCACTTCGCAGCGGAGGCGTGCTGTTCGCCTCCAACCCGCGTGGCAACAACCAGGAAGGCTGGAGTGGCGCGCGCTATGGCGCCTGGTATGACTGGCCAACCTGGAATGGATTGCTTCAGTCGGTGGGCTTCGTCGAGCTCGAGCACTATTACCGGCCTACGGGTTTGCCTCGTGACCAGCAGCCTTGGCTCGCCAGCGTCTGGCGCAAGGGTTGAGCGGGGGACATCAGGAGGCAGCGGTTGTTCATCGGGCAAAGCAGAATGCATGCCGAGAAACTTGGGTTCATGCGTTTTGCATGCAGCCAAAACGCTATTATGTGACGTAAGTCACTGAATTTCGTGGATTTAACTATCTCCTCCGGTTGGCACGAACGCTGCTCCATCTATGGACGCTGGACCATAACTGGAGTACACAATAATGATTGCCGCTGAAAAAGTTCTCTCTGCCGCGTTTCCAGAGTTCGAAGTAATTACCCACCCGCGTCCGGACGGCGGGCTCTTACTGACGTTGCGTAACGATGATCGGGATGTCATCAAGCGCGCCCTTTCCAAGGGACAGACCCAGACCAATATTCAGCTGGAATGGGTCATCAGCTCGATACGCCGTGACCTGGCGCTTGAGGCTGGCATGTCGCCGGCTATCGCCCGCTTGCAAAGCCAGAGCCGCACCGGGCTGCCTACTTACGAGTACGCCTGAGCCACGCGCCCGGCTTGCAGGACTGCAGGCCGGTCGACTGTACACGTTGCGCACTCCAGCGCAGGCGATCCGACTGGGCCGAAAGAGCCTGGATGCTTCGCAAAGCCTGATAGCGATGAGGAATCCATATGAACGCCATCGACCTGTTGATAGATGATCACGAAAAAGTGAAAGACATCCTGACGCGTTTGACCGAGAGCACCGAGCGTGCCGTCAAGACTCGCGCCGAGCTGCTGCAGAAGCTGGAGATGGAAATCACCATTCACACCCAGCTCGAGGAGCAGATTCTTTATCCCGCCTACAAGGAGGCCGGAGGCAAGGAAGAGCTGAAAATGTATTACGAGGCGAAGGAAGAGCACCGCGCGGTTGATTCGCTCGTGCTGCCCGACCTCAAATCGACCGATCCGTCGACTTTCGAGTTTTCCGGCCGTGCCAAGGTGTGCAAGGAGCTGCTTGAGCACCACATCGAGGAGGAAGAATCAGAAATGTTCCCCAAGGCCCGTGAACTGTTCGGTCAGAGCCGATTGGAAGAAATGGGCGAACAGATGGCCGAACTGAAGGAGCGTCTGAAGAAGGAGCTCAGCGCCAAACAAGCGGCCTGAGTGCTGTAGCCGGGGTGCCTAACCCCGGTTTGCTTGACTGGGTCCCGAGTTGTTTGGATCGGTTTTGCTGATGCCTCGATCTTGCTCGGCTATCTGAGCGCTATCCACCTCGCATCTTCAGAGTTGACCGCCGTTCTATGTCGCTGCGCCCGGCGGACGCCGTTCGGCCGCCATCCTCACGGGCGATTATCGTCCCGGCTTATAGCCTCGGCTTGGCGTTGAGCGCCGAAGGGGTGAGCGCCCCGAACAATCGCGATTCTCTGTTCAACGAGGGCTGTCAGAACGTCCAGCGTTACGGTCAGCCGGCCCAGCCGCACTGCAATCCCAGTCAGCGACGCAGCGTATTTCCAAGGGCGCTTGCTGCCGCAGGCCAGCCAAACGTCATTGGAAATCGACTTTGAGTACGGCCGTCAGCGCTAGCTTTGGCGTGCCAAGGCACTCTTGGCGATAGCAAGGGTCAACTTCTGTGGAATCGATGATTCAAGAATTCGCTGGCTACCCGCCGGCTCACTCTGTAGGAGGTGACCCCATGCGTCTTGCTTATTTATCTGCCCCTGTTCTAGGTCTGTTGCTGGTTGGTTGTGGCCCGGATGAGGAGCCCAAACGCGACGAAATGCCGCCGCAGCCCACAACCGAGCAGCCTGCTACACCACCGGCCACCACGCCGCCGGCCGGCTCTGACACCGGCACTGGCGCCGGTACGGGTGCAGGCCCAGGCACCACTGGCACCGGCACGGGTGCAGGTGCGGAGACCGGTACCGGAACCGGTATGGGCACCGCGCCAGCTGACAACGGCAGCGGTATGGGCACTGAGTCGGGTGCTGGTACTGCGCCCAACACCAATGGAAGCGGTACGGGTACTTCGCAGTAAAAGCCTCGAACCCGTGGGGTGTCTCGCGAGTCTGGCGAGGCACCCACTTTGCAGGAGAACCGTATGAAATCGAAATGTATCGTTGCCGCCGCCGCGTTGCCGCTTTCGCTGATGCTTGCCGCCTGCTCGCCAGACGATGAGCCCTCGGCGATGGACAACAACAGCGACAATCAGCAGGAGTATCAGAACACCGCGACTGACCCGGCTGGGCCACGCGAGGTTTCGCCGCCATCGAACCTGTCCAACGAGTGACGGCGCACCGCCACCGGAGCATTCCTGGCGGGGACAACATCAATAAAGGGGCGAGTCAGACGTATTGCGCCGCGGCGTAGGCGGACGCCCAGGCCCATTGGAAATTGAACCCGCCCAGGTGACCGGTGACATCGAGCACTTCGCCGATGAAGTACAACCCCGCTGCCTTTTGCGATTCCAAGGTTTTCGACGATACCTCGCGAGTATCCACGCCGCCCAGCGTTACTTCTGCGGTGCGATAACCTTCGGTCCCGGCGGGCACCAGCTGCCACTTGCCAAGTTTCTCCGCCACCTCTTCAAGCTCGCCCTGGCTGTACTGCTTCAGCGGCTTGGAAACGAACCAGTGCTCACTCAGCAGCCCTGCCATCTTGCGGGTGAAAAGCTCGCCAAGGAGTGTCTTCAGCTCGGTGTTGGGTCGCTCGCGTCGTTGCTCGTCCAGCCACTCGACGAGGTTCAGATGCGGTAGCAAATTGATCTCGATGGCATCGCCCGATTGCCAATATGAGGACACCTGGAGAATCGCTGGCCCGGAAAGGCCGCGATGGGTAAATAGGATATTTTCGCGAAAACTCTGGCCGTTGCAGCTGACCAGGCAGTCTTCTACCGAAGTGCCGGACAACGCTTCGCACATGCCCTTTAGCTGCGGCTCGGTGATGGTGAACGGCACCAGACCGGCGCTGGTCGGCAGCACGTTGTGGCCGAATTGCCGCGCGATCTGGTAGCCGAAGCCACTGGCGCCGAGCGTCGGAATCGACAGCCCACCCGTGGCAATGACAAGCGACTGGCAGACAAGCTCGCCGGCGTCGCTCTGCAGCTGAAAACCGCTTTCAGTTCTTTCCACGGCCTGCACCGCGATGTTCAGCCGCATATCGACTCCAGCCTGCTGACATTCGTCGAGCAACATGGCGAGAATGTCGCTGGCCTTGTGGTCGCAGAACAGCTGGCCGAGCTTCTTCTCGTGATAGGGCACGCCGTGGCGGCTGACCATCTCGATGAAATCCCACTGGGTATAACGAGCCAGCGCGGATTTGCAGAAGTGCGGATTGGCGGAGAGGAAGTTCGCCGGCTCGGTGTACATATTGGTGAAATTGCAGCGCCCGCCACCGGACATGAGAATCTTCTTGCCCGCCTTGTTGGCATGGTCGAGTAGCAGCACCCGACGACCCCGTGCCGCCGCGGTGAACGCACACATCAGCCCTGCCGCGCCGGCACCGATCACCACTACATCCGTCTGCAACACCGCTCACCTCGGTCAGGCCTGAGAACGCGGCATGGTACCCCGCCGGCACGGTCCACGCATTGCTCTTGGGCGCTTGGCGCTGATCGAGCAGATCGGCTCGGTTCGTGCGCTGCGAACCAGTGCGCTTGGCCATCGACCGGGACAAGGGCATGAGCGTTGTCGCGGGGGCAGAGATTTCAATATTCGCTGGCTGCCGGCTCCCGGATCGCTGCCTCAGGGCTGAGGCGAGGGTGCCCGGCGAACCAGGTGGCTGGCCATGCTGCGTAGTGGCGCCAGTTGACGACAGATCAGACCCAACTGCGTCTGCAGCAGACGATGCGCATCGTCCATGTCTTCGGATGCCTGTTCAAGCTGCTGCGCGAGGGATTCTTCGTCTTCGCTGTAAACAGCCACCGGCTGGTTGCTCCGCAAGGCTGCCGCCAACTCATCGAGGCCGCCCGCCAGGCGTTGCGCCGCGCTTTCCAGCAGGTCGTCGCGGGCGTCGTCGGGCAAGCTCTCGCGATGCGCGCCCAGCCCCGACAGGTAATTGAGCAGGGTGTGCGAGAGGATCAGAAAGCGAAAACCGGTCTCGGCATCCTTTCGGAAATGGCCCGGTTCCAGCAGCATGTTCGACAGCGTGGTCGACAGTGCGGCATCGGCGTTGTGGGCGTTGCGTCGGGCCAGCCGGTAAGCGAGGTCGTCGCGCTTGCCGCTCTCGTACTGGTGCATGATCTGACGCAAATAATCCGCGTTGCGGCTAAGGGTATTGGCGACCACCTGATTGAGGCGGCGGCCTTGCCAGTCTGGAAGGATCAGAAAGACCGCGGCAGCGGCAATCAGGCTACCCAGCAGGGTGTCGACCAGGCGCGGCCAGATCAGCCCGTAACCGTCGCCGACCTGGTTGAAGCAGAACAGCACCAGCAGCGTGATCGCCGCCGTCGCCAGGGTGTAGCGGCTGCTTCGCGTGGCGAAGAACACCACGCCGGCAACCACCGCGAACAGCGCCTGAATCTGCTGGCTCGGGAACAGATCGAACAGCGCCCAGCCCACCACCAGCCCCAGCACGGTGCCGGTCACCCGCTGCACCAGCTTGATCCGAGTCGCGCCGTAGTTCGGTTGGCAGACGAATACTGTCGTCAGCAGCACCCAGTAGCCCTGTTCTGGATGAATCGCATGCAGCACCGCGTAGCCGCAGACCAGCGCCAGGCTCATACGCAGGGCGTGGCGAAACAGCAACGAGGTGGGCGTCAGTTGCAGGCGGATGCGCGCGAAGGCGTCGCGTACCGATTGCGGATCGCGGTCCAGCAAGCTGCTGTCCTGCTCGCCCTCGAGTGCATCCGGGTTGCTGGCGCTGGCGAGCTGGCGCTGCATTGTCGACAGGTTGCCCGACAAGGCGCGCAGTGAGCGCAACAGTCCACGCCAGGCAGGGTTGCTCTGCATCCGCAGGTGTTCCAGCGACGACTCGAGGTCGGCCAGCGCCTGCGCATTGGCTTCGCTGTAGCGGAAGGGTTGGCGCAGCTGTACTGCGTTGGCCAGTTCCGCACAGGCCACACCCTGCAGCCGCAACAGTCGGCCGCAGCGGAACAGTACATCGCTGTGGAAGAAGGCCTCGGCCAACGCCTGATAGGGGTAGTGCGAGGAACTGACACGCTCATGCAGGTCCTGGGCGAGGAAATAGAGCTTGAGGTAATGGCTGATCTTCACCCCCGGTCGTCCAGTACCGAGTCGGTGCAGCAGGGTTTCCTTGGTGGCGTTGAGTGCGCTGACGACGCGACCGTTCTGCTGCGCCAGTTGCAGGCGGCGCTCCTCTACATCGAGTTGACGCACCGGCTCGAATAACGAGGCCTTGAGTTTGAAGTACCGGCCCAGTTCCCGGTACAGCCTGGCCAGGCTCTGCTGCACCGGCTGGTGCGAAAACAGCGCATTCCAGAGCACCGACAACAGTCCGTACCAGGTTGCCCCGGCCAGCAGCAATAATGGATCGCGCCAGGGATGAAGCGCCTCGCCGCCGCGCTGATCGGCGGCGATCATGCTGTAAATGGATAGGATCAGCGTGGCCTGGGCAATGGTCGCGTATCGCTCGCCCAGGGCGCCGAGCATGACCAGAGCGAACGCGGCGACAGCCATGCCAAGGGCGAACAGCCACGGGTAAGGAAACAGTAGTTGCACTGAGGCCGTCGCGATGCTGAAGCACAGCAGTGTAACCAGCAGGGCCGAGAGCCGGCCGAGCCAGCTATCGTCGGTCTCCGCCAAGGCGCTGGCGATCACCCCGAGAAACAGGGGGATGGCCAGCGTGGGCTGTCCGAGGTACCAACTGAGGCCCATGCTGCCGGCCAGAGCGATCAATACGCGAAGGCTGTAGCCGAACTTCTCCAGGGCCCAGAGGCGGCGCAGGGAATGGCTGAGCGATGGTGAACGCATGGGGCAGTCGAACCTGGCTGTGGAAAGGGGGTTGGACGTCTGCGGCGTGCAGACGTCACGGCTTGCGATGCAAAGCTTATACCGTCCATCCGTCCCGTATCACCGGAACGCCATCGCTTGGTCATCGTTCCGCCGTAATCGTCTGGCTTCATTCCATGCGCCCCTCCCCATTCCGATAAAAGAGGACACCGCATGAACCGTGAACATGATGCCAGCCGCCGCAACCTGCTCAAGGGCAGCGCCATCGCCGCCGTGGTGGCCACCACGCCGTTTCTTGGTACGTTGCAAGCCTTCGCAGCGCGCAACGCACAAGGCCGCGGCGCCGGAGTGGTCCGTAGCAGCTACGGCCCGCTGCGACCGACCAAGGATCTGAGTACCGGCCTGGAGTTGCTGCAGTTGCCCGACGGCTTCCAGTACAGGAGTTTCTCCTGGACCGGCGATCTGATGGAAAATGGCCAGCCGGTCCCCTCGTCTCACGACGGCATGGGCGTCATCAATGTGCGTCGCGGTCCGAATGGTCCGGAAATCGTGCTGGTGCGCAACCATGAAGTCGGCACCGGGAGCCTGATCGAAGCCAATGGTATCTATGACGGTGTCACGCTCGCCAACGGCCAGCGTCCGGCCGGGGGCACTACTAACCTGTACGTGTCGCGGGACATCGAGCAGCCGGTACGCACCCTGCCCAGTCTGGGAGGCACGCGTACCAACTGTGCTGGCGGCGTTTCGCCGTGGGGCACCTGGCTGTCCTGTGAAGAAACCACCGCCGACTACCGCAGCGTCGGCGGCCGCGCCCACGGCTATGTCTTCGAAGTGACGGCAGACCCGGCGCTGACCACCGGTCAGCCAATCATCCAGATGGGCCGCTTCGCCCATGAGGCGGTGGCCGTCGACCCACGCAACAGTTACGTCTACCTGACCGAAGATGCGCGCAACCAGGCCGGTTACTACCGCTACATACCGACCGATGCCAGCCAGCAACCGGGTTCGCTCGCCGTGGGCGGTATCCTGCAGGCGGCGCGGGTGCGCAACCGGGCGCTGGTCGACTTGCACGCGCCGAAGCAGGGCGACAGCTACCAACTGGAGTGGGTTGAAGTAGCGGATCCGGATCTCGATCCGCAGCCGGAGGGCAGCGGTCCCTTCGCCCAGGCCCGTCAGGCGGGAGGTCTGAGCATGAGCCGTGGCGAGGGCATCTGGTACAGCGAAGGCAGGCTGTTCATCGTCGACACCAGTGCCGGTGCCGACGACCAGGGGCGTGCCGGTTATGGCCGCGGTGCGGTCTGGATGCACGACTTGGCGACCGATCGGCTGACCTGCATCTTCGCCTCCACCGATGCCGAGGTCGCCAACAACCC
This sequence comes from Stutzerimonas stutzeri, assembly GCF_000590475.1. Taxonomy (NCBI): domain Bacteria; kingdom Pseudomonadati; phylum Pseudomonadota; class Gammaproteobacteria; order Pseudomonadales; family Pseudomonadaceae; genus Stutzerimonas; species Stutzerimonas stutzeri. Next base: position 4,201,627 of record NZ_CP007441.1, on the reverse strand, counting down.
GGACAACATCACCGTCAGCCCGCGCGGCGGCCTGTTGCTTTGCGAGGATGGCGGCGGCGTGCAGGATGTGTACGGCTTCGGCGAACGTCTGTTGGGGCTGACTACGGCGGGTGAGGCCTATATTTTCGCCAAGAACAATGTGGCATTCGACGACATACAGGCCGCGGCCGCCGGCAAGAAGGTGTCCGGTGGCGATTACCGCAACCGTGAGTTCTGCGGCGCCTGTTTCGACCCGAGTGGACATTTCCTCTTCGTCAATATCCAGACCCCAGGCATCACCTTTGCCATCTGGGGCCCGTGGGCGCGTGGGTCGTTGTAAGAGAAGCAGCGGGAAGCCTGAGGCAGGAAGCCGGAAGTAAAGCCTTGCGCTTGGACTTGTGGGGTGGGTGTCGCGTCTTATGTACACCGTGGCCGCGAGTGGCGGATCGGTGAAGCGTGATCCACCCTACGTCAGCTTCGTCGGATGGGTGCAACCCATCGAAGCCGGTGCAAAAAGCCAGCGGCGTCGGGTGATGGAGCCGGACGAAAACCCGCGCACCCGCGCGAAATTCCCGCTTTGGCTTCCAGCCAGTCTTAAAGCTGCCTCACCTTCAACGACCGCCCCTTGATCTTTCCGGCATTCAAGCGGTTGAGCGCCTGTTTGGCTGCACCTCGCTCGACCGCAACGAATGCCTGGAAGTCGAAAATCGCGATCTTGCCGACCTGCGTGCCCGGGATGCCTGCATCGCCGGTGAGCGCGCCGAGAATATCGCCGGGGCGCAATTTGTCCTTGCGGCCCGCGCCAATGCAGAGCGTCACCATCGGCGGTTGCAGCGGGCCGCCAGGCTGCGCTTTCAGCTCGCTAAGGGGCTGCCAGTTGAGCGGCGCCTTCTGACGCTCTTCGATGGCGCGTGCACGGTGTGCTTCGGCAGGCGCGACCAGGCTGATGGCGATTCCCTTTTTGCCGGCGCGCCCGGTACGCCCGACACGGTGGATGTGGATCTCCGAATCGCGCGCCAGCTCGACGTTGATCACCATGTCCAGCGCATCGATATCCAGGCCACGGGCGGCGACGTCGGTCGCGACCAGTACCGACAGGCTGCGATTGGCGAACATCGCCAGGACCTGATCGCGGTCGCGTTGCTCCAGATCGCCATTGAGCGCCATGGCGGAGATGCCCTTGGCGCTGAGTTGGTCGACCAGCTCCTGGCACTGTTGCTTGGTAAAGCAGAACGCGACACAGGTTTCGGGGCGGAAGCTGGCGAGGATGCGCACCACGGCTTCCATCCGGTCGTCCGGATCGATTTCGTAGAAGCGTTGTTCGATCTGGGTGTCGTCGTGCAGCGCTTCGGCCTTCACCTGCTGCGGGTCGCGCATGAAAGTCGCAGAAAGCTGCTTGATGCCGGAAGGATAGGTGGCCGAGAACAGCAGCGTCTGACGCTTGCTCGGGGTCTGTCCGATGATTTCGGCAATGGCGTCGTAAAAACCCATGTCGAGCATGCGGTCGGCTTCGTCGAGCACCAGCGTGTTGAGACCATCGAGTTTCAGAGAGCCCTTTTTCAAGTGTTCCTGAATGCGTCCGGGCGTGCCGACGATGACATGCGCACCGTGCTCCAGCGAGCCGATCTGCGGGCCGATGGAGACGCCGCCGCAAAGGGTGAGGATCTTGATGTTGTCGGCCGAGCGCGCCAGCCGGCGCAGTTCCTTGGCGACCTGGTCGGCCAACTCACGGGTCGGGCAGAGCACCAACGCTTGGCAGCCGAAATAGCGCGGATTGAGCGGCTCGAGCACTGCGATGCCGAAGGCGGCCGTTTTTCCACTGCCGGTCTTGGCCTGTGCGATGAGGTCCATACCCTTGAGCATCACCGGCAGACTCTGGGCTTGGATCGGCGTCATCTCGGCGTAGCCGAGGGCGTCGAGGTTTGCCAGCGTCGCGGGGCTGAGGGGCAGGGTGGCGAAGGCTGAACTGGGCACGGTAGTCATCTGCAAGAGGAGGTGGCGGGCAGTCTAACAGGCCTGTGCGGTCGTCGCGTGGCCGGAACGGATACAGCCGAAGCGAGTCCCAAAGGAAGTCAATGGATACTCCCAGGAGGCTGTTTTGTCCCGTTTGTTGTTGCTGCTCAGTGCGCTATCCCTTCCCGCCATTGCCGCAGAGCCGACGCTCTTTGGCCGCTATGAACAGATCAAGGTCGAGGATCTCGGCAAGACGCTCAAGGCCAAGATGGACACCGGCGCGATGACCGCCTCGTTGTCGGCTCGGGACATCGAGCGTTTCGAACGTGAAGGCGAGGACTGGGTGCGCTTCCGCCTGGCGGTCGAAGGCGCTGGCGACACCTTTTACGAGCGGCCGCTCGCACGCATTGCCGAGATCAAGACCCGGGCAGAGGAGGCGGCAAGCGATGACGATACCGATCTGGAGCGTGGGCCGGACGTCGCCGAGCGGCCGGTGGTCGAGATGCAGCTGTGCATCGGCGACCAGCTACATGACGCCGAAGTGAACCTCACCGACCGCAGCCATTTCCGCTACCCCCTGCTGATCGGCGCCACCGCGATCCGCGACCTCGAAGCCGCCATTGATCCGGCGCAGAAGTATACGGCGGGCCGCCCAGCCTGCTGAGCCAACCTGCCGGTATATATAGCAGGCAAGGGTGATCGGTAGGTTGGCGCCAGCTGCGCTTTAGCCTGCCTGGTGAGCGTTAACAGCCGCCCCTGTTCAAATTCTGCACAGACATCATCTGCAGCCCGACCACTGAGTCGGGCTGCTTTGCTTCTGATCCTGCGTGGCGGTCTTCTGAAATGATTAAGAAGCGGTAGTACAGCGTGGCGGACTACGCAAAAGAAGATGTAGACGTGAAGGTGAAATGTGCGACGCACTTCATCTAACTGGGAGCTTATTCGGAAAGCAGTCAATTAATTCCCGCGTAGCTTCTATATATATTGCAGGGAACTGCTGTTTTTATGTTCGTAACATTAATGGGTATATCAGTAACAAAACGTCCACTGGCTTTTATCGGGTGGTCGGGATTGATTCGACGGGAAGGAAAGGAGCAATGATTTGCTCTGTTTAGCAAGTGCAATGAGTTGGTTGTATCGGTGGACTGCGACTCGCATGGTTTCGAAAATAGCCGTTCATTTTTGAGGGCTATTTGTCGGTGCCGTCTCCGTCACGTTCGCCGATTGCACAACGCGCCCCGACATCACGGCTCAGTAGCTGCTCGTTGCCAACTGATTTCATCCCGAAGAACGTCCGGAGACGGCTAAAAGACGGGCATACAGGCGTCCGTCAGACTAAAGTCGGGGCTTTCTTTCCGTGATGCTTCCTTGCTAGATTCACGCTGTGGTTTCCTTTACCCGTAATAACAATAAGACGGAGAACGTCATGGCCGACGACGACAAAAACAATGCTGCAGCGTACTGGAAGGCGAATGTTCGCCTGATAACAATAAGCCTGGTGGTATGGGCTCTCGTTTCTTATGGCTTCGCCATCATCTTGCGTCCATTGCTGGCAGGTATCCCGGTTGGGGGATCGGACCTGGGCTTCTGGTTTGCAACTCAAGGCTCCATTCTGACGTTCCTGGCGATCATCTTCTTCTATGCGTGGCGGATGAACAAACTGGATCAAGAATTTGGTGTTGAGGAGTAACCCGCCATGAGTCAATTTTGGATCAACATGCTATTTGTGGGCGCGTCCTTCATGCTGTACTTCGGTATTGCATATTGGGCTCGCGCTGGATCGACCAAGGAATTCTACGTCGCCGGTGGTGGTGTTCATCCCGTGACCAACGGGATGGCGACTGCGGCAGACTGGATGTCCGCGGCTTCCTTCATCTCCATGGCGGGTATCATCGCTTCTGGTGGTTACGCCACATCGACCTATCTGATGGGCTGGACCGGTGGTTACGTCCTGCTGGCGATGCTGCTGGCTCCGTACCTGCGCAAGTTCGGCAAGTTCACCGTACCGGACTTCATCGGTGACCGCTTCTACAGCCGTGGTGCACGACTGGTGGCGGTCATCTGCCTGATCCTCATCTGCGTCACCTACGTGATCGGTCAGATGTCGGGCGCCGGTGTGGCCTTCTCTCGCTTCCTCGAAGTGAGCAACAGCACCGGTATCTGGATCGCGGCAGGCGTCGTGTTCTGCTACGCGGTATTTGGCGGCATGAAGGGCATCACCTACACCCAGGTGGCCCAGTACGTCGTACTGATCATTGCCTACACCATTCCGGCAGTGTTCATCGCCATGCAACTGACGGGCAACCCTATTCCTGCGTTCGGTCTGTTCGGGGATCACGTCGAGTCTGGCGTGCCGTTGCTGACCAAGCTGGATCAGGTCGTGCGTGACCTCGGCTTCCAGGCATTCACCGCTGACGTCGACAACAAGCTGAACATGGTGCTGTTCACCCTGTCGCTGATGATCGGTACGGCGGGTCTGCCGCACGTCATCATTCGTTTCTTCACCGTTCCGCGTGTGGCTGATGCGCGTTGGTCTGCCGGTTGGACTCTGGTCTTCATTGCGCTGCTGTATCTGACGGCTCCTGCCGTGGGCGCCATGGCTCGCCTGAATCTGCTGGACACCATCTACCCAGAAGGCCCGCAAGCCGAAGCGATTCGCTTCGAAGAGCGTCCGGACTGGATGAAGACGTGGGAAGAGACAGGTCTGATCTCGTGGGCCGACAAGAACAGCGATGGTCGTATCCAGCTTTATAACGATACCAACGCCGATTTCGCGCCGACCGCGAAAGAGCGTGGCTGGAATGGCAGTGAGCTGACCGTCAACAATGACATCATTGTTCTGGCCAACCCGGAAATCGCTAACCTGCCAGGCTGGGTCATTGGCTTGATCGCTGCCGGTGGTATCGCCGCTGCGCTCTCGACGGCAGCGGGTCTGTTGCTGGCGATCTCCTCGGCAATCAGTCACGACCTGATCAAGAACATCATCAATCCGAAGATCAGCGAAAAAGGCGAAATGCTTGCGGCGCGGATTTCCATGGGTTGTGCGATTGTTTTGGCAACCTGGCTGGGGTTGAATCCACCGGGCTTCGCGGCACAGGTGGTGGCACTGGCGTTCGGTATTGCCGCTGCTTCTCTGTTCCCGGCGCTGATGATGGGTATCTTCTCCAAGCGCGTGAACAGCAAAGGCGCGGTAGCAGGCATGGTGGTAGGTCTGGTGAGCACACTGGTCTACATCTTCCTGTACCTTGGCTGGTTCTTCATCCCGGGCACGGCGTCCTTCGCCAATACGCCTGACAACTGGATGCTGGGCATCTCTCCGCTGTCCTTTGGCGCAGTAGGTGCGATCATCAACTTCGCAGTTGCCTACGCGGTATCGATGGCTACTGAGGCACCGCCGCAGGCGATTCAGGATCTGGTCGAAAGCGTTCGTACCCCGAAGGGTGCTGGCGCTGCACTTGATCACTAATGCAACCAGCGATCAGATCATGGATCTGACCCGCGGTTGAGGCACAAGTCGGGCTTCCATTTGGAAGCCCGATTTTTTTAAGGAAGCTGTACATGTTCTGGCATCTAATCGCTGCAGTCGTCGCCGCATTGGCGGGCGCAGGCATCGCACTGTTACTGCGCAACCTGTCTCGCAAGAGATTGCCGAAGTGGATCATCCCGGCTTTCGCCGGCCTGGGTATGCTCGGCTATACCATTCACTACGAGTACACCTGGTTCGAGACCAAGCAAGCACGACTGCCAGAAGGAGCTGTGGTGGTTGCGAGTGAGGAGGGCGAGATGCTGTGGCGGCCCTGGACCATGATGTTTCCGATGCCCTTGGGCTATACGGTTCTGGATGGCGCCAATGCCCAGGTCGAAGAGACCAGTCAGGGGCGCGTTGCTCGTTTCGTTCTCTATCGCTTCAAGAAGCAGCATCTGATGTCCACAGTGACGAGCGGTCCTTATCAGTTGCTCTGCAACGAGAGAACAATGTTCCGGCTAAATGAGGCAGGGCAGGCCAAGTTCGAAACCATGACCAAGCTGGATGTCGATTCGCCGCTTTACCAGACCGTTTGCCTGGCTGGCCAATCATAGGTTGCGGTTAACAATCGAGCATTATCGATCCGGGCGGACCGGTAGCGGCGCGCGCTTGCACATAGTGCGCACCGGCTAGCCGAGCCTCTCCGAATATGGTCGGCGCATCAGCTCATTGATTTGCCTGAGGGTCGTTGGGCGTGCGCGCTATCGGTCGTGACCCTTCTGGGGCAGATCAGCGGCCATATACCCAGTAGCGCGGGAAGACCCAGGCCGACCCAGGCGAGCGCATCCCACCAGCCATCGCCCAGCAATGCCGCGAAAAGACCGGAAAGCCCAAGCAGGGCGATCACGGCCGGTAGCCTGAACGTCGCCTTGCGCCAGCTCATGTCGTTACCTCACGCGCCACCGTCTGGGTACCACGGCGCCGAACCCACCACAGGTAGAGCCCGCTGCCGAGCACGATGATCGTCAGTATGTCGAGGATGGCCCAGAGAATCTGCATTGGCCGGCCGCCGTAGTCGCCGAAGTGCAGGGGTTGGGACAGCCCCAGCGCGTCCATGTACCACGGGCGGTCTCCGACCGCAGTGACCTCCAGCGTTTGCGCATCGATCAGTACCGGCGTGAACAAATGTGAGGTCAGATGGCTGCTGCCGTTCATGAATACCGAATAGTGGTGCTCGCTGGAAAAGCGCGTGCCGGGGAAGGCGATGAAGTCCGGCTGCATACCCGGTGCAGCCTGTGTGGCGATCTCCAGTAGATCAGTGGCAGGAGCTCGCCTCGTCAGTGGTGGAGCGTCTTGGTAGGGTTCGAGCATCGTCGTCAGCGACTCAGCACGCCAGGCCTCGATCAGCAGATCGGCGCACGCGCTGATGACGCCGGTGATGCCCACCACCAGCGCCCAGCTGAGCGTGACGACCCCGATCAGGTTGTGCAGATCGAGCCAGCGCGTCCGGCTGGAGCGATCATGGCGCACCTGGGCGAATTCCAGACGCCGCATAAAGGGCGCGTACAGGACCACGCCCGAGATGATCGCCACGACGAACAGGATGCCCATGAACGCCAGCAGAAGCTTGCCCGGCAACCCGGCGAACATGTCGACGTGCATGCGCAGGAAGAACATCATCAGCCCTCCATTGGCGGCGGGCATCTCCAGGGCTTCACCAGTGCGCGCATCGAGCATGAAGGTGTAGGACGAATTCGGCTCGGTGCCCGCCGTAGCGGCAGTAATCGCGAATACGCCAGCGGGTTCGTCATCTTCCCAGCCTAGGTATTGCACCACTTCGTTCGGCCGATGCCGCTCGGCCGCACTGACCAGCTGCTGCAGATCCAGATGTGGCGTCTCGGCGGGCATCTGCCGCAGCTCCGGCGCATCTCCGAGCAGATGTTCCAGTTCATGGTGAAAAATCAGCGGCAACCCGGTGATGGCGAGCATCAGCAGGAACAGGGTGCAGATCAGGCTGGTCCAGGTATGAACGAAGGACCAGCGGCGGATGGTAGTGGCCCGCATCAGAATTCCAGCTGCGCCGACAGCTTGAGCGTGCGGGGTGCCCCAATGTAATGGCTGCTCAGCCAGTATTCCTCGTCGGTCAGGTTGCTCAGGTTGGCGCGCAGAGTGAGGGCGCGCTCATCCGCCAAGGCCATGCGATAGCGCCCGCCCACATCGAAAGTGGTGAACGAGGGGATGGTATTGTCGTTGGCCTCGTCGGTGTATTGCTTGCCGGTGTAAAAGGCGCCACCGGTGAGCGTCAGCCCGGGTACGCCAAAGATCGCGTATTCACCGTACAGCTTGGCCAAGTGTCGTGCCACGTCGACCGGGCGGTTGCCGTCGTTGGCAGCATTCGCCGCGCCTTCTACGACCGGATCGAGCAGGGTGACGCCGCCCACCAGCGTCAGCGCTGGGGTAACGTTGCCGGTTACGCTGAACTCCAGGCCCTTGTTGTTCTGCATGCCGTCCTGGACAAAAACGTTGGCGGCGTTGGTGTAGGTGTTGGGCTTCTCGATGTCGAACAGCGCAACGGTGTATAGCGCACCGCCGAGCTCGGCTTTCGCGCCGATTTCATACTGTTCGCTGACGATCGGCGCCAGCGCCTGGCCGGCATTGTTCGTGCCGCTCGGCGCCACGCCACCCGTCTGCAGACCTTCGATGTAGGTCACGTACGTCGTCAGCCACTCGACCGGCTTGTAGACGAGCGAGACGTTGGGCGAGGTTTTAGTTTCGCTATAGCCCTCAATCTCCGGGGCGGAGCCGAACGCTTCGACCCAGACGAAGTTGTCGCTAAAGGTTTTGATGCGTGAGTGCGTCACGCCAAGGATCGTCGACCACTGCTCGTTGAAGGTGATGACGTCGCCGATCAGCACGCTGTCGGACTGGCTGCGGCTGGCCAGATGGTAGTCGCCGTCGCCAAGGTCGTAGGCCGGTTTGGCGGCCTGCGGCTGCTCGCCGAAGGGTACTTCGGGCGTGACCGACACATATTGCGGACCCGGATAAGGAATGTAATCCGTGTTGTAGCGAACCCGGGCTATGTTGCCCTGGTAACCGAAGGTCATCTCATGGCCGATGCCCACGGTGTCGAAAGCCGCGTCGACGAACAGGTTGCCCGAGGTCTCTTCGGTTTCCACTGGGGCGAAAGCGTAGAGCGGCTGGCCGTACACGCCGGCCGAATTCACGGTTGGCCCCGTATAGGCGTATTCGGTCGTGTACTGGCTGTAACCGAGCGCGCCGCGCAGGCTGAACACGTCGCTCAGGCGCCACTGGAAGCGGCTGCCGACGCGGTCGTGGCGGCTGTCGTTGTAGGTCCAGCGCTGGCTATAGAGCTCGTCGTTCTCCAATTCGTCTGCATCTGGCCGGAATGCTTGATCGGCGAAGTACCAGTAGCTGGTCAGGCCGCGCGTCTCGCTCTGCTTGTGCGAGGCGTCGAACTGGATGAGCAGGTCGTCGCTGACGTTCCAGTCCAGCGCGACGCTGGCCATGTGGCGGCGTTCGACCTGTCCGTCGATGGCGGTTTCACCATCTTGGGCGAGCAGGTTGACGCGGTAGGCGAAGCGACCTTCGCTGTCGATCGGCCCGCCGAAGTCGCCATGCAGGTACTGGTTGTCACCGCCGGGGGTGCCATAGGTCACGCTGTTATAACGCTCGGCAGTAGGGCGTTTGAGCACGTAATTGACCAGTCCGCCGGGGCTGGCCGGACCATAGAGGAAGCCGGACAGACCGCTGAGGATCTCCAGCCGCTCCATCTCTTCGATGAAGTTGCCGCCATCGTAGCCGTTGCTGAAGCGCAGGCCATCATTGGCGATGCTCAGGTTGCCGACGCCGCTGAAGCCGCGAATAGCCACCGCGCTGGCGTAGCCGGCGCTGGTCGGGGAGGTGAACTGCGTGGTCGGACTGAGCTTGAAGATGTCGTCGCTAGAGGTGGCCTGGATGTTGTCCATCAGTTCCGAGGAAATCACCGTCACCGAATAGGGAGCATCCTGAAGTTCCATTCCACCCAGCGCGCCGACATTTCGCACGGCGCTGGCGCGATAGCCGCTTTCTTCGCCGCCGTCGGCCAGCGCCTCGGTTGCCGTCACGGTGACATCCGGCAGTGCCATCGCATCGGTTGCTGCCTGCTGCAAGCTGAAGCTGCCCGAAGCACTCTGACGAAGTTCGAGCCCGGTGCCGCGCAGGGCTCGCGACAGGGCACCCTGGCCATCGAAGCGGCCATTTACCGGCTCGGCCATGCGATTGCGGGTCAGTGCGGGATCAATGCTGAGTACCAACCCCGCTTCCGCGGCGATGCGATTGAGTGTCGAGCCGAGTGGTCCGGCCGGCAAAGCGTATTCGCGAACCTCGTCATTGACCGTCGCGGCGTTGGGGCTCTGTGCCAGCAAAGGCAAGGGCGCGATGGCAATGGCAACGGCGAGAAGACTAGGGCGGAAAAGAGCAAACGGCTGCATTTGTGAATAACTCCCGAATAGGAATATGTCTCAGTATCCATCAAGCCGAAGCAGAATCGAAAAGTGATAGAGGCCAAGGAAAATATTTTTGAATCACCTGGCTACCACCTTCTGGGCAGAGGTGTTGCAATCATTCGCCGGGATGGGCGACCGACTCGGTCGGCACCACCTTTACCCACCAATCGGTATGCCGTTCGATCCGTACCGGTAGGCTGGGTGGCAGGGCGGCCAACGCGCGGTCGGTGTCATGCAAGGGAAAGCTGCCACTGATACGCAGGGATTCGAGACTCGGGTCGAGGCCGAGATAGCCGTGGCGATACTCGCCCAGTTTCGCCAGCAGTTCACTCAATGGCAGATCCTCGACGACCAGCATGCCGCGGCTCCAGGCGTCCGCCGCAATGGGCGCTTGCTGGCTGTCGCCAAGATGGTCGCGGTACATCACCACCTGCTCGCCCGCTTGCAGGGTTCGGCCTGCCTGAAGACCGCCCGGGAGTGCGGCGACAGCCGAGCGGAGCACGATCAGGCGGGTGGCGTCCCTTTCGCGACGAACGATGAAACGTGTACCCAGGGCGCGCAGGTCGCCCTGCTCGGTTTCCACGATAAAGGGTCGCGGATCGTTGCCTGAGGCGGTTTCGATCAAGATTTCACCCTGATGAAGCAGCAGCCGGCGCTGATGTTCGTCGAAGCGGATATCCAGCGCGCTGCGACTGTTCAGCTGGATATGGCTGTGGTCGGCCAGCGTAAGACTTTGCTGCTCGCCGCTGCCGGTGCGCTCATCGGCCAGCCACACCGGCAAAGGCTGTGACTGGAGTGTCAGTCCTACCCCCACCGTGCCGAGCAAGACCAGACCGAGAAAGGCGCGACCGGTGGTGCGCCGTCGCTTGGACGTCGCGCTGACTTGCAGCGCATGCCGCGCGCTGGGCGAATTGATGCTGCCCAGTTGCTGGTCGATGCCGCCCAGTTGTGCCCAGGCTTTGGCATGCTCGGCGTTATCGCTCAGCCAGCGCTGGAGTTCGGCGTTGACGTGGGGGCCAGCCGTTTCGTCACCGAGGCGCAGTTGCCAGGCGATGGCTTCATCGAGGACACGGCTCGATACCGGTTGGCGGTCGATGTTCATGTGGGCTCGCCGTAAACCGCGATGTAGCACTGGCGCAGCGCCTGAGCCAGATATTGCCGCACGCGAGGGACCGAAACGCCGAGACGCTGAGCGATCTCGCCGTGCGTCATACCGTCCAGGCGGTTGTAGAAGAAGGCCGCACGCGCATTCGCCGAGAGCTGGCCAAGCAGGGTGTTCACCTGACGCAGGGCTTCGATGACTTGAAGTTGCTCTTCGGCGCTGGGCTGTGTGTCTTCCGGCTGAAGCGCCAGCTCATCGAGATACGCACGTTCCAGTGCGCTGCGACGGAAATGATCGATCAGCAGGCCGCGCGCGATGGTCGCCAGTAACGCGCGCGGTTCGCGCACGCCGAGCAGATCATTGCGTTTGAGCAAGCGCAGAAAGGTGTCCTGGCTCAAGTCCTCGGCGCGGTGCGGACAGGCCTGATAGCGCCGCAGCCAACTGAGCAGCCAGTCGCGATGATCGCGATACAGCGAATCCACGAAGAGTTGGTTGGGCGACTCACCAGCCGACAAGGCGAAGCTCCAAGGCCGGATTGGCCGCTAACGAGAACTATTCGCATGATCGCAAGTTGCCGCCATTGCTGCAACGACAGATTGTCGGCTCGCGGCGGCGATGCGCACTGGAGCTATCGGTGTTTGCCGTTTACATCACAGGCGCGCGTGCTGGCGCTGTCGCCAGTTGGCCAGGCGCTGGTTCAACGCCACAAGACTGTCCGCGCCCTGCCTGTGCGCCTTGCTGAAAAGGATCAATGCCAGCTCGGCGGTGGCCAGTGCATCGGCGCTGGCGTGATGGCGCTGCAGCACCTGCAGCCCGAAATGGCTGCACCACTCGTTCAGGCCATTGTGCCGCGGACGGTTGTCGGGACAGAGCATCGGCGCGATTTCGGCCACGTCGATGAAGGGATGGCGCAGCTTGTAGCCAAGCGTCTGCCTCAGCGCACGGGCCAGCATGCGCTGGTCGAATATGGCGTGGTAGGCCAGGATCGGGCTGTCGCCTACGAACTCCATGAAATCCAGCAGCGCCTCGACCGGATCGTCACCGGCCTCCAGTTCGCTAGGGGCGATGCCATGGATCAACACGCTTTCGCTGATCTTCTGCGCCGGCCGCAGCAGGGTTGACTGAAACTGATCGCCCAGGTCGATGGCGCCGTCCTCGATTACCACCGCGCCGATGGACAGGACGATGTCGCGGCGCATGTCCAGGCCACTGGTTTCAACATCCAGCACCACCAGACGCTGTTCTCGAAGCGGACAGGTGCCGAGCGCCGCCGGTTCGGGCAGCCGCTCGCATCGTTGCAGTTGCTCCAGTCCGAGGACGGGTCCGCGTCGTTTGAACCAGGGCATATTCATAACTGATAGCGCAGAGCCAGACTGCTTTGCAGGCGCTGGGCCTGGCGGAAGGATTCGCGCAGGATACGTCGATCCAAATGATTGAGGCTATCCGGGTCGAGCCGGTTGGAGTAGGGCTGTCCGTCGCGAGCCTGCTGCTGGTGCTGCTGCATGCGCGTCTGCTGAATGAAATGGTAGGCCTCTTCATAGGCCGCGCCATCCTTTTCGTCGATAACGTCTTTTTCGACCAACTGGCGCAGCCGATCGAGGGTATTGCAGGTGGCGATGCCGTGACCCAGTGCGAGCAGGCGTGCACCGTCGACGAAGGGCGTCAGGCCTTGCACCTTGAGGTCCAGGGTCGGTTTGCCCTCGCCCTTGCGGGTCACCACGAAATCGCGGAAGCGGCCCACCGGTGGACGATGGCGCAAGGCATTGTCGGCGAGCATGCGCTGGAACAGACGGTTCTCTCCGATCTCCTCGAGCAAATCGTGACGCAACTGCTCGTAACCGTCACACGGTCCCCAGACGGCCCGCAGATCGAAATAGATGGTGCTGCTGAGCAGGTTTTCCGGCGTCGACTCTCGAATAAACGAGCTGAAGCGGCGCTGCCACTCCTGCCTTGAGAGGCACAGCTGAGGATTGCTGGCCATGATGTTGCCCTTGCACAGGGTGAAGCCGCAGGTGTCCAGGTCCTGGTTGATACGCTCGGCGAGCGGCAGCAGGCGCCCGCGGATATGCGCGGCTTCGGCGCCATCGGCGGCCTCGAACAGGATGCCGTTGTCCTGATCGGTATGAAGCGTCTGTTCCCGGCGGCCTTCGCTGCCGAAGCACAGCCAGGTAAACGGAATCTCCGGGTCACCGAGCGCTTCGATCGCCAGCTCGATCACCCGGCAGACGGTATGGTCGTTGAGCAAGGTGATGATATGAGTGATCTGCGTCGAGGAGGCGCCGTGCGCCAGCATGTTGTCGACCAGTTGCAGGATACGGCTGCGGATGATCACCAGCGTCTCGACGCTGTCGGCGTGAGATATCGCCTGTGCGAGATGCACCAGATCGACGCGCTGCAGCGAGAACAGATCGCGTTCGGAAATGACGCCGCACAGCAGCCCGTTTTCGACGATACAGACGTGGGCAATATGTCGTTCGGTCATGGCGATCGCCGCATCGAATGCGCTGGCGTCCGGCGGCAGATGGAAGGGGTCTGGCGTCATGAATCGAGAGATAGGCGCCGATAGCTCTGTGGTGCCGGTGGCGATCACGCGCCGGAGGTCGCGCAAGGTAAAGATGCCTTGCGGGCGCATGGCTTCATCGGTGATCACGATGCTGCCGACATTACTGTCGTTCATCAGGCCAACCGCTTCGGGTAACGGCATGGCCGGCAGACAGGAGACTGGATGGTGCAACGCCAGCTCGCCGATACGGGTATCCAGCGAATACTGCGCGCCGAGGCTTTCCACCGCGCGCATCTGTGCCTGCTGGTTAACCAGGTCGAGCAGGCTACTTACTCCACGCATGGCGAAATCGCGGAACGCGGCGGACTTGGACACCAGTTTGATGAACGCCGGTTTGTTCAGTAGAAAGCAGAAGGTGTCTTCCGCGGCGAAATGTCCAGTACGGGTGGCGCGCTCGCCCATCAATGCCGCCATCGGGAAGCATTCGCCGACGATCACTTCGAAGGTGGTGTCGGTGCCGCGCTTGCTGGTGTGCGGACGCTGACCATGCACGCGGCCCTGCTTGATGATGTAGAAGTGCTCGACCACGCCATCGTCTGGCGAAATGATGCAGTCACCTTCACTGTAGAACCGCAGCTGGCAATTCTCGACCAGATAGGCGAGATGCCCCGGCTCCATCTGATTGAACGGCGGGTACTTACGCAGAAATTCCATGGTCCCGTGGATGTTCTGCAAGACGGCAGTCTTGCCTGCCTCGGCGAAAGCATCGGCTTTGCTCATGGTTCGCTTCCAATTTTGCGGCCAATGGTGGGCTGCGGGGCCGGATGGGCACATTGGACGTAAGTCTAGTCGCGGCCAGCGCGGCCGGGCGGACGGGCATCAGTTGTTTCGCCCAGGGATGCCGGATATTTGCAAAAAAAAACCGCCTGGAAGGCGGTTTTTTCAAAGCGACGTCAGATCACGGCAGGGTAAACAGTACCTTGACCGAATCGGTGACCGCGGCGCTGTCAACGTAGCCGATGGTGTCTGCTTCGGCGGCAACCTTGGCAATCATCGCCGCGTCGTCAGCGACACTGGACATCGGCTGGCCCTTGCCGGTGAACACCAGGCCCGACCAGTACGACTTCAGCTGCGATTCATTCTTGCTGGTAACCGCGGAGTAGAAGCTCTCCTTGGCCGGCGTCCAGTCCTTGAGGTCGACGCCTTTCATGGACTTGTCTTTGCCCAGGAAGATGTTGGCGACCTCGGACTGCGAGGGCGCCTTGGTCGCGCCTGGATTGACGATTACGGCAACTTCGGCTTGGGCCATGGAGATCATGCCCAGCAGTGCTGCGCTGCCGAGGATGCGAAGGAATACTTTCATCTGGACGCTCCTCAGAATACGAAATCGACGCCGACGGAAACGATATCGCCGTCGTAGTTGCGGGCCGGGGCGCCAGCCAAACCGGTGCGATCGAAAACCTCGTTTTCGTAGAGTTCTTGAGCATTGCGGGTAAAGACGCCGTCATAGCCATTTTGGGTATCGACGCGCTTGTACTCGCCTTTAACCACTACGGTCGGGGCAGCCTGGTAATTGAGGCCAAGCGTCCAAGAGCTCTGACGGCCGCCATTGTCGTCCAACTGCGCGTAAGTCACGTGTGGCAGGAAATCACCAAAGCGACGGCCACCCATCAGGTAGAAGGAGTCGATGGATGCCATACCGTCATTCTCGATCATGCGCGAAGTCCACTCGTTGCTGCTGATCCAGGTGCCGTTATCGTACTGGTAGCCGATGGAGGTGAACTTGCCTTTCTCTTTGTCAAGGGCCAGCAGCGAGCGCTGCTCGGCGACGCCCACGCCCGGACCAAAAGGCTGCGGCAGAATGCTAACCACGTTCCCAACGATATCGGTCTTGATATCCGCTTCGACGTAACCGATGCGCAGCGTGCCGAAATCGTTGGTCGCCAGGCTTACGCTGGCGCCGAACAGCTTGCCGTAGTCGATATCGAACTGCTCGTCGTAGGCGTAGTAGTCACGGTTCTTCGCCTGACCGCCAGCCACCTGGAAAGTCACCGAGCCGTAGGACAGCGGCACGGTGTAGACCGCATCGACGCCTTCGTAGTTGGTCACCTGGACCTGGCTGTAGACCTCATCGGGCAGGCGCAGCCAAGGATAGCTGTAGCCGACATCGAGGCTTTCGGAATACATGTAGACCGGGCTGCGCAGGCGGCCGGCGCGGAGCATCAGCTGGTCGGTGGTCTGCCAGGAGAGATAGGCCCACTCCAGATTGGCTTTCCATTCATCCTGCTGCGCCTTGGCGGTGGCCTGAACGGTCACGCCGACGGTGTCGGTGACGCCATAGCTCAGCTGTGCGCCGAACTTGGACAACTGGTCGCCGCGCCAGGAATCGTTGGTCTGACCTTGCACGCCATAGCTGCGGCCTTCGTCTTCACCACCCAGATGGGTGAATCCGACGGTGCCGAAACCGTTGAAGCGATGCTCGCCCTGTTCAAGGGCAAAGGCTGGGGTGGTTGCCAGGCAGGCGGCTGCCAGGCCGATAACACGTACTGCGGTCATCAGGATGCTCCTAAAGCAATTTAAACGCGGAATTGGGCCGTGGCCGCACGCAGGTGATCGCCCGTGCTGACCAGTTGCTCGCCCAGCCGGGCGGTGGCTTCGGCGCCGTTTGCGGTTGCTTGCGCGTCCTGCTGCAACACTTGGGTTTCTTGTTGAATGGAACTCGACAGGCCGATCTGCTCCTGAGTGAACTGGGCGATGCCGGCGTTGAGTTCGTCGATCTGGTTGACGGTGCGGGCGATGGTCTCGAGCAGCTGGGTCGCTTCGACCGAGCGCTCGATGCTGGCGCGTGATTTCTCGCCATTGCTGTTCATGACATTGAGCACGGTGTTGGCGCTGCTTTGCAGGCGCTGGATGATCTGCTGGATCTCGGCGGTGGAGGCGGCGGTCTTCTGCGCCAGGTTGCGCACCTCATCGGCGACCACGGCAAAGCCACGGCCCTGTTCGCCGGCGCGGGCGGCTTCGATGGCGGCGTTGAGGGCGAGCAGGTTGGTCTGTTCGGCGATGCTGCGGATCACCGTGAGCACCGAGCCGACTTCCTGGGTTTCTTCTTCCAGCTGTTCCATGGCCTTCACGGCGCTCATCACGCTGTTGCCCAGATCGCTGATCCCACTGGACAGGCTGCCGACGTGCTCGCGCGCAGTGGCGGCTTGTCGGGCAGCGGAGTTGGCCTCATCGGAAGCCTGTTGCGAGCGCTGCGCTACTTCCTGAATGCTGCCGGTCATGGTGAGGATGTCGCGGGTGATCGAGTCGGTGTGATGCTGCTGCGACTTGGCGTTTTCTTCCGAGCCCTGGGTCAGGTTGTACAGCTCCTTCGACACCTGGCCGAGAGGGCTGGCGGCCTCGATGATCTGGCGAATGGTGTGCTGTAGCTTGTCGAGAAAACCATTGAACAGCTCGATCATCGCGCCGATTTCATCATTGGACTTAACATTCACGCGCTGCGTCAGGTCGCCATCGCCACGGGCAATGGACTGCAGGGAGGCGATCACGCCGCGCACGTTGGCCATCACGCTGCGAATCACCAGCCAGGCACCGAGGCTGACCACCACGATGAGTACGAGGGACAAGATGATGCCCAGGCGAGTGGTGCTTTCGTTCGCTTCGCGGGTCTCGGCAAGGGTCTGTTGGAAGTCGGCATAGGCGCCCGCACGAAAATCAGTGGCCTGCTTCTGCGCTTGGGCCAGGTCACTTGCCATGCGATCGAGGCTCGGGCGCAGGTCGTCGAACGAAGCGCTGCCGCTGATCAGTTTCGTCGATGCGCCAAGCGCGTTATCCGCATAGGCCGTAACCGCATTGCGCCAGTTGTCGAGCGCCTGTCGCCGTTGCGGCTGGCTGACCAACAGGGTGGCGAGCGCCTGTTGCTGCCTATCGATCTCGCCAAGCACTTCCCGGGCTTCGTCAAGGATGCCTGGCTCGCCCGCGGCTACGGCGTTGTTCAGCAGGCCGGGAATACGCGAGAACTGGAAGATCACCGCATCGGCTTTTTCGAGTGTCGGATAGCTCTGTGTTTCCAGCGTCACCAGCCGCGAGTCGGTTGCCGACAGCTGTAGCGAGGTGTAGCCGACGTACAAAACGAGCCCGAGCAGCGCGACGGCGGGGACCAGTGACAGCTTTGCGGTCAGCGAGAAATTCTTGAACATGCATCGACTCCACGGCGGGCGGCGGATACTACGAGATGGTGATTGATGGCGCAGTGCCACCTGTCGGATAAAGTGTGACTGGATTTGCCAAGGCGGTCACGTTATCGGTTGGCGAATGCCGAACTTGAACGTCGCTCAGCGGAATTCAGACATAAAAAAACCGCCCCGTAGGGCGGTCGATTTGCGGCTGGTCTTCGGCTTACAGGCCGTTCTTGGCCTTGAACTCGCGACGGCGGCGGTGCAGCACCGGCTCGGTGTAGCCGTTGGGCTGCTTGGTACCTTCTAGCACCAGCTCCAGCGCGGCTTGGAAGGCGACATTGTTATCGAAGTCTGGGGCCAACGGGCGGTAGGTCGGGTCACCCGCGTTTTGGCGATCCACAACCGGCGCCATGCGCTTGAGGCTTTCGACTACCTGATCCTTTGTCACTACACCATGACGCAGCCAGTTGGCCATGTGCTGGCTGGAAATACGCAGGGTGGCGCGGTCTTCCATCAGTGCGATGTCATTAATGTCCGGCACCTTCGAGCAACCGACGCCGGCGTCGATCCAGCGGACCACGTAGCCGAGGATACCCTGAGCGTTGTTGTCCAGCTCGTTGCGCTTGTCTTCTTCGCTCCAGTTGGTGCTTGGTGCCAGCGGAATGGTGAGGATGTCGTCGACCGAAGCTTTTTCGCGCTTGGCCAGTTCGGCCTGACGGGCGAACACGTCGACCTTGTGGTAGTGCATGGCGTGCAGCGTCGCGGCGGTGGGCGAGGGGACCCACGCGGTGTTGGCGCCGGCCATGGGATGGCCGATCTTCTGCTCGAGCATGCTCGCCATCAGGTCGGGCATGGCCCACATGCCTTTGCCGATCTGCGCCTTGCCCTGCAGGCCGCACGCCAGGCCGACGTCGACGTTGTTGTTCTCGTAGGAGCCGATCCACTTCTCGGCCTTCATCGCCGCCTTGCGAACGACCGGGCCGGCTTCCATGGAGGTGTGGATCTCGTCGCCGGTACGGTCGAGGAAGCCGGTGTTGATGAACACCACGCGCTCGCGCGCTTCCTTGATGCAGGCCTTGAGGTTGACCGTGGTGCGGCGCTCCTCGTCCATGATGCCGACTTTCAAGGTATTGCGCGGCAGGCCGAGCACGTCTTCGACGCGGCCGAACAGTTCGGTGGCGAAGGCGACTTCTTCCGGGCCATGCATCTTTGGTTTGACGATGTACATCGAACCTGTGCGGCTGTTGGCGCGGGTGGTGTTGCCCTTGAGGTTGTGCATCGCGGCCAGGCCGGTGAACAGGCCGTCCATGATGCCTTCCGGCACTTCGTTACCATCCTTGTCGAGGATGGCGTCGTTGGTCATCAGGTGACCGACGTTGCGGATGAACAGCAGCGAGCGGCCATGTAGGGTCAATTCACCGCTGCCGTCGGCCTGGGTGTAGACGCGGTCCGGGTTCATGGCGCGGGTGATCCGCTTGCCGCCCTTGTCCAGCTCCTCGACCAAATCGCCCTTCATCAGGCCGAGCCAGTTGCGGTAGACAACTGTCTTGTCGTCGGCATCGACCGCAGCAATGGAGTCTTCGCAGTCCATGATGGTGGTGAGCGCCGATTCCATCAGCACGTCTTTGACGCCGGCCGCATCGGTCTGGCCGATGGGGCTGGACGGATCGATCTGGATTTCGAAGTGGATGCCGTTGTGCTTGAGCAGCACGGCAATTGGTGCGTGGGCGTCACCCTGGAAGCCGCGCAGCTGGGCGGGCGTCTGCAGGCCGGTGCTGGTCCCGTCTTTCAGCGCGACGACCAGTTTGCCGCCTTCGATGCGGTAGCTGGTGGAGTTGGCGTGCGAGCCGGTTTCCAGCGGAGCGGCTTGATCGAGAAAGGCGCGCGCGTAGGCGATGACCTTGTTGCCGCGGACTTCGTTGTAGCCCGGGCCTTTGCTCGCGCCATCGTCTTCAGAGATGGCGTCGGTGCCGTAAAGCGCGTCGTACAGGGAACCCCAGCGAGCATTGGCGGCGTTCAGGGCGAAGCGCGCATTCATGATCGGCACCACCAGCTGCGGGCCGGCCATGCGGGCGATTTCTTCGTCGACGTTCTGTGTAGTGGCCTGGAAGTCTTCGGCTTCCGGTAGCAGGTAACCGATGTCCTGCAGGAAGGCTTTGTAGGCCACTGCATCGTGGGCCTGACCGGCACGGGCCTGGTGCCAGGCATCGATCTGCGCCTGCAGGTCGTCACGTTTGGCCAGCAGCTCGCGGTTCTTCGGCGCCAGGTCGTGGATGACGCTGGAAGCGCCGGCCCAGAAGGCATCGGCATCAACGCCAGTACCAGGAATCGCTTCGTTGTTCACGAAGTCGTACAGGACTTTGGCGACCTGCAGGCCACCGACTTCAACGCGCTCAGTCATCTCTCGCCTCACTTGGTTCTTTCTATCCGACACGGACGATAGGGGTCTTGTAGTCCGGGTCGGCGGATACTACATGAAGCCGGTCGGAAAATCAGTCCGCTGCGATTGGCGCGGCCGAGGCCCGCAAGTCGATAGGCCATTGAGTACGATGGGCCGGCAGTTTGTTCTATACCTATGGAGCCGGATGCCGCTGGTACGGTCCATAACGTCATCATGCGCACGATCAGCTCCGGCCGGCGTACACACTATTGAGGAGTCACCGATGGATCATCTCGTCCTAACCGTCATTGCCGAAGATCAGCCTGGGCTGGTCGAGCGCGTGGCCAAGTGCATCGCCGAGCATGGCGGCAACTGGCTGGACAGTCGCATGTCGCGCATGGCTGGCCAGTTCGCCGGGATTTTGCGGGTCGCGGTACCGAAGGACGCTCAGGCCGGGCTGACCGACGCGTTGCAGCAACTGGAGCGTCAGGGGATTCGCGTGGTATTCGCCCGTAGCGGCGAGCTACCCGAACGCAGCTGGCAGATGATCCAGCTGCGGCTGGTGGGCAACGACCGTGCAGGTATCGTGCGTGACATCACCCGTCTGCTGGCGGGGCACGGCATCAATGTGGAAAGCCTGAACACCGATGTTCTGCCCGCGCCAATGACCAACGAGCTGCTGTTTCATGCAGATGCGCGCCTGGCGGTGCCGGTCGAACTGTCCCTCGATGAGCTCCAGCAGCACCTGGAAACCCTGGCCGATGAGTTGATGGTGGAGCTGAAGCTGCAGCCGGCCGAGTGAGCATTCCCGCCCTCAGGCCACGGGCCCCTTGCGCATCAGCCGCCAGGCGTCATAGCTGTACACCGCCAGGCCTGCCCAAATCCAGATGAAGGCGAGCTGGCGGTCAGCGGGGAAGGGCTCGTTGAACACCCACACCGCCAGCACCAACAGCAGGGTCGGCGTGATGTACTGCAGGAACCCCAGCGTCGAATAGGGCAGGTGGCGCGCGGCGGCGTTGAAGCACAGCAGCGGCAACAGCGTCACCGGCCCGGCCGCAACCAGCCAGAGCGCTCCCGGCTCGGTCCAGAACGACCACTCGGTGCTTGGTCCGCTGCCGAAAAACAACAGCCAGCCCAGGGCGATCGGCAACAGCAGCCAGGTTTCCACCACCAGGCCCGGCAGCGCCGCCACCGGCGCTTGCTTGCGCAGCAAGCCATAGCTACCGAAGCTCAGCGCCAGGGCGATGGATATCCAGGGAAAATCGCCGAGCGTGATCAGCTGCAGCGCCACCCCAACCGCCGCCATCGCCACGGCCAGCCATTGCAGCGGACGCAACCGTTCGCGCAGCACGATCAACCCGAGCAGCACATTGACCAGCGGGTTGATGTAGTAGCCCAGGCTCGCTTCGAGCATGTGGTTGTGGTTCACCGCCCAGACGTAGATCAGCCAGTTGGATGCGATCAGCACGCTGGAAATCATCAGCACGCCAATCCGCCGGGGATGTGCAAGCAGGTCCTGCCACCAGCCCGGATGGCGCCACAACATGAGTACCAGCGTGCCGAACAAGGCCGACCAGATGGCACGCTGAGTGACGATTTCCAGCGCCGCATACTGTTCGATGGACTTGAAGTAGAGCGGGAACAGGCCCCAGATGGAGAAGGTCGTCAGACCCAGCAGATACCCTTTACGCAGATCGGCAGTGGCCATGGATGTCCCGGAACGCAGCAGCGGAGAGCCGGCTATTTTGCGCCTGTGCGAAGGGATTTGTCTGCCGTTGTGGCTGTTCTGCACTGTCGTGAGCGCGTCGCCTGCAGGCCGGTTGAACGCGGCCGGCGACAGCCCGTCTCAAGATGACGACCAAGTGGGTCGCTGCGGCGACCCGACAGCCACACGAGGTATTCGATGAAACTGCAGAACAAGGTCGCGCTGGTCACCGGAAGCTCCCAGGGCATCGGCCGTGGCATCGCCGTGCGCCTGGCCGAGGAGGGGGCCGATCTGGTCATCAATGGCCGGCACGATGACGACGAATCCCGGGAAACTCTCGAGCAGGTTCGCGCGCTGGGTCGCCATGCCTGTTTCATTGCGACCGATGTCGGGGTGGTCGCCGAGTGCCAGCGGCTGGTGGCGCAGGCGATCGAGCAGATGGGCCGTCTCGATATTCTGGTCAACAACGCTGGGGTGCAGCGGCACAGCCCCTTTCTCGATGCGGGCGAAGGCGATTACGACCTGGTGCTCAACGTCAATCTGCGCGGGCCGTTTTTTCTCGCTCAGGCGTTCGCGCGGCATCTACGCGACACCGGCCGGGGCGGGCGGATCATCAACAACAGCTCGGTGCACGAGGAGCTGCCGTTTCCAAACTTCACCGGCTACTGCCTCAGCAAGGGCGGGCTGAAGATGCTCATGCGCAACCTGGCGATCGAGCTGGCGCCGCTGGGGATCACCGTCAATAACGTCGCGCCGGGTGCGATCGAGACGCCGATCAACCGAGCCCTGATGAACCAGCCGGAGAAGCTGGCCGGCCTGCTGAACAACATTCCCGCCGGCCGCCTCGGCCAGCCACGCGACGTGGCCGGTGCCGTGGCCTTTCTTGCCTCGGACGAGGCCGATTACATCACCGGTACTACACTGGTGGTTGATGGCGGACTGCTGTGGAGTTACACCGAGCAATGACCGACACCGATCTGAGCCCTTTCGATTACGACACTCATGCGGTTTCTGATGCCGATACCCTGACACCCGCGGACCGTTATCAGGAATTGTTCGTGGCGGTGCAAACGCAGCGTGTATTTCCTGACAGCAAGACCTTTGTCGACTGCGCGCCACGCCAGCATCCGGAGCGGATTCTAGACCGCTATCGGGCTCGTAGCGACGAGCCCGGTTTCGACCTGAAAGCCTTCGTGCTGGAACATTTCGAGGTCTACGAAATAGCGCCAACGGAGTTCGTGGCCAACCCCGACGACAGCCTGGCCGAGCACATCGACCGGCTCTGGCCGGTGCTGACCCGTCGGCCGCGGCAGCACCCGGAATTTTCGTCACTGTTGCCCTTGCCGCACGATTACGTCGTGCCGGGCGGTCGTTTCACCGAGATGTACTACTGGGATTCCTACTTCACCATGCTTGGCCTGGACGAGAGCGGGCATTGCGAACTGCTGCGGTCGATGGCCGACAACTTCGCCTACCTGATCGACACCTACGGCCATGTGCCCAACGGCAATCGGTCCTATTACCTGAGCCGCTCGCAGCCGCCGGTTTTCGCGCTGATGATTGATCTTTTCGAGGACACCGGTGTGCATCGCGCCAGCGATTACCTGCCGCAACTGCGTAAGGAATACGCCTTCTGGACCGAGGGCAGCGAACACTTGCGCCCCGGTGAGGCCCATCGGCGCTGTGTTTGCCTGCCCGACGGCAGCGTGCTCAACCGATACTGGGACGAACGCGACACCCCCCGCGAGGAGTCCTATCTCGAAGACGTGGAAACCGCGCGCTCATCGAGCCGGCCGGCGCACGAGGTCTATCGCGACCTGCGCGCCGGTGCCGAGTCGGGCTGGGATTTCAGCTCGCGCTGGCTGGGCGACCCACAGCGCCTGTCGAGCATTCGCACCACCAACATCATTCCGGTGGACCTGAACAGCTTTCTGCACAAGGTCGAATGTCAGATTGCCCGTCTCAGTGATCAGAAAGGCCGGCATGAGTGTGCCGAAGCGTTCCGCCAGCGCGCCAATGCGCGCCTGACGGCGATCAACCTGTATCTGTGGAACGATCGGGACGGCGCCTATTTCGACTACGACTGGACGCTGCAACAGCCGCGCACCAACCTTACCGCCGCTACTCTGACGCCGCTGTTCCTGCGGCTGGCCAGTGACGAGCAGGCGGGGCGGGTGGCCGACATCGTCCGTGAACGGCTCCTGGCGCCTGGCGGGCTGTCGACCACCGACATTGCCGGCAGCGGTGAGCAGTGGGACCGTCCCAACGGCTGGGCGCCGCTGCAATGGATGGGCATTCGCGGGTTGCAGCACTACGGTCACAAGGCGCTGGCGCTGCAGATCGAGGAGCGGTGGCTGAGTGTCGTCTCGCTGCTGTTCGAGCGCGACAGCAAGCTGGTGGAGAAGTATGTGTTGCGGCCCAGCGCCGAGCATGCCTGTGGTGGTGAATACCCTTTGCAGGACGGTTTCGGCTGGACCAATGGCGTGACCCGCAAGCTGATGCAGGACGACCCGAACCACGAGGCCCACCGCTGCCGGGCCGGTCGATGCCGGGCGGATTGGGCAGTGGATTAATTCTGGGCGGCGCCCGGCCAGATACTTCCGACATGCTGGCTACTGCATGGCCGGTCGATGGATGCCCTTATGGATTGCGGCGGTAGGGGCCGGTCAGGATGCCGTTGAGGTCCAGGCTGCCTTTCTCGACGAAGCGCTGGGTGCCGAACAGGCCGCCGGCCAGCTTACCCCGCAGCACGTAGGGCACTTCGTCCATGCCGATGTTCTCGGCCAGCCCCAACGCCTGGCGCGCTGCCGAGAAAGCGGAAATTGTCACCGGTACGCTCAGCACCGTTTCGCCGAAGCGCGGCACGCTGCCGCTCGCGTTACTGACGCCGCTGGCCAGACGCCGGCCATTGACTTCCAGGTCGAGCGCTACGCCGTTGTAGTCGAGCGCCATGTCGTTGGGATTCTGAATACGCAGCTTGACGTCCATGCGCAGCTCCAGGCCTTCGCCGGGCAAGGGCTGGATACCGGCAACCTGGACATTGAGCGGGTCGCGCTGACTGAAAACGGCGCAGCCGGCCAGGCTCAATATGAGCAGGACGACCGATAGCAGAGGTGCAACGGGTACTACTGGGCGCATGCGCATGGGCGTTCTACTCGGATTTCTTGGTGAGGTTGCCCAGGCCTTGCAGCAGTTCCATGGGCAACGGGAAGACGATGGTCGAGTTTTTGTCACCGGCAATGTTGCTCAGCGTCTGCATGTAACGCAGCTGCATGGCGCCGGATTGGCGACCGAGCATCTCGGCGGCCTGCATCAGTTTCTCCGACGCCTGCAATTCACCCTCTGCATGAATGACCTTGGCGCGCCGCTCGCGTTCCGCTTCGGCCTGGCGCGCGATGGCACGGATCATCGACTCGTCGAGGTCCACATGCTTGATCTCGACGTTCGCCACTTTGATGCCCCAGGCGTCGGTCTGGGCGTCGAGGACTTGTTGAATGTCGTTGTTGAGCTGCTCGCGCTCGGCCAGCATGTCGTCCAGATCGTGCTTGCCCAGTACCGCGCGCAAGGTGGTCTGGGCCAGCTGGCTGGTGGCCGAATGGTAGTCCTCGACCTGGATGATGGCTTTCTCGGCGTCCAGCACGCGGTAATAGACCACGGCATTGACCTTCACCGACACGTTATCCCGGGAGATCACGTCCTGGGTCGGCACGTCCAGCACCAGGGTGCGCAGGTCCACCCGGACCATCTGTTGAATGCCTGGAATGACCAGAATCAGTCCTGGTCCCTTGACCCTCCAGAAGCGACCCAGCTGGAACACTACGCCACGTTCGTATTCACGAAGGATGCGAAAGGTCGATGCCAGCAAGGCGATCACGAGTACCAATACCGCGATAAAGCTCAATTCAAACCCCATGATTCACCTCTTCTCGATGGGCGGCGCATCGGCCGCAGTAACGTCCAGTTGCAGCCCGCGCCTTGCGATGACGCGCACCTGTTGACCGGGATGTAATGGCACCGGGCTTACCACCCGCCAGTGTTCACCCTGCAGCTGCACCCAGCCGCAAGCGGGGTCGGCCGCGTCGATGCGCGTCACTGGCGCCAGGCTGCCGACCAGCCCGGCGTCGCCGCTGACCAGGCGTCGCCGGCGTGCCTTGAGCGCCATGCTGACGATGGCGAACACCAACAGCGCGCTGACTACGGCCAGCGTGCCGATCAAGGCCAGCGGAATGCCGTAGCCCGGTACATCGGTGTCGAACAGGATTACCGCACCGGTGACGAAGGCGACCACGCCGCCCAGGCCGAGCACGCCGAAACTGGGTAGGAAGGCCTCGGCGATCATGAAGCCCAACCCCAGCAGGATCAGCGCCACGCCGGCGTAGTTCACCGGTAACAGCTGCAGCGAGTACAACGCCAGCAACAGGCAGATACCGCCGATCACGCCGCCACCGCCGGTGCCCGGGTTGGAGAACTCGAATATCAGGCCGTAGATACCGACCATCATCAGGATCAGCGCCACGCTGGGGTTGGTGATCACCGCCAGCAGGCGCACTCGCCAGTCCGGATCGTAGTGATCGAGGGTGGCGTTGGTCGTGTGCAGCGTTCGTTCTCCCGTACGGGTCAGAAGGGTCTTGCCATCGAGTTGGGCAAGCAGGTCTGCAAGATCGGTTGCGAGATAGTCGACCACGTCGAGGTCCAACGCTTCGTTGGCCGACAGGCTGACCGCCTCGCGCACCGCCTGCTCGGCCCATTCGGCGTTGCGTCCGCGCAATTGCGCCAGGCCGCGAATGTAGGCGGCCGCATCGTTGACTTGCTTGCGGCTCATGGCATCGCCGCCGCCCTCGCTTTCCGGCGCTTGCTTATCCGGTTGTTTATCGGGCGGCGCGCCGGGCGCACCGCCAATTTGCACGGGGGTGGCGGCGCCGAGGTTGGTGCCCGGACTCATCGCGGCGACATGGCTGGCATAGAGCATGTAGGTCCCGGCACTGGCCGCGCGTGCGCCGCTGGGCGTGACATGGGTGGCGATCGGCACGGGGCTGGCGAGGATTTCCTTGATGATCGCGCGCATCGAGCTGTCCAGGCCGCCGGGCGTGTCGAGCTGCAGCACCAACAGCTGTGCGTCGGTTTGCGCGGCGCGGTGTATGCCTCTGACGAGGTAGTCGGCACTGGCCGGCCCGATCACCCCATCGACCCGCAGGACGGTCACTGGCGCAGCAGCCAGGGCCATGCCGACGCACCCCAGCCACGCGATCAGCAGCAACGACAGCAGTCCTGCCAGTTGATCAAAGCGGCGGTGGCGCATGGGCGAGGTCCTCCCAGAGCGGCGATTGGCGAGACGGTGACGCGGCAGTACCAGAGAGGATAGTTCAGCTGGCGCGGGGCCCCTGTCGTGCGGGCGAATCATTTGCCGGCCGAATGGAAACGGCCTGAACTCTATCGCGCTATCGGGCCTCACAATTCAGAAGAAGGTCGTTGCGCACGAAGTGTCCCGCCGGCTCGGCCATGAGGAGTGTCCATGCGTATTCATCATCTCAACTGTGGCTGCATGTGCCCGCTGGGTGGGCGGTTGTTCGACGGTTTCAGCCAAGGGCTGACGGCCAGTCTGGTGTGCCACTGTCTGTTGATCGAGACCGAGCAGCACGGCCTGGTGCTGGTCGACACCGGTTTCGGCAGCTGCGATGTACTGGAGCCGCGCAAGCGCCTCAGTTCTTTCTTCATCGCGCTCAATAACGTCAAATTCGAACGCCACCTCACGGCGCTGGAGCAGATACGCCAGCTGGGTTTCGATCCGGGAGACGTCCGACATATTCTCCTGACGCACCTGGACTTCGATCACGCCGGTGGGCTGGAGGATTTTCCCGAGGCGCAGGTTCATGTGTTGCAGCGGGAAATCGACGCGGCGCGTTCGACCCATAGCTTTATCGGCCACCAGCGTTATCGCCACAAGCAATGGGACGAGGTGCGCAACTGGCAGTTCTACCAGCCGGGTGGCGATACCTGGTTCGGCTTTCAGGCGGTCCGGGAAATGCGCGGACTGCCGCCGGAGATCCTGCTAATCCCGTTGACTGGCCACACGCACGGCCACGCAGGCGTCGCGCTGCAGAGTGGCGACGGTTGGTTGCTGCACGCCGGCGATGCCTATTTCTATCGCGACGAAGTGGGCCAGAACGAGCGCCACTGCACCCCGGGGCTACGCCTCTATCAGCGCATGATGGAAGTCGACCGCCCGGCGCGCCTGGCCAATCAGCATCGGCTCTGGACCCTGTCGATGGAGCACAAGGGCGAGGTGACGCTGTTCTGCAGCCACGATGCCAAGGAATTCGAGCGCATGCGTGCGGGGTCGCACTGATGCCGCCGCAAGACGACCGCGTCGGCGGGGCGGTGCGCACCATGATGGGCTATGTACGCTGGGTCGGCCTTGTGGCCTGCTCGCTGGCGGGTCTGGGCTATCTGCTGGTGGGCAACTTCAATATAGCTGGTCTGATGCTGGCACTGGCTGTGCTGTCGTGGATCAACATTCGGCGCAAGCGCGAGGGGCGCTCCGGATCACCGCCGGCCGGCCGTTAGGGGCGCGGGCGGGCTGTCTGGTGATGAACACGCGCGGGGCGATCGCCCGCTACCGGTTGCGGTAAGCGCCGCCTGGCGGCAATGGCTGCCGCTCGTTTCCACGTCTTCAGAGCCCGGTGGCGGGCCATCGCCAAAGGAACCCCCAGGGTCTGATCGGGTCGATTCACAGTAGGCTTTCAGCCAGAACCAGACCTTAGGGGACCCAAGATGGACCTGATTCGAATCATCATCGCGATACTTCTGCCTCCGCTGGGGGTATTCCTGCAAGTCGGCTTCGCTGGCGCCTTCTGGTTGAACATTCTGCTGACGCTGCTGGGCTACATTCCGGGCATCATTCACGCGGTCTGGATCATCGCTCGGCGCTGAGGATCGGTATTGCGGCACAAAAAGCCCGGCCATTCAGCCGGGCTTTTTGTGCTTGCAAGCGAGGCGGTGTAAAGTCCCCGGTCGATTTTGCATGAGGCCATCTCGCGCAAATCTCCCTTGAACTTGACGGGATCGGAGCGTGCGCCTTCGGGCGACGCAGCTGCCCGCGCTGCCGTGGGCACTGTCACTGCGCAGCACACGGGAAGGAACCACATGGGCGACTCTTTCATCGATCAGAACAACTTCAGGCGCATCCTCAACCGCAACGTGGCGGTTCCGCTTGGTTTCGGATTTCTCAGTGCGTTTTTCTTCGGCGCCATCGTCTATTTTCTGCTGAGTGTCAGCCACTGGGTCGAGCGCTCAGTCGTTGGGGTTTCCTATGCTCACGAGACGCTCAAAATAATGGGGGATCTGGAAGCCTCGATGCGCGGCTACCTGATCACCGGCGAGGATGTTTTTCTCGAGCCCTATCGGCGTGAGTTGCCATTGCTGGACACCCAGCTGGAATTGCTCAAAAAATATGCAGCTCATGACCCGGTGCAGTTGAACCGCATTCGGCGCGCTGAGCGGTTGCATCGGCAATGGGTCGATTTTGCCGAGGCGGCCATTGGCCGTCGGATCCAGGGGCTGCCGATCGATGACTATGTGCGCAGCAAGAGCGGCTTGGACATGAAGGACGAGCAGCGCAAACTGCTCAACGACTTCATCGCCTATGAGCGGCAGGTCAGAGCCGAGCGCACCGGGACGTCGGAGACGATTACCACGGTGCTGATCGGCAGCTTTCTTCTGTTCAGTTTGATCTTCAGCGGATTGCTGGTGTATTTCGGTCGACGCGACCTGCTCAGCCTGTCCGACAGCTATGCCGAATCGCTGGAGCAACAGCGGGCCCATGCAGCTGCGCTGGAAAAACAGGCCTGGTATCGCACCGGGCAGACCCTGCTCGGCGAGTCGATCATTGGCGAACAGGCCTTGCCGACGCTGGGACAGAATGTGCTCAGTTTCCTTTCGCGTTACCTCGAGGTTGCGGTCGGTGCGCTCTACGTGACCCAGGAGGGCAAGCTGGAGCGAGTCGCGGAGTTCGGCTGGGACAAAGACAGATTGCGCAGCGATCGCACCTTGGCGCTCGGCGAAGGGCTGGTGGGTCAAGTGGCGCTGGAGCGCCGGATGATGAGGCTCGACAGCCTGCCGCCCAATTATCTGAAGGTTAGCTCGGCGCTGGGCAGTGCCGATGCCAGATCCGTGCTGATCGCCCCGGTGGAAGACAACGGCATGCTCAATGCCGTGCTGGAAATCGGCTTCCTGCGGCCGTTGCGTGAAGAGGACAGCGAGCTGCTGAGGCGCATCAGCGAGGGCATCGGTTCGGCCATTGAAGCTGCGCGCTACCGCCAGCGCCTGCAGCGTGTACTGGCTGAAACCCAGCAGCTCAACGAAGAATTGCAGGTCCAGCAGGAAGAGCTACGCGCCGCCAACGAGGAACTCGAGGAACAGTCCAGCGCGTTGCGCGAGTCGCAGGTGCACATGGAAGAGCAGCAGGCCGAACTGGAACAAACCAACGAGCAGCTTGCCGAGCATACCCAGGAACTGGCGCGCCAGCGCGACGAGATGGACTTGAAGAACAACCGTCTGCGCGAGGTCCAGTTGATGCTTGAAGAGCGCGCTGATGAGCTGCAGCGCGCCAGCCGCTATAAGTCCGAATTTCTTGCCAACATGTCTCACGAGCTGCGCACCCCGCTGAACAGCTCGCTGATTCTGGCCAAGTTGCTGGCTGACAACCCGGACGACAATCTGAGCGAAGATCAGGTGCAATTCGCGCGCTCGATTTATTCGGCCGGCAACGACCTGCTCAATCTGATCAATGACATCCTCGACATCTCCAAGGTCGAGGCCGGCAAACTCGACGTGCACCCAGAACTGGTGATGCTGACCCGCATGGCCGACGGGCTGAAGAGCCTGTTCCTCGCCCAGGCGCTGGATAAGTCGCTGCAGTTCGACATCGAATTGGGCGATGGGCTGCCGACGAGTCTCTACACCGATCGCCAGCGGCTCGAGCAGGTCCTAAAGAATCTACTGGCGAATGCCTTCAAATTCACCGAAAAAGGCTCGGTCACCCTGCGTGTGACGCGCCACGACGAACGTCAGATTGCCTTTGCCGTGCAGGATTCAGGCATCGGCATCGCTGAAGATCAGCAGGCGGTGATTTTCGAGGCGTTCCGCCAGGCAGACGGCACCACTAACCGGCGTTACGGCGGGACTGGCCTCGGGCTGTCGATTTCCCGCGAGTTGGCTCAGTTGCTTGGCGGTACCATCGAAGTGCACAGCGAGCCGGGCGCCGGCAGCGTGTTTACCCTGATTGTCCCGGATCATTACAACGAGCCCGCAGCTGAACAACAGTCGGCGCGTTTGCCGGCCCCGTCTCAGCCGGCCCCGATCACTGCCGCGGACACGCGCCCGCACCCGACTCCTCCGGCCGCAGCGGTACGGATCGACGAGCCGGCGCCACCGGCGCTCGCTGATGACCGCAGCAGAGCGCCGTTCAGCGAGCGCTCGGTGCTGGTCATCGAGGACGATCCGCATTTTGCCTGCATCCTGCGCGACCTCGCACACGAGCTGAAATACAACTGCCTGATCGCGCAGAGCGCCGATGCCGGTTTCGACACCGCCGTCGAGTACCGACCCGATGCCATCTTGCTGGACATGCGTCTGCCCGACCATTCAGGCCTGACCGTGCTCGAGCGTCTCAAGGAAGACCCCATCACCCGGCATATCCCGGTGCATGTCGTCTCCGTCGAGGATCGCAAGGAGGCGGCCCTGCAGATGGGGGCGATCGGCTACGCGATCAAGCCGACCAGCCGAGACGATCTCAGGAAGGTCTTCAGTCGGCTGGATGCAAAGCTGGCGCAGAAGGTCAAGCGCATCCTGTTAGTCGAGGACGACGCCCGGCAGCGCGAAAGCGTGTCGCGGCTGATCGAGGATATCGATATCGAAATCACGGCGGTGGAGTTCGGCGAGCAGGCCCTCGAACTGCTGCGCTCCACCGTTTTCGACTGCATGATCATCGACCTCAAGCTGCCCGACATGGATGGCCACGAGTTGCTCGAGCGCATGGCAAGGGAGGAAATCTGCTCGTTCCCGCCGGTCATCGTCTACACCGGGCGCAACCTGACCCGCGACGAGGAAGCCGCGCTGATGAAATACTCGCGCTCGATCATCATCAAGGGCGCGCGCTCGCCGGAACGGCTGCTGGACGAGGTCACGCTGTTCCTGCACAAGGTCGAATCGGATATGCCCCCGGAGCGGCAGAAGATGCTCAAGAGTGTGCGCAGCCGCGAAAAGGCCTTCGAGGGTCGCAAGATCCTGGTAGTAGACGACGATGTGCGCAACGTCTTCGCACTGACCAGCGCGCTGGAGCAGAAGGGGGCGCTGATCGAGATCGCCCGCAACGGCCATGAGGCCATCTCGCAGTTGCAGAACGTCGACGATATCGATCTGGTGCTGATGGACATCATGATGCCCGAGATGGACGGCTTCACCGCGATGCAGGAAATCCGCAAAGATTCGCGCTTTGCGAAGCTGCCGATGATCGCGGTCACCGCCAAGGCCATGAAAGACGATCAGGATCGTTGCCTGAACGCTGGCGCTAACGATTACCTGGCCAAACCCATCGATCTTGATCGCCTGTTCTCGCTGATCCGCGTCTGGCTGCCTAAAGTGGAGCTTCTGTGACATGCCCGAACGCTCCCAGATCATCGAAATCAAGTTGCTGATCGAGGCGATTTACCTGCGCTACAGCTACGATTTTCGCGACTATTCCGGCGCCTCGCTCAAGCGCCGAATACTGCTGGCGTTGAAGCAGATGCGCTGCGATAGCATTTCGGAGCTGCAGCGCAGAATCCTCTATGAACCACAGGCGTTCATGGAGCTGCTGCAGTATCTAACGATCCCGGTGAGCGAGATGTTTCGCGATCCGAGCTACTTCCTGGCGCTGCGCGAGCACGTGGTACCGGTGCTGCGTACCTATCCATCGTTGAAGATCTGGATTGCCGGTTGCAGTACGGGGGAAGAGGTCTATTCGATGGCGATCCTACTCAAGGAAGAGGGCTTGCTCGAGCGTACGATTCTCTACGCGACCGATATCAATCCGCGTTCGCTGGAGCAGGCGCGCCGGGGTATCTTCGATATCGGCGACATGCGTCAGTACACCGAGAACTACCAGCGTGCCGGCGGCAGGTACAGCCTCAGCAATTACTACACCGCGGCCTATGATTCGGCGATCGTGGATAAGTCATTGAAAGAAAAGGTAACCTTTGCCGATCATAGCCTGGCGACGGACAGCGTGTTTGCCGAAACTCAACTGGTTTCCTGCCGCAATGTCCTGATCTATTTCAATAAGCCACTGCAGGATCGGGCCTTTGGTCTGTTTCACGATTCCTTGTGTCACCGCGGATTTCTTGGGCTGGGCAGCAAGGAAACCGTGGAATTCTCCGGCTACGCTGGACGCTACGAGGCGTTCGACAAGCAGGAAAGGATCTTCCGCAAGCTATGAAATACGCGGTCACCGACACTTCAACCAAGCCCCTTGTCCGGCGCATCGATGCCGTGGTGATCGGCGCTTCGGCCGGCGGTCTGGCCGCGTTGAGTACGTTGGTCGAAGGACTGCCAGGCAATCTGCGTCAGCCGTTGCTGATGGTTCAGCACATACCGCCGAGCGGGCCGACCCAATTGGCCGAAATATTCCGGAGAAAGACGGCACTGCAGGTCAAGGAAGCGGATGACAAGGAGGTGGTGCGCGCCGGAACCTTGTATTTCGCGGCACCTGGTTACCATTTGCTGGTGGAAGCGGATCTGTCCCTTTCGCTCAGCCAGGACGATGCCGTTCATTTCTCGCGCCCCTCGATCGACGTGCTGTTCGAATCGGCCGCCGATGCCTGGGGCGAGCGCGTCGCCGGCATACTGCTAACCGGTGCCAACGAGGATGGCGCCGCGGGACTGGAGGCGATCAAACGAGCAGGCGGTATCACCATCGTTCAGGATCCCGAGGAAGCCGAGGTTCCGACCATGCCGCTTTCCGCACTCCAGCGCTTTGCGCCGGATTACATCTTGCCCTTGCGCGATATTCATAATTTGTTGCGCGAACTGGAGTGACCCATGCCCGACCATCCCGATGAAGCGAACCTGCTGATCGTCGATGATTTGCCGGAAAACCTGCTGGCGCTGGATGCCATTCTCAGGAACCCCGGTGTTCGCGTTCATCAGGCCGAATCGGCGGAGCAGGCGCTCGAGCTGCTGTTGCAGCACGAATTCGCGCTGGCCATTCTCGATGTCCAGATGCCTGGCATGGACGGTTTCCAGCTGGCAGAGCTGATGCGTGGCACCGAGCGTACCAAGCACATCCCGATCGTCTTCGTCAGCGCCGCGGGCCGCGAGTTGAATTACGCCTTCAAGGGCTACGAGAGCGGTGCGGTGGATTTCATGCACAAGCCGCTCGATACCCATGCGGTGCGTAGCAAGGTCAGCGTGTTCGTCGATCTGTATCGCAATCGCAAGCGAATGGCGCATCAACTCGAAGCGCTTGAGCGCAGCCGTCGGGAGCAGGAAGTGCTGCTCGACGAGCTGCGCAGCACCAAAGCCGAGCTGGAAGACGCGGTACGCATGCGCGACGATTTCATGTCGATCGTCTCCCATGAGCTGAAAACACCCCTCAACACGCTGATTCTCGAGGTCCAACTGCGCAAGCTGCAGCTTGGCCGAAACAATCTCGCCGCCTTCAGCGAAGACAAGCTGCGGCAGATGGTCGACAAGGACGAACGGCAGATTCAAAGTCTGATCCGCTTGATCGACGACATGCTCGACGTCTCACGGATTCGCACCGGCAAGCTGTCGATCCGCCCCAGCCGCGTCGATCTGGGCGCGCTGACGGCCAGCGTCGTGGAGAATTTCGCGGCGCAGATGGAGGCCAGTGGCTGCACGCTGCTGTTCCAGCGCCCAGAGCCGATAATTGGAGTCTGGGACGAGTTTCGTATCGAGCAGGTGCTGGCGAACCTTCTGACCAATGCGATGCGCTACGGCTCAGGCAAGCCGGTGCAAGTCAGTGTCGATGCCAGCGCGACGACAGCCTGTATCGAAGTACGCGACCAGGGCATTGGCATCAGCCAGAACAGCCTCGAACGGATCTTCTGCCAATTCGAACGCGCCGAGGGCAGCGAGAGCAGCGCCGGGCTCGGGCTCGGATTGTTCATCGCCGAGCAGATCGTCAAGGCGCATAGCGGTCGCATTCAAGTCGAAAGCGAAGAGGGCAAGGGCGCGCTGTTCCGCGTTCTGCTGCCGCTGAACGCCGAGGCCTGAAATGGCCTCGGCGGACCTTTCAGCGCCAGGTTAGTTGCGGCCAGCCCCTGGCCTCGGCTTGCTCGCGCAGCAGAGGGTCGGGATTCACTACGTAGGGATGCGCCACCTGCTCGAGCAGCGGCAGGTCGTTGATCGAGTCGGAGTAGAAGTGCGCGCCGTCCAGCGATTCGCCCGCCGCATCGGCCCATTCGCGTAGTCGTGCCACCTTGCCTTGTCGGTAGGTCAGCACGCCGCGGGTGTTGCCGCTGTAGAAGCCGTGCTGCTCCTCCAGCTGGATCGCCAGCACTTCTCCGATGCCGAGCCGTTCGGCGACGGCCCCGACGAGAAATTCTGCCGAAGCGGATATCACCAGAATGCGGTCACCGGCTTTGCGATGTTCGGCGATATGGCGCATGGCATCGCTGTAGATCAGCGGTTCGATCACGTCCTCGACGAACGGCTCCACCACATGGGCTACCTCTTCGGCGGTGCGGCCCACCAGCGGTGCCAGGCTGAACGCCATGTAGTCCTCCATCGCCAGCCGTCCGAAGGCGTATTCGGCCATCAGCTCGGCGTCCTTACGCAGAAAAGACTCAGCGTCCACCCAGCCAATCTTAGCCATTTCGTGCGACCAGAGACTGGCGCAATCGCCATCGATCAGGGTTTCGTCCAGGTCAAAAATTGCTAATGCCATCAAGCCACCTCGTGAATTGCCGAAGCGTCGATGGTAAGGCTTACCTGGCGGCCGTGGGGATGAAGATCAGCGGCTGAGCGATTGAGCACGTCCACCAATAGCTCGACGCCACGCGCTTCGACCCGATAGCGGATCACATTGCCGAGCAGGCTGTGGCTCTTGATCACAGCGGAGATTGCTTGGTGCCCCTCGGCGACATTGGCCAGAACGATGGCTTCCGGGCGGATCGCCACCTGCGCGTCGATTGGGCGCTGCAGCAGGCGTGACGCAACATCCGCCGCGAGCAGGTTGTAGTTGCCGATAAAGCCTGCGGCGAAGGCATCCACCGGCGCGGTGTACAGGGTTTCGGCGTCCGCACTCTGGACGATGCGCCCGGCGTTCATCAACAGGATGTGGTCGGAGAGTGTCAGTGCCTCTTCCTGGTCGTGGGTAACGAAGAGGGTGGTCAGTCCCAGCTCCTGCTGGATCGCGCGGATCTGTTCGCGCAAGTGCTTGCGAATGCGTGCATCCAGCGCCGATAAGGGTTCGTCGAGCAGCAGCAAACGAGGGCGCGTTACCAGTGAACGGGCAAGTGCGACGCGCTGGCATTGCCCGCCCGAGAGCTGGCTGGGGTAGCGCCGGGCGAAGTCGTTCAGCTCGACCATTGCCAGTACTTCCGCCACCCGCCGCGTGCTTTCTTCCCGCGCGACCTTCTGCATCCGCAGGCCAAAGGCGACGTTCTGCTCAACGGTCATGTTGGGGAACAGCGCGTAACTCTGGAACACCATGCCAATCTGGCGCTTCTGCGGCGACAGCGGCACCAGGTCCTCACCGTCGAGCAGAATCTGCCCGCCATCCACCTCGGTAAGCCCGGCGATACACCGCAGGAGTGTGGATTTGCCGCACCCAGAGGGACCGAGCAGGGTTATCAGCTCGCCCTTGGCGACCTCGCAGCTGATATCGCTGAAGACCTGGGTTTCGCCAAAGGCTTTATGTAGGCCGCGGATAGAAAGGTAGCTCATGGGGTGGCCCTGGCTGGATTAGTCGCTGCAGTGGTCGGGATGGGGTGAGCGGCGCTCCGCTTCAGTCCACCGCATCTACGAGGCGCCCGGTTCGGTGGGCTAAAGCCCACCCTACGGAGCTTCTTCTCCAGCACATTTGTGCTCTCGGGCGTTTCGTAAACCATTAGGGTTTGTCTCGATTCATTCTCGTCGCGGCCCAGGTGAACACCAGTACAAAGAAGAAGTAGGAAATCACCAGCGCACTGTTGAAATGGCCGCTGCTGTTTTTCATGTTGTTCAGGTACACCTGCAGCGTTTCGTAGCGCGTGCCGACCAGCAGGTTGGCGAACACGAACTCGCCGAACAGAAAGGAGAACGACAGGAACAGCGACACCATCAGTCCCTTGCGCAGGTTCGGCAGTACGACCAGGAACGCCGCCTTCCAGCTGCTGGCGCCAAGCAGGTGGGCGGCGTCCATCAGGTCGCGCAAGTTGATCGCCTGCAGGTTGTTACTGATCGCGCGATACATGAATGGCAGCGCGATGGTGAAGTAGGCGCCAATCAGAATCCACGGCGTACCGACCATCGCCAGCGGCCCCGAGCCGTACAGCTGCAGCAGCCCGACCGAGGACACCACCGGCGGCACCGCGAAGGGCAGCAGGATCAGGATGTTCATCAGGCCGTCGAGCTTCGGGAAGTGGTAATGCACCACGAACAGCAGCGGCAGGATCAGCACCACGGCTAGGCCCAGGGCGCCTAAGCAAACCAGCAACGATTGACCGAAGGCACGCAGGAAACGCGCGTCGCTCCACAGCCGGAGGTACCAGTCGATGGTCAGGCCATCGGGCAGAATGGTCGCCGACCAGCTGCTTGAGATCGAATAGAGAAAGGTCGCCGCCAAGGGCAGCAACAGGATCAGGAACAGCAGCCAGACCACCACCCGGTGGTAGAGCAGGCCGCGTCGGGCTTCAGCGGCTCGCATGGTAGCTCCTCTTCAGCAGCAGCTGGTGCGCCACGGTGATCACCGCCATCAGCCCCACCAGCACCATCGCCAGGGCACTGGCCATGTGCGGATCCAACGAGATATCACCGGAAATCATCGCCGCGATGCGGATCGGCAACACATTGAAGTTGCCGGTGGTGAGGTAGTAGACGGTGGCGTAGGCGCCCAATGCGTTGGCCAGCAGGATGACGAAGGTACCGAGCAGCGCAGGTGTCAGCACCGGCAGACCGATATGGCGCCAGTAACTCCAGGTGCCGGCCCCCAGCAAGGAGGCCGATTCGCGCCAGTCCTCGCGCAACGCGTCGAACGCGGGGTAGAGCAGCAACACGCCCAGCGGAATCTGGAAATAGGTATAGAGCACGATCAGGCCGGTCTTGGAGTAGAGATTGAAGTCCTCGATGATTCCGGCCTGCTTCAGCAGGATCGTCAGCGCCCCGTTGAAGCCAAGCAGAATGACGAAGGCGAACGCCAGCGGTACGCCAGCGAAGTTGCTGGTCATGTTGGAAAACGCCATGACGAAATCACGCAGTTTGGAATCGACCTGGCGCAGCGAGTAGCTGCCGAGAATGGCCATGACGATGCCGAACAAGCTGGACCAGAACGAGATCTGCAGGCTGTGTTTGATGGCCTGAAGATAGAACTTCGAACTGAACACCTTCTGGAAATTGGCCAGGCCCCAGCCGTCCGCGGTATGCAGACTATTGAGCGTGACCCACAGCAGCGGGGCGATCTGGAAGGCGAAGAAGAACAGCGCGAAGGGCAGCAGGCAGAGCAGCGCCAGATGCTTGCTGCGCGCTGGTCTGCGGCTGACCATGGTCGGAGCAGCATGTTCGCGAATGGCCGCGGTCTTGAGGTTGTTCTCAAGCGGCGCGGTCATTTCAGCAGCTCCCGGCATGCCGGCTTGTCATGCGGCACGCCGAGCAGTTCGCACAGCGTGCCGCACAGCTCGGTCTGTTTCGGTCGGGCGCTCGCGTCGAGGCTGAATGCCGAACCCAGTACGAACAGCGGCACCTCGCGCTCTTCCGGCAGCAGGCCATTGTGGGAGCGATCGCTGTTCATGCCGTGGTCGGCGGTGATCAGCACCTGATAGCTCTCATCCAGCCAGCGCTGCAGATACTCGGCCAGCAGGACGTCGGCGCGGCGCGCCGCATTGCGGTATTGAGACGAATCCAGGCCGTGCTTGTGGCCGGCGTCGTCGATGTTCATCGGGTGCACCAGCAGGAAATCCGGGTTATGCCGCAGCCGCAAGCTCTCTGCGTCGGCGAACAGGTGGGAATCCGGGTAGTGGTCTTCGTAGTAGAAATGGCCATGCTGGATCGGCAGCTCGGGGGTCTCGCTGTGACGGTCGCGTGCGGCGTGAAACGGCGCGCGGTTGTACAGCTCGCTGACCCAGTGGTAAGCCGCGGCCGCCGTGATCAATCCGGCATCACGGACGTTGTGGAAAACGCTGCGCTCGGTGGACAGCCGCACCACGTCGTTGTGCACGATGCCGCTCTCGATGGGCGGAACGCCGGTGAGGATGCATTCGTACAGCGGTCGGGACAGTGCGGGCAGCTCGCATTGCAAGCGGTACAACGCGCCGCGACCGGCGATGCAATAGGCCTGTAGATGTCCGAGCGCGTGCTCGGCGACCTGATAGTTGAGGCCGTCGAGCACGACGAGAATGGCTTTTCCCATGCTTGCTACCCTGCTTGCCTTGGTAGGAGACGCCGAGTCGTTGCTCCTACAGGTATGTCTCCAGTTCGTAGGGTGGGCTTCAGCCCACAGTCCGCGTTTTTTTGGGGCTAAAGCCCATCCTACGATCCTGAGCCGGTTGGCTGCCGGTCACTCCATTTCGATGATCACGGTTTCCTGCCACTGCTGCGGCAGCGCCTTGGACGTCGCTTCCCAGGCTTCGGCGTTCTCGATGGGTTTGACCTTGGCGTACTGCTCGTTCGGTAGCAGCTTGGCCTGCACCTCGGCGGGCAGGGTCAGGTGCTCGGCGCGGATCGGTCGCGCGTTGCCCTTGGCCAGGTTGATCTGCCCGGCGTCGGAAAGGATGTATTCGCGTGCCAGCTTGGCGGCGTTGGGGTGCTTGGCGTACTTGTTGATGATGGTGGTGTAGCCGGAAATCACCGAGCCATCGGAAGGGATCAGCACCTCGAAGCGGCTGGGGTCGATCTGATCGCGGTAAGACAGGCCATTGAAATCCCAGACCACGCCCACTTCCACTTCGCCGCGTTCCAGCGTCTGGATGGTCGGGTTCGACAAGGACAGGCGGCCCTGCTTGGCGATCTCGGCAAAATAATCCAGGCCCGGCTGGATGTTCGTCTCGTCACCGCCGTTGGCGATGGCAGCCGCCAGCACCCCGCTCACCGCCTGGGCCGCTGCGCTGACGTCGCCGATGGCGACCTTGTACTTGCCATCCTTGAGCTCGGCCCAGGAGGACGGCGCCTTGTCGACCAGCTGCTTGTTGACGATGAAGGCGATCGAACCGGTGTAGGCCAGCATCCAGTGGCCGTCCTTGTCCTTCGCCCAGTCCGGGATTTGCTCCCAGTTGCTCGGCTTGTACGGCTGGGTAACGCCCTGCTGCACGGCGATCGGCCCGAATGCCGCGCCGACGTCACCGATGTCGGCGGTGGCGTTGTCTTTCTCGGCGGCGAATTTGGCGATCTCCTGGGCCGAACTCATGTCGGTGTCCATGTGCTTGAGACTGTACTTCTTCTCCAGGTCCTGCCAGGTGTCCTTCCAATTGGCCCAGCTGTCCGGCATGCCGACGCTATTGACCTCACCCTCTGCGCGAGCCGCCTCTTCGAGGCCTTTCAGGTCCGTTTGTGCAGCGTTCGCCGATGTCGCCAGGGCGATCGCCGATCCCAGCAGTGAAGCCAGCAGCAGTCGTTTCATCAGAAGCTCCTTTCGCAGGTTGGTCTAGGTCAGCAAGACTGAAGCCAATCTAGGGGGTGCAAATGACATTTTGATGTCGTTGCCTCCGCCGCCGCCTCTTGGGGGCGACACCGCGACAGGAGTGCCGTAGCAAGCCTAGCTCAGCCTGAGAAGCTTGCCTGGCGTGGCTCCATCGAAAGTTGCCGATACGCTTGAGTGGACCGAAACACCCGCTGTGGCGGCCGGCATTGCGTGCCAATGTCATGCGGCGGTCATCCGGCTTGCCTAACCTGAAAAGCGTTTGCGGGTGAAATGACGAGAGCAAGCGCTCCGTCCTGGTGCTGGACTAGTCCAGTTGAGGAGAAATTGATGCGTGACGAGTCACCACGGGCGGTTACGGCAATCTGTCGGTCCTTGCAGGAGCAGATCGCCCATGGATTGCTGCAGCCCGGCGGGCAGTTGCCATCCGAGCGCAAACTCAGCGAGCTCTTCGATACCACGCGCATCACGCTGAGAGAGGCGCTGGGCCAGCTCGAGTCGCAAGGGTTGATCTACCGAGAGGATCGCCGTGGATGGTTCGTCTCACCGCCTCGGATCGCTTACAACCCGCTGGTGCGTAGCCACTTCCACGCCATGGTCCGCGAGCAGGGCAGGCTCCCGGCAACCGAGGTATTGTCTGCCCGGTTAGTGCCCGCCGCAGCGGACATCTGCGCGCGACTGGGATTGCCCGCGCTGTCCGGTGTCATCCAGATCCGCCGCGCCCGGCGCATCGACGGTCGGCTGGTGCTCTACGTTGAACACTATCTGAACCCCAGCTACTTCCCAGACATTCTCGACTACGACCTGACCCGCTCGCTGACCGAGCTATATGCCAGCGAATATGACATCCGCTACGGCCGCGTCCGCTTCGACATGGTCCCCACCGCCCTGCATCCCGAAGCCGCCACCACCCTGCGCACCGCCCCCGGTAGCCCCGCCCTGCGCATCACCCGCCTCAACCGCGACCAGCACGAGCGAATCATCGATTGCGATGTGGAGTACTGGCGGCACGATGCGATTCATGTGTGTGTGGAGGTGCCGGAGTGAGGGTAGGCCGTTTAGGTGGGTTGGGCCAGCAACGTCAGATTCGCTTTGCACTCAGCGATTGATCGTTCCAGCTGGGTGAGCGTATGGCCCACC
The DNA here is from genome assembly GCF_000590475.1 of Stutzerimonas stutzeri. Lineage (NCBI taxonomy): Bacteria > Pseudomonadati > Pseudomonadota > Gammaproteobacteria > Pseudomonadales > Pseudomonadaceae > Stutzerimonas > Stutzerimonas stutzeri. Next base: position 4,159,887 of record NZ_CP007441.1, on the reverse strand, counting down.
GCGAGGTCGGCAGGCTTACCCATTCGGCGAATTCGGAAGCTGAGAGGACGCGGGGAGGGAGCTTCTAGTGAAGCAACATCGTAATGAGCGGTCCAAGTAGTGGACCGCTTGGTCGGAGCGCTGTCTGGGCTTTTCGGCACGATTTCCATAGCGAAGCCGTTGTTGCCCGTTCAGTGCGAGCATTCAGTCAGGCGTCGAGGGACAAATCCTGCGCGTGCTAAAAAATTATTAATCGGACAGTGCCCGTCGAGGCGCACGCGTTATCGCATCGTTTCTGAGCTGGCGGCCAATCTAATGAGTTCTCAGCGCCGCGATTTCTTCCTGTGGAGCTATAAGCTGCATGTCGATTTGGTTCGCTCCAGATAGTGCGGACAGCCTCCGTAGATCTTGCAGGACTAGATGCATTGGCCTAAAGGTATTGATCAGTACGTGCGGCGTTTCTCCGGCGCGGGAGGTACTGATTCGGTATTGTCGCCACCGGTGGGGCCCCAAGCGTCCCTCGTACACCACTTTCGATTCCAGGATGATCGAGGTGATCTCGGTAAACGGAATCAGAATCTCGGCAGAAAGCTCCGAAAACTGGCCGCATTCGAATATCAGCAGTAGCCCCCTCTGTACTGCATACGCCTCGATCTTGTCCTCGGGAACTCCGCGCCCACGCAAGTAAAGGACAACAAATGGCACAATTGGCGTCGCCAATCCCATGGTGCCCGCGAGCCAGTCACGCTCGGTTATCACGCCAAACAAGAACAGCCCGAGTGAGGTTGCAAGACATGCTAGAAAAATTTTTCCCTGGTGAGTATTGGGCTGCCGCACCAGCGGTTCATATCGATCAAACTTGTCATCGGTGAAGTGGCAGTTATTGGCGTAAAGTCGGACCCGTTGTTGCAATGACCATTCCTTATTAGCCAAGAGGCTAGTTACTGTTTAGTTGCGATGGATATTTAGCGGAAAGGGAACAGATTTATTTTCGGCTGTTGTTCAACCCCCATAACTCACATGCTGCGCCATCAGGTGCGGGCGGCTGAAAGTGTCGATCTGGGGGATGCGTTCGGTAATTTCGCGCACCTTGGTATTCAACGTTTCGTCGTCCAAGTCGGGCCAGCAACGTAACTCCGATGTTGGCCTAGAGGTGTCCGCTAGCGGCGCAATCCAGCAGAAATTAGGCTGACGAAGTTCGGTGCGGCAAATAATCGAGGTGATCACGAAGCAATGGACTTAGTTGGGAGATATATGTCAGCGCGTCCGTCGTGCTACCTGTGCTGTGGCTGTGATGTCCACGGTACTCGTCGTTACTAAATTGCCGAGGCCTGGGGCGTCCTGTTCCTTGCGGTGGGATTGGCCTAGGTGGATCTCGCCGCTAGCCAGCATGTCGTACATATTCCCGCGGATTTCACTTGTGTAAAGCGTGCCGTCTCGCTGATAGCTCAATGCACCGGCGTAAATGGCGCGATTACTACTGACACGGGCGATTTCGAAGGATGTTGACTGTCCATTGCATTGCCCGGTCCATCGGTCGCCGACAGAGACGTACTCCGGCTGATGAGGCGGCAGCATTAGGCATAGCATCATAGCTAGCCTACCGGGTGCCAGCAGGTTTAGGCTATCAGCGTCCCCTGTCTTAGGAGCATAACCTTGCAGCTCCATGAAGCCACCATCACGGTCAAGGTAAATCTGGAAAGGTTCTTCAGTGATTGCCTTGAATACCCGCCAGCTGGCGTTTAGCGGATGGTCCAGATCCCTAAGGCCAGGGTGCTTGATCTCATAGTCCCCAGCGGACATATCGTTCATCTGAGTAAGATTTTGACGCGTGTCGATCGGAAAAGCATTGTCCCAACATTTGCCCGAGTGGCCACGTAGTCCACATGGGCTGTCAAAATCACGCCATCGGCTTCCACTGACGTAACTTTGAATACCAATCCAAACTCGGTAGTGCTTTCTTTCGGCTCGATACTTGATAATCGCGGAAAGAATCTCACGCCACGTTTAGTCGTGGCCAGAACGCGGTATCGGCTAGTATCGCCGGAAGCGAAGGATACCGGGAGGTGCACTTCGGTTGGTTGCGGAACCTGTACTTCTGCGTTTTCGACGACGGGACTCTCATTGGATGTCTGTGCATCGCAGCCCAGTTGAGCGAGGCTGACTAAAATCATCGCGCATGTGGCTGGATGCCTGAAGGAGGCCCAATTGAGTGAACAATTCATGTGATATCCGGTGTAAGAGAGAGATAGCGAGCGGAAAGGGGCAGATTTATTTTCGGCTGTCGTTCAATCTCCGTAACTCACATGCCGCGCCATCAGATTGGGGCGGCTGAAGGTGTCGATCTGGGGGATGCGTTCGGTCATTTCGCGCACCTTGGCTTTGAAGCTTGCATCGTCCATGTCGCGCCAGTAGCGGGGGTCGCGGCCGGTATGGCGGTCGTGTCCGGCGGTGATGGGGTCGAGGTGGCGGAAGGCTTCCAGCTCCGGGGTGTCCGGCTGGGGTTTGCTGATATCCATATAGTTCTGCAGGTAGTCCCAGAGTGCGCAGGGCACGGAGGTGCTGCCGCTGGCACCGACGAAGTTGGCCATATTGATCCAGATATCCCGGTAGCGATGGACGATGCACAACACGTTGTTGGGCAGGCCCTGACGATCCGGTGTAGTAGTGACATAGGCATCGAACTCGTAGAACGGGGCGACCTTTTCGCCGATAGTGCCATTCTTCTTGTATTCGCCGTTATTGTCGTAATCGAACACGGTGACCAGTCCGGTACGGCGGTTGAACTCCCACAATGGTCCTCTGGAAGGTTTGATCCAGAGTTTCGGAAAGTGATTTATTACAAGCCAGCCTATTCCCCAAGCAACTAGTAAAGGAAGGCAGAAGAAGATGAACATCTCGAATAGACCATCTAAAAAAAAACGCCACCAATCAGGCTTCCCGAAATCGATGCCTATAAAGCACGAGACAAATACAAAGGGGGAAATGATTATTGCTCCTCCTCTTCCAATGATCTGCATATATATCCAGAACTTTGAGCTTGCTGGTAGTTGGGCGTGGCGGATTTTCTCGTTGTCCAGCCTGTCGTGAAAATCGATATGTTCAAATGGTTTGGGTATATATTCGCCACGACTCTTTTGCTCGCTCCTGACCCTGTCGAGCTCTTCCTGATAACGCAAGTCCGCTGGTTTGATATTTGTCAGTACGCACGGGGGGAGCATGTCCTGAGTACTTCCCCAAGGTAGACGCATACTGCCGAAGCGGCGCAGCCAGGGCTGTTCGCTGGCCGGCGGCTGGTCGGGAATATGCTCTGCGCTGTAGGCGCTGGGGCTGTAGAAGGCATCAGGATTCGGCATGGGTCTTCTCGTTGGCCCAGAAGGGGAAGGTTGGTCGTGTTGAAGTTCGGGGCTGGCGCCTTGCTTGCATCCGTCTCTCCGGCATGCGCAGTTTATCCAGCCTTTCTGGCTGCTCAGCCGCCGTAGCTCACATGTCGGGCCATCAGGTTGGGGCGGCTGAAGGTGTCGATCTGGGGAATGCGTTCGGTCATTTCCCGCACCTTGGCTTTGAAGGCGGCGTCGTCCATGTCGCGCCAGTAGCGGGGTTCGCGGCCGGTATGGCGGTCGTGTTCGGCGGTGATGGGATCGAGCTGGCGGAAGGCTTCCAGCTCCGGGGTTTCCGGCAGGGGTTTGCTGACATCCATATAGTTCTGCAGGTAGTCCCAGAGTGCGCAGGGCACTGAGGTGCTGCCGCTGGCACCGACGAAGTGGGCCATATTGATCCAGATATTCCGGTAACGATGGACGATGCACAACACGTTGTTGGGAAGGCCCTGACGATCCGGCGTGGTGGTGATATAGGCATCGAACTCCTAGAACGGGGCGACCTTTTCGCCGATAGTGCCATTCTTCTTGTATTCGCCGTTATTGTCATAATCGAAGACGGTGACCAGCCCGGTACGGCGGTTAAATTCCCAGAGTGGGCCTCTGGAGGGTTTGATCCAGAGTTTGGGGAAGTGATTGATTACGAGCCAGCCTAGCCCCCACATCAATAGAGAAGGTAGGACAACAAAAACAAAAGCATCTAAAAGGTTTTTTGATAGCTCGCTTTGCCAGCCTACTTGTGTGTAGTTAGTGATTGATGCAAATGAGAGAAGTGCAATTGGAGATAGAAAAAAACCCCTACATCTCCAAGCGTCTTTAAGTAAATCCAAAATTTTGAGCTACCAGGGAACTGAGCATGCCTGATTTTTTCGTTATCTAAACGATCATGCAGGTCTAAATGCTCCAGTAATTTCGGAACATAGTTTCCGTGTTCTACTGCTCTACTTTTTCCTTTGTGATCGTCTCCACCAAACGTAAATCAGTTGGTTTGATATTCGTCAGTACACAGTAAGGGAGCATGTCCTGAGTGCCCCCCCAGGGCATACGCACGCTGCCAAAGCGGCGTAACCACGGCTGTTTCTCGGCTGGTGGTTGCTCGGGAATCTGCTCCGGATCGTAGGCGCCGGGGCTGTAGAAAGGGTCAGGATTCAGCATGGGTCTTCTCATCGGCCCAGAACGGAACGTCGGTCGTGTTGAAGTTCGGGGCTGGCGCTTTGCTTGCATCCGCCTGCCGCATGCCGCAGTTTATTCAGCCTCTCTGGCGGGTCAGCCGCCGTAGTTCACAGTTTTGTGTGCAGGGCTTTTACCTGCTGGCTCAGGCGCTGTAACTCGGCGCTGGGTTTGGCCCATTGCTCGGGCGGCAGGGGTTTGGACCATTCATGCATGGTGCGCGGCAGGGCGGCGCGGCTTTTGCGTTTGATGCTGCGGATATCCCATTCGGTCATGTAGTTGGGCAGCGTCCAGAGCGTCATTACATGGTAGAGGTACCAACCGAAAACGCCGAATACGCCCACCTCGCCCTCGCGGAAGCGGCGGTGCAGGCGCTGACGGGCATTGCGGAAGGTGTGCAGGCCTTCGTGGGGCGGGTCGTCCGGGCCTTGTAGTTCCAGCGGATCTTGGATGTCCTTGAGGCTATGCACCTCGTACTCCATATAGGCGCGAATGGCCTCCCAGTTGCTGATGGCCAGAGGTAGACCGGCGCAGGGGAACTCCAAGGTACAGTCGCGCCCGCTGGGCGCATGATGAAAGCCCACGCCCATGGCGTACTGACGCTGCACGCCATACTGGGTAGCTCCCTGAGCCTGAATCACCCAAGCGGAAAGCGACTCCCAGGGCACGGCAATTGGATCACGATCGCCAATGGGCACAAAGCACACTTCGCGGCGTTGGCGGTTAAAGCGGGTGGGTCTTATATGGCTGGCTTTGCTGCGAGTCTGGAGCCAAACGAAAAAGCTGAGAGCGCCGCAAGAGAGTCCTGTAACTGCGCCTACCCATTGCGCTTCGCCATACGTGCCGTAAAAAAAATCTTTCGCATCGTCCAGCCCCCCCCACGCCCAACGCCAGTAAAGCTGCAATCATGGGTAGCAAATAAGTGATCATTGCAAAGAGTGCGAAAGGCCCGCCAATCAGCATTTGCCAGCCAAACACCTGGGGCAACCCTGTACCAAAGTCCAGATAGGTCTCATTCATCTCGCCCACGGCATGACTGTAATCCTGCGCCGGATGCTGGGTAGGTAGGGGCAGCGGTGCCAGGTAGGTGATTTGCCCGGAAGGAAAGGGTTGGGTATCGCCCGCCTTGGGTTGCTGCTTGAGAAACTGTGTAGCGTTGCTGTCGGGCAGGGTCATGACGGGCCTGTAGCGGGTAAAGAAGCGAGTCGAGAGTCAGCTAGGCGGCCGGCGCCCCACGAGGTGTTTGCTCGCTAGTTAAGTAGCTGTCTTCATTATCGTGTTGCAGGCGAATCATATGGTGTATCGCCTGATACTGGCCTTGCGCATTGCGCGTTTCGATACGCAGGGCCAGCAGCAACTCCGTGATGGCCACGCCCTCGATTGCGGAGGGAGGTGCCAGATGCATCGAATGCGCCTTCGAGTATTGGCGGCATGATGCGATTCAAGTGTGCCTGGAGGTGCCGGAGTAGGAAAAGCTGGTAGGCGTCGCTGACAATTGCCCCCACTGGGTTACTGCTTGGCTTAGGCTACGCTCGCGGTTTGCCCAGTGTGCTGTCGAAGTAATCCATAAAGTTTTGGCCATTGGCGAAGGCTTTTTCGATTTCAGCAGTTTCTGCCAGCAGCGCGCTGCAGGGTTTGGCCCATTGCTCTGGCGGCAATGGCTGAGACCACTGCTCAATGCTGGCGGGCATGGGTTTCATGCTGTAGCGGTGGTCCCACTCGGCGACCCAGTAAGGGAAGCGCCACCAGGTAACGACATTGCGCACGTACCAAAACGCCACGCCGAAGGCCGAACAGTCGCCCTCACGGTAAGCCTCGCGCATGGATTCACGCTCTTCATCAAAAGTATGGCGCCCCTCGTAGGGGGCTTTGCCGGGGCCAAAGGCCGGGCCTTGTTCCATATACACGCGAATGGCCTCCCACTTGGACAGGCCATGGGCAGGGGTCAGTACGCCCTGATTAAGGAAGTGTGTCTTGTCGGTTTTCGGGTTGTCGAGGGCCATACCCAGGGTATAGGTACTCATGATGCCCTCGCCCGTGGTGCCGGTGCTGACCGAAACCCACACCACCAGCTCTTCCCACGGCTGAATGATCGGCTCGTCCGAACCGCTGGGGAAATAGCAGACCTCGCGGCGCTGGCGGTTAAAGCGCATGGGCCGGGTGCGGGCTTTTTGTAGGGTGGTGCTGATGACTGAATAGCAGCCCAAAATAGCTATGAAGCCGCCACCTAGTAAGGCCAGTAGCGAATAAAAACGGAGGCCTTCAAGCATGCTCATTACATGAGTCATAAACGTCCGTTCGTGAGGATCACCAAAAAACATGGCCAATTCAACTAATGGGAGCACTATCAAACATGAAATCAGAACGCACATTAGGACCCAAATCATGAGCTGGGCCTGGAATGCTTTGTTGAAGTTACTTTGTCCCACATCGAGATAAGTGTCGTTAACTTCCAGAAAGCTGCCTCCCAGGTCCATCGGCGCATGGCCGGTGGGCAGTGGCAGGGGGGCCAGAAACAGTGCTTGGCCGGTGGCGAAGCTGCGCATTTCTCCCGCACTGGGTCGCTGGTTCTTTAGGTCGAAGTCGGGGTCTGCGGGGGCTTTGGCCATAAGGGCAATTGGGTCCTTTAGCTGGTGGCAGGTTGGTCGAGGGTATCCAGCGTAAGCGGCAGGCTGGGGGCATTGGCGTTGCGTACACGCAGCAAGGCGACTTCGGCCATGGGTTTGCCTTGCTGGGCAAGCAGGGTCAGGCTTTCAAAGCGTTTGATATGTACCTCGTTGCTGCCTGCCAGCGGCGGGTAACGCAGCTCGATGGCCAGGCCATGCTGGGCATTAGCCTCCTGCGGGTAGATCTCCAGCCCCAACAGCAGCGGCTCGTGCAGTTTACTGAGTAATTTGAATTGGTAGAGCAGCGGCTCGGTCCAGGGTTGCCAATCGTTACGCTGTTGGTTACTGAGCCAGTAGGCGGCCAGGCTGATGCTACTGTCATCCAGCTCAGCGGCGATAACGCCGGGGACCTGCAGGATAAACAGCCCGGCGGTCTTGTCAGGTTGTAACGCTGCCCTCGGCGCAGCGGTGATGGTGGCCAGGCGCAGGTGCTCGGTCGCCAAGGGGCGCTGAGCATCGCGCAGGCCCCAGGGGCCTTGTTGCAGCCAGTCGTCGAGCTTGCTCAGGTTATTGCGGTTGTATATCCACTCGCCGCCCAGTTGCAGGCCGGTCAGGGCCAAACCAATCAGGTTGGCCCGCGCGGCGATGCTGACCAGGCGGCCTCCGGCGACAGCCCAGGCCGCAGCGCGGGCTTGCTGGGTATCCTTTAGCACGCCAATCACAATGCCGCTTGAGCGAACTAAGGCCCAACTGTTAATACCCACTTGCCCGGCATCGCCCACGCCTGTAATCCCTGCACCCGCTAGCATGCCCGCATCGCCGCGGCGCAGGCCCTCGTTAAATTTATCGATACTACCCTTCAAGCTGGTGGATGCAGCGAGCAGGCTGAAAGCATAGGCGGGCAAACCAAAGCTAGCGGTGAGCTTGCCTAGCCGTGCGGCCGTGGTGATTTTGCCGGCGACACTGGCGTAGTTGTTAATTGCTACCGAAAGGCTGGTAACCGCAATGCCCTGAGCGGCAGCTGCGACTCCCGCCATCATTGAGAAAAATGCATTTGCAAGGGCGACACGGTCGGCCCAGTTACTATCTGCTTTCCGTTGAAACTCAGCACTCACCACCACAAAATTGCGTATCTGCCAAACCGCCACGACCGAGGCAAACATATCCGCCCCGACCGAACGGAACACGCCCTCGCCCAACCCCTTAAATGGCCGCTTTAGACGGAAGTCCTCGGCCATGTGCTGAAATTCGGCAACCTGAGTGCTGTTAAGGCCCTTGATCTTGACTCCGGCCTTGCTTGGCCCTTCGCCCACCGGGCTAAGGGCGCTGGCCACGCGGCTTTCTAACGGCAGCAGGTTTGCTTGCAGAGCTTTGCGCTCTGCCAGCAGGCTGCGGTGGCTACCGTGGGGCAGCCGGCCCCGGCGCTCAAAGGCGAGGGTTTGTCTGATTTTGTGTTTCAGGGCGGTAAGCGTGCTGCGCAGCTCGGCCAGCTCGCGGGTATCGGCCTCAAATGCATGAATCTGGCTGGCTGCCGCGAACTCCAGGGTGATGCCACCTTGGCCAAAGGCCCGCAGCACATCCAGCCACGCCGCCCCTGGCAGGGCACGCAGCACTTTGCCGGGGTCCAGCGGGGCTGCGTTGCGCAGCCCTTGCATGGCACCGTCCATGGCCGCGGCCAGGCCCAGTTGTTTGGCCGGCTCGTAGGCGGTATTGCGCAACTGATTCAGGGTGATGCCCGTTTCGCTGAGGTGGAAAACACTCGGCAGTTGTTGCTGGACCAAGCCCTTGAACTGGACGCTAAGCTCATGTGCGCCGCTGTAGTCATTGCTGGCCATGGCCGTATCACGCATGCCCTTGATCAAGCTGGAGAGCTTGGTCTGCATGTCGATCTGGTCGCTGTGACTTAGGGTGAAAAACCCAGGTAGGCTTAGCTGCGGGTATTTATCCAGCAGCGCCGCCACGGCATCGGTGGCTTTGTCGGTACGGCAGATATCTTTCAGGCAGGCATATTCGGTGGCGAGCGCAACTTCTATTTGCGTACTCGACTGGGGGTCGAAGTACCAGGCCGCACGGTGGAAGCGTTCTGCTGCAACCATGGCAATACGGTCTTCGGTGATCAGGTCAAGTCGCTCGTTCCAGCGTTTGAGCTGGGCGCGCTGTTGTTTGAGAAACGCCTCCATACCGGGGCGATCAGTCAGATCGCCTATGCCTCGCTGTCCCCACTTTGCCCCTTCCAGGGCATCTTCAGCATTCTCATCAAGGCTCTCGATAAAGTCCTCGTACTTCGCATAGAGGGGCGCGCCGAGGCTCTGGCGCATGCGCATACGTGAGGCATTAATGGCGCCACGGTGTGTGCCGGGACCATGCCACTGGGTCTGATGCTTGATGTTGATGTAGTCACTGATGCTCTGACGTTGGGTCAGGTCGGTTTCTTCTTCAAGCTTGGCGAAGCGAGGATCCTGCTTGGCTGCACTGAGCATTTGCTGCTCATTCAGGCGGTACAGCGACTCGATGTAGCAGCCGATCACATACTTCTTCTGGGTTGTTTCGGCACTGCTCCAGTCGATGATCCAGCCGGCAGCGAGATCTTGGTGGCTCGCCAGGTCACGCAGCACACCAATGTCGTCACGCACCACCAGGTAGAGGTGGTCATTTTCGTACTGCGGATTCAGGCTTTTCTTAAGCATGCCCAGCTGGGTTTGCTGGTACAGCGACGGTTGCTCCCACGCGTAATCCTTTACCTCTTCAGGATGCACACCTTGACCTGCGCTTGTTGTGGCGGGCTTCTCCGCCACTTCGGCCAGCCACTTGTTGACTTGGTGAGTGGTCAAAAGGTCGGCGGCACCTTTCTCACAATCCACCCGGCTGAGGTCAACGGCTTGCATGAAGTAACGACGCTCTTTTGGGCTGTTGAGCACTTGAGCGCATTTTGCGGCGGTCCACTGCACCTCGGAGTAGGCCACATGCAGCGGATCATTACGGGAGAAAATCAGTTGGGCTGCGCCGACGCTGGTCTCCCGCTTGTCGGCAATGACCTCGGCCTTGTTCCACAGCAGTTGGGTAATCACACCCTTGGCAATGCGGTACTCATGCAGAATGGCTTTAGGCTGCTTGCTGACGATCACATACAACCAGCCATCGCGAATCAACCGAATACCCAATGGCCGCGATTCAAGTGAGTAAGGCAGGCTCAGCTCGGCGGATGGGTCCAGGCGTTCGACCAGGCCATAGCGCAAGGGTAGCAACTGCACCTTGTTCTTCATGTGCGGGCAGGCGCCGATTGGGCTCTTGGCGTCGCTTTTGGCTTTGTCAGCGTGGTTGGGGTTCTTGCTGCTCATGAGGAACTCCTTTGCGCTGACTGGGCGCGGGCGTAGGCCAGATCCGCCGCCTGTTCGATACGTTGGGAGGGCGTACGTGAAGACTTGTGCGTCAGCAATTCGGCAATGTCGGCATGCGCCTGCATTGCGTCATCACCCAACAGGCCGAAGATGTTGGCGTAGAGAATGATGTCCTGTTCGCTATTAAAGCCCTGGGCATAGGCCTGTTCCGCCAGCATCCGTAGGTGCTGCCAGCGCTCTGGCGAGCTTAGGGCCTGTTGGTAATCGGGAAAATACTCGCGCAGGTGCTGGTCGAGGCGGATAAGGATGCCGCGAAACGCCACCTCGCCGAGCCTCTCCAGTTGCGCGTCGGATAGCCGATAGGGCCGATCATGGCGGGCGACTGCTGCCGAGCCTGGGCATTGAAGCTGATGCCAGCTGTTCTGCGTGCGGTCGGCGGCGACGATCTGTTCGATGGGGCCCCATAGCGTGGCATCTGCGTCGCGCTGGGTGGGCTCAACTAGCGCCTGCATCACCGCCGGGTCAGCCAGCCGTAGCAGCATCGCCTCGCCTTGTGGGTGGCGCACGGCTACCAGCCAGCGCAGGTGGTTCAGCACCTCATCTCGGCTGGCGCGACTGAACAGCAGGTAGCCCCATTCGTCGTGGCTGTTTTGCACAAACGCGGCCAACGCGGGGTCTTGCTGCCCGTTCAGACGAATCAGGCAGGGCGAGACATCACTCAGCTGAGCCCAGGGTGTGTCTAGGTAGAGTACGTCGAAATCGGGCGATTCGGACCACTCATAGAGCCGTTGCGCCAGACCATCGACACTGATGCCGTCCAGCAGCAGGTAAGCGGAGGCGCCCCAGGGCAGGGCTGGTGGCAGTTGACGCAAATCGTTAGTTGGCATCTGCGGCCTCCAGCTTGGCGGCCTCGCAGATGAGGCACAGTGGTTGCTTGCGCATCAACGCCTGCTTCTGCGCCTGAATCAGCAACTCCCCCGCCTTATCCGCATCCGCCGCCTTGACCTTGCCCGGTCGAACCGGCGCCGCGCCTGAGCCGTTGCCCGGACTTCCGCCCGAGTTCATCCTGATCAAAGGCCCGACCATGGTGATGCCGCTACCGTCGAGCTTGATAAAGCTGCCGCCAGCCTTGAAGGTCAGTTCGCTGCCGGCTTCGAGGACGACTTTCAAGCCGCTGGAGAGGTGGATTTCCTGGCCGGCTTCGATGAACTGGCCGGTACCGATCTTCACGTGTTGGTTGTTGCCCACGGTCAGGTGGTCGTTGGCTTTGACTTCGCTGCGGCGGTCGCCGTGGGTGGTGCGGTGTTCTTCGGCGCGGAATTCGCTGTAGCTGTTGGCCTCGACGGTGTCGTGGCGTTCGTGTCCGACGCGGATTTTCTGGTCATGCTCGATGTTTTCATCCCAGTCGCGCTGGGCGTGGATATATATCTGTTCGGCGCCCTTGCGATCCTCGATGCGCAGCTCGTTGTAGCCGCCGCCACCCGGGCTGCTAAGGGTTTTGAAAACGCTGCGGGTCTTGTTGGCCGGTAGCTCGTAGGGGACCGCATTCTCCTTGTGATGGAGACAGCCGGTGATCAGTGGCTGGTCGGGATCGCCCTCAAGGAAGGTGATCAGTACTTCCATGCCGACGCGGGGGATGGCGATACCGCCGTAATGGTCACCGGCCCAACTCGATGAAACGCGTAGCCAGCAGCTGGTCTTGTCGTCGGCCTGGCCGTGGCGGTCCCAGAAGAATTGCACTTTTACCCGACCATATTCGTCGCAGTGGATCTCTTCGCCGGCAGGGCCGGTGACGACTGCGCTCTGGCTGCCGAGGATGCGTGGCTTGGGGTGGCTGAGCGCGGGGCGGAATGGAACGGCCCACGGCGTGGCGGCGAAGTGGTTGCGATAGCCTTGAGTGAAGTCGGTGTCGCCTGTTGGCGCTTGCGTCACGTCGGGTGAGGAGCCGGTGACCGACTCCTCCAGCACCTGCGGCTGCTTGCCTTCGTGGTGAATCTCGGTGAGCAGCCATAGCTGATTCCAGTTGCCGCGCGGGTGATCGCCGAGTGAGAGGAAGTGGCCGCTGATCAGCCGCGGCTGATCGCTATCGCCCTCGGCCAGCTCGAAGTCATGACGGTGGCGTTCCAAGGCGCGCCGGGACAGGTGTTTGCCGCGCTCACGGTCGACGAAGCGGCCTGGATAGTCGTAGTCCTCGAGGTCGGGCTGAGTGCCGCCCTGAATCGCCGCTTCCATCGTCAGACGGGGTTTCTCGAAGTCGTAGTCGCGGCGGGTGACGCGGCTGGTACGGGTCTCGATGCGCACCCCGAAGCGCTTGATGACCGGCTCGTCGGCGACCAGGCCGCTGTCCTGCTGGTAAGCAACCGGGGCAAGTGTTGGAAACACCGTCTGGTCATCGCCGAACACCAGCATATGGCCGGTTTCGCTGTGCCGGAAATGGTAGTGAACGCCTTCCTCTTCGCAGAGCCGCTGGATGAAGTGCAGGTCGGTTTCGTCGTATTGAACGCAATAGTCTCGCGTGGGATAGATCACCGGGCCGAGGTCGAAGCGATGGCTGTCGCCAGTGAGAATGCCGTGCTCTTCGAGCACCTGGGCGATGATCTGCGGTACTGAGAGGTGCTGGAAGATGCGCTGGTTGGTCCGGTGCGCCAGATAGGCAAGCCTCGGGACGATCACCAGTTGATAGCGCGTCAGCCGTTTGCCGGACTCGCCTTGGGCGGCGCGATAGATCTGACCGTGGATGCCGCCGCCATTCCCGGCGAATGTCAGGAACGCGGACTGCTGAAGCAGGCTTTCCAGATCTAGATCTGGGCGCTCGCTGACCAGCTCCAGTTCGAAGCGGTAGGGCTGGCTGATGGCTTCTCGGCCGCTGAACTCGAGCACTTGAAAGTCATGCTCGATGCCTTCGATGTGCAGGGAAAAGTGCTTCTGGTTGGCGGGGGCGAACATCCTTGTTCCTCCTGGATCCGTCCATGGTGTGCGCCAGGGCGCATGCGGGGGCTTGATGTACCACGCATCGACGGCGTTGCGGTGCGCTGGGTCGCGCATTGCTTCGCCGCGGTTTCAATTTCTATGACTGTTTCGCAAAAAAGCTTCAGCCGGGACATGCCCGGCCAAAGTCATTGGTGCGGTGATCGCCTTAGCTGGCGATCGGGGTGCGCCAGTCGTCGGAGCCGGAAGTGCCGGAGACTTCATGAGTCCAGACGATCTTGCGATAGGTGAAATACACGTCTTCCAGGTGAGTGAAGTGCGACATGTTGGGGTCCTGGCAGTTGGGCATGCGCGACTGCACGTCGACGATCACTGCGTCTTCCAGTTCGATGGTGAAGTAGTGCTCCTGGGTGCCGGTGGAGGAGGTGCGGTACCACTCCAGGCGGCACTTGTTCAGGCGCTCACCGGAGGTCAGGGCGTTGAAAATCAGCGGTGACGACTTGTCGAACACCTTAGTGATCATCAGCGGCTTGTGTACGCGCTGGCCGGTGGGCTGGCCCGACTGCGGGTCGCGCGGAATGATGACTTGGTGCTGGAAGGCCTGCACCAGAATCTGGTCTTCATGTCCTTCCTGGAAAATATTGCCGACCGAGTCCTCGGTGAAAGTGCCTGCGGTGATCAGGCCTTGCTTGGTGCCTTCGAGGGACAGATACGCGGGTGTTGGCATGGGTGCTCTCCTTGCTTTGTTGAATGCCGGAATGGCTAATCAACTTCTACAAGGTGCGTGCCAATTAAATAAAAACGTTATTTTTCAATTGCTTGTGTTTTGTTGCTGGTCGGCGTTCTGCTGGCCCTGTGGGTCTCTTCACATTTAGTTGGGCAACATCTTGCCGACCCTGTGCAAGGTTTGGCGCATAGAGACGGCAGGCCAGACATCACGGGCCGGGACACCATTGAAGCCACCTCGGCAGACGGAGCCCTGCGCAGTATCTTGCGCAAGGCTATGGCTCAGGACGAGCAGCTGATCTCCAGATGCTTGCCCCATTCCGGTGGGCGCTCGGCGTAACGCTCCATGCCAGGTTGCTCATCGAAGGGCCGGCTGAGTACGGCATGCAGTTCGCGCACCTGGCCGAAATCGCCTGCTTCAGCGGCCTCGATGGCCTGCTGGGCGAGGTAATTGCGCAAGATGTACTTCGGGTTGACCGCATGCATGCGCGTTTGCCGGGTAGCGTGGTCGTCACCTTCACGCTGAGTTCGCTGGAGGTAGTGCGCGGCCCAGTCATCGAATGCCTGGATGTCGATGAAATCCTCACGAAGCCGAGCCAGGGCCTGCTCGGGTGCGTGATCGCCAAGTTCGCGGAAGAAGTTCGTATAGTCGATGGAGCTGTCCTGCATCAGTTGCAGCAGACGCTGCACCAGCGTCTTGTCGTCGTCCTCTGCGGTTCGAAAACCCAGGCGCCGGCGCATCAGGTCGAGCCAGGCGGATTCGTAGATCGGCAGGAACAGGTTCATCGTCGCGCGCAATTGCTCGATCGCGATAAAGGGCGTCAGCGCCTGGGCCAGTGCGGCCAGATTCCAGTGCGCGATGGGCACCTGATTCTCGTAGGAATAGCGTCCGGCATCGTCGGAATGGTTGCAGATGAAGCGTGCATCGAAGTCATCGAGAAACGCGTAAGGGCCGAAGTCGAAGGTGATGCCGAGGATCGACATGTTGTCGGTATTCATCACGCCGTGGCAGAAGCCATACGCTTGCCAGTAGGCGATCAACTCGGCGGTGCGCTCCAGCACCTGGCGGAAGAATGAGTGATATGGCTCGGGATGCTCGAGGCAGTCGGCGAAGTGGGATTCGACGACGTGATCGAGCAGCTGCTTCAGCTCGTCGTGCTGTTTGGTGTAGTAGAAGAATTCGAAGTTGCCGAAGCGTACGTGGCTCTGGGCCAGGCGTAGCAGCATGGCGCCGCGCTCCCGACGTTCGCGATAGACCGGCGTGTCCGAATCGGTTACGCAGAGCGCGCGCGAACTGGGAATGCCCAAAGCGTGCAGATGTTCGCTGGCGAGGAATTCGCGAATCGATGAACGCAGCACGGCGCGGCCATCGCCCATGCGCGAATAAGGCGTCTTGCCCGCGCCCTTGAGGTGCAAGTCCCAATGCTGGCCCGCCTCGTTGACCACCTCTCCGAGCAGCAGGCCACGACCGTCGCCCAGGCGCGGGTTGTAGCTGCCGAACTGGTGACCGGAGTAGACCATCGCCCGCGGTTCGGCGGCGTTCCAGAGTTTGTGCCCGGAGAACAGCTCGGCGAACAGCGGATCGTCAGCCACCGCTGGGTCGAGATCGAGCAGCGCCATGGCTGCTTCGCTGGCAATCACCAGGCGCGGTGCGTCCAGTGGCTGGGGCGTCACCTCGGTGGAAAAGACGTCACCCAATTGGGCGAAGCGGTTGTCGAAATCAAGCTCGGTGAGAGTCTTCACGGGGGCTCCGGCGCTGTCCTGTTCGGCGCCCGGTGAGTGGGCGCATTTGAGTTTGGAGGCCGCGTCGGTGGCGACGTTCCTCAGGCCGGACTGTCGGCTGGCGGCTGCGCGGGCTTGTCGCCAGTCGGGTTCAGCCTGGGTGCGGTACCCAGCTGCAACTGCTTGCCGTCGAGGTTCTTCAGGAACACATCGATTTGGCGGAAGGCGATGTTGATGCCGGCCTTGGTAAATTCACGATCGATGTAGCGGTTGATTTCATCGGTCGCCGGGTTGCGGTCGCCGAGATCACGCACGTGGATGCGCAGCTCGTGGTCCAGAGTACTCTCGCCAAAGGCGAGGAAGAACACCAAGGGTTCCGGGTCCTTCAGTACCCGTGGGTTGTCCTGCGCTGCCTTGTAGAGCAGTTTCTTAACCAGATCCAGATCCGAACCGTAGGCGACACCGACCTTGATGGTCACTCGGGTCACGGTGTCGCTCAGCGACCAGTTGATCAGTTGGCCGGTGATGAATGTCTTGTTTGGAACGATGATGTCCTTGCGGTCGAAATCGGTGATGGTGGTGGCGCGGATGCGGATCCGGCTGACCGTACCGGACAGGTTGCCGATGGTCACCACATCGCCAATGCGCACCGGTCGTTCGAACAGGATAATCAGGCCGGAAATGAAGTTGGCGAAGATCTCCTGCATGCCGAAGCCGAGCCCGACCGATAGCGCGGCAACCAACCATTGCAGCTTGTCCCAGCTGACTCCGAGCGTCGACAAGGTGGAGACGATGCCGACGCTGGCAAGGGCGTAGGACAGCAGCGTGGTGGTGGCGTAGGCGCTGCCTTGCGCCAGATGCATCTTCGAAAGCACCAGCACTTCCAGCAGGCCGGGAAGGTTGCGTGCCAGTGCCACGGTGACGGCGATGATCAGCAACGCGCCAAGCAGGTTGTTGAGCGTGATGGCGTTGCTGGTAGCGGCATCGCCCGTGCCGCTGGCGAATTCGTACAGCACCACGTTATCCAGATAGGACACCACGCTGATCAGGTCGGACCAGACCCAGTACAGCACCGCGAAGAACAGGCCGAACATGGCCAGGCGAGTCAATCGCAGCGACTGTTGGTTGACCTGCTCGATGTCCATCCCGGCCTCGCCGGTGGATTCGCTGGTGTCTACTCCCTCGTCGGCATGCGCTTCGCGCCTGGCCAGTGCGCGCTGGTAGGCCAGGCGTCTGGCGGCGACGGTCAGGCCGCGAATGAGCGTGGCCTCGATGACGATCCAGGCGAGCAGCAGATACAGGGTGTCGATCAGGCGGCCGGTCAGCTTCAGCGCCGTGTAGTAGTAGCCGAAAGCCACCACCACGATCAGCGCCAGCGGCAGGACACTGAACAACAGGCCGATGAAACGCCTGAACGGTGGTGCGTTCTGGCTCGTGGGGCCTTTGAGCAGCAGGCGGGTCAGGCGCCAGCTCATCAGTGCGAAGCAGACCAGCACTACGACGATCCCGATGACGTCATCGACTAGGCTGCCCGGTTGGTGCTCTGCGATTGCCACCACCGCGACCAGGGCTATTACCACCAATCCCAATCGGCGGATTTCATTGCGCAGGAATACCACCTGCGGGCGGAACCAGCCGAAATGCGTTTCGGCCACGCGGTTCGGCGAAAGCATGCGGTAGGCGCTGTAGAACACCAGCCAGGCCTGCGCCATCTGGTAGAACGCGGCGCCGAGGCTGATGTTCTGGCCGCGTCCGTCCATCTGCAAAACGTAGCCGCAAAGCGCCATGAACAGCGTGCCGGGAAGCGCCAGCAACAGGTTCAGCAGCAGCGCCAAGGGAGTGTGCAACTGGCTGTCGTTGCGGAAATGACCGATGTCGCTGCTGAGCGAGTCGAGTTTCGCGTTGATAGCGTTGCGGCGCCAAAGCAGCAGCCCGATCAACAGCAGCAGCGGCACGAAGAACAACGGACGCTCGAGCAGGCCGGCGCCGAGTGCGTCGAACACCGAGGCCCAGGGCATCGCCCGCAGCTGACGGTCCAGCAAGGTTGGCACGCTCTTGAACCAGTCCAGGTCGAGCGGTTTATTGCTCGGAATCCAAAACATCTGCTCGTCCAGCGTCTCGCGCATGGCCTGGGCTTTGGACTGCAACTGACGTTGGTTCAACTGCAGCGTAATCGACTCGCTGAGCAGGGCGTTGAGTTCGTGGTTGAGACGATCGAGCAGCTCGCGGCGGGTAAGTACCAGCTCCATCAATGCGCTGCGCAGTTGCGGCGTGGCCTCGCTCGGCGGTTGGTTGGCGAGCTGTTGGTCGACATAGTCCTCGACATTGCCGCTGATCTCGCGGCGCTGATTGAGCTCGAACTGGTAAAGCCGGATGTCGGCGATTTCGTCGGCCAGGTCCTTGTCCAGTTTCAGCTGCGGTAGCGCCTGCTGTTGCTGATACAGAACCTTCGAGAGCAACAAACTTCCCTCGAGCACGGCGATTTGTTCCTCGAGCGCCTGATCCGCCTGGTTCAGCGTGTCGAGTTGCTGACGGGTCTGCAGGTTCTGTTGGGTCAGGTCGTTGAGCCGTTCGGTGGCGCGCAGCAGGTAGCCGGACAGACGGCGGTTCTCAGCGCTTTCGGCGGGCAGAAGCTTGTCTGAGCCGGCCTTCTCGGCTTTCAGCGAGAACTCGGCGACGGTCTGCTCTGACTCTTCCCGCCGCTTGTCATTGATCGCCGTCTGCAGCGCCATGTTTTCCTGTTCGGCGCGCGCGATACGCTCGGACAGCAGGTCGCGCCGCGCGACGCCGAGGTCTTGCAGCTGGCTGTTGCCGGCCAGTTCGTTACGGCGCAATTCGATCTGAGCGTTGAGCGCGGCTTTCTCGGCGCTGAGCAATGCGCGGCGCTCGTCGTTCAACGGCTTGCCGCCCTCGCGACCGGCCTTGAGCAGATTGTTGATCTCCTCGATACGAGCCTGATGATTACTGATATCCGCCTGAGCGCGTTCCGGGCGTGTCTGTGCGCTGATGATCATGCTATTGGCGGCGGTCAGCGCCGTTTGCCAGGCGGACACCTGCTCGACGCGTTCGTCCAGCCGCTGCTCGAGCTCGGAGACCGTCAGCTTGGCCAGCTTGGGCGCCATGTCGCTGGTATCGCTGCTCTTGAGTTTGCTCAGTTCCTGCTGCGCCGTGGCGATTTCCTTCGTTGCCCCGGCCAGTTCGGTCTTGAGGTCGGTCAGGCGCTTTTGCGCGGTTTCGGTTTGCTCCGTAAAACGCTGGGCACTTTCACTCACGCTGGGTTGGGCGTCTTTCGATGTTTCTGCCTCGGCAGCTTGCTTGCCGGGCAGGCCGGGCACCGTGGGGGCTGCTTGAACAGAGGCGAAAGGCGAAGCGATGACGAGCAATGTCGCCAGCATGAAGGTGCGCAAGGAGGCCATGAGTACTATCGAAAGGCGGAAATGAGTGCAGCAGTCTAAGGGCTGCGAATGGCCGAGGCGAGTCCGCAGATCGGAACGCTTCTACTGCGCGACATACTGCGCGCATGCACTCGTCAGAAGTGCAAACTGGGGCCGGGCGTGTTGCCTTCCGGAAACTTCAGACCGACCTTGCGCACTTCGCCGTGTTCCATCGAGGCGATGGTCCAGGTCAGGCCATTCCACTCGACGTGATCGCCGACGACAGGCTTGCCGCCAACACGTTCGGCCATGAATTGGCCGATCTGCTGATCGCCGTTCACGTCGCCCAGTTTCAGTCCGTAGAGCGCCGCCAGTGCGCTCATCTGGGCTTCGTTCTCGAGAATGAAATCGCCGAAGAAACGCATGTCGCGCCCGCGCTGTGGCGCCTCGCTGAACAGCTTGCCGAGCGCCGGCAGGTCCTCCTCATGGCCGATCACACAGAGGATGTCGTCAACCTGCAGGCGCGTGCTACCGGACGGGTGTAGCAGCGCCTTGCCGCGAAACAGCGCGGCAATGCGCGTGCCGGTCGGCATTTTCAGTTCACGCAGGGCGGCGCCCACGCACCATTTCTTGGCCGTCAGTCGATAAATGAACATTTCCCACTGACTGGTGGCATGGATCTGCAGGCCGGCGCGGGAAATCGGCAACGGCGAAGGCGGAATCTCTACCTTGGCTTTCTTGGCCGCCCAGGTCAGCGTCGTACCCTGCAGCAGCAGCGAGACCAGTACGATAAAGAAGGCGACGTTGAAGAACAGCTGGGCGTTTTCCAAGCCGGCCATCAACGGGAATACCGCGAGGATCACCGGTACTGCGCCGCGCAAGCCAATCCAGGAAATGAACAGGCGCTCGCGCAGGTGAAAGCTGCGGAAAGGCAGCAGCCCGATGAACACCGCAAGCGGGCGGGCAAACAGGATCATCCACAGCGACAGCGCCAGCGCCGGCAGGGCGATTGGCAGCAAATTGCTGGGCGTCAGCAGCAGGCCCAGTACCAGGAACATGCCGATCTGGCTCAGCCAGGCCAGGCCGTCGAACATGTGCAAGATGCCGTGACGGTTGCGGATCGGCCGGTTACCCAGCAGCAGGCCGCAGACATAGACCGCGAGAATGCCGCTGCCGCCGATGGCGCCGGATAATGCATAAATCATGATGCCGCCGGCCACCGCCAGCAGTGGGTACAGGCCGTCGGCGACCGAGAGCCGATTGATCAGGTACAGCAGCAGCCAGCCGCCAGCCAGGCCGAGGAGGGTGCCGATGCCGAACTGCTGCAGCAGGCTGATGAAAAAGCTCCAGCCGAACCCGGTCTGGCCCGACGCGAGCATGTCGATCAGCGCAACGGTCAGGAACATGGCCATCGGGTCGTTGCTGCCCGATTCGATTTCCAGCGTCGAGCCGACGCGCTCGTTCAAGCCGCGGCCGTTGAGCAGATTGAAGACCACCGCGGCGTCTGTAGAGCCCACAATGGCGCCTATCAGCAGCCCCTGCATCAAAGGCAGATCGAACAGCCAGGCCGCGGCCAGACCGGTCAAGCCGGACGTAACCACCACGCCGGCCGTTGCCAAAGAGAAGGCCGGCCAGAGCGCGACGCGAAAGGTGGCGGCGCGGGTGCGCATGCCGCCGTCGAGCAGGATGATGGCCAGGGCCAGGTTGCTAATCAGAAACGCCAGCGAGTAATCGTCGAAGACGATGCCGCCAATGCCATCGACGCCGGCCAACATGCCGACGGCGAGAAAAATAACCAGGATCGGCACGCCGAGACGTGTCGACAACGAGCTCATCAGGATGCTCGCCGCAACCAACAGGGCACCGATAAAAAACAGTTGGTTGATGTTGCCGATATCCAAGCGCACGCTCCGTGGTTGAGTGCCGCTGACAAACATGCAGGGCGCATGCCAGCGATTCTAACCTGCTGATTTGACGTACTGTCAAAAAAGCCCGGCGGAGCGACGGACGTTTCACGGTAGACGGAGTGTCAGCGGTCGACTCCCGTGGAGGTCATCCGGCATGCGCCTGGCTCGGCGCATGCTGTGCATGGTTTAAAACCAATCTTCCTGCATGCCCAGACAGGTGTCGTCGCGACCGGCTAGCAGATCCAGCTCGTGATGACAGCTTGGCACCTCCCAGGTCAGAAAGTAGCGCGCTGCCTGCAGCTTGCCGCGGTAGAAGTCCGCGTCGGCCTCGTTGCCTTTCGCCAGCCCCTGTTCGGCACGAATCGCCTGTTCCAGCCAGCGCCAGCCAATCACGGTGTGGCCGAAGATTTTCAGGTAAAGCGCCGAGTTGGCCAGCGCCTGGTTGATCTTGCCGGCCATCAGATCGCCGAGCAAAGCCTGGGTCACTGCGGTCAGGCGTTCCAGCAGCTGCTCCAGCGGTTGGCGCATTGCGTCCAGCGAGCTGATTTCGCTTGCGCGCTTACAGGTGGCCTGAATCAGCCCGAGCAGCTGCCGTAGCCCGGCGCCGCCGTTCTGGGTGAGCTTGCGGGCGAGCAGATCGAGCGACTGAATGCCGTGGGTGCCTTCATGGATCGGGTTCAGGCGGTTGTCGCGGTAATACTGCTCGACCGGGTATTCACGTGTGTAACCGTGGCCGCCGAGGATTTGGATCGCCAGCTCGTTGGCCTTGAGGCAGAACTCCGAGGGCCAGGATTTGACGATCGGGGTGAGCAGGTCCAGCAGCTCGTGGGCGTTCTTGCGCTCTTCCTCGGTCGCTGCCGTCTGTTGTTCATCGACGATGCGCGCGGCATACAGGCCGAGATCGAAGGCGCCTTCGACGTAGGCTTTCTGCGCCAGCAACATGCGTTTGACGTCGGTGTGCTGAATGATCGGTACCTGCGCCGATGCGGGATTCTTGCCGTCGGGCAGGCGGCCCTGCGGCCGTTCGCGAGCATAGTTGAGCGAGTACAGGTAACCCGCGTAGCCGAGCATGATCGCACCCATGCCGACACCGATGCGCGCGTCGTTCATCATCTGGAACATGTACGACAGGCCCTTGTGCGGCTCGCCCACCAGATAGCCGACGCACTCGCCGTTGTCGCCGAAGTTCAGTGCGGTGGATGTCGTCCCGCGCCAACCCATCTTGTGGAACAGCCCGGCCAGGATCACATCGTTTCGGTCGCCCAGCGAGCCGTCGTCGTTGACGAGAAACTTGGGCACGATGAACAGGCTGATGCCTTTTACGCCGGGCGGTGCGTCCGGCAGTTTGGCCAGGACCATGTGCACGATGTTTTCCGACAGCGGATGGTCGCCGCCGGAAATGAAAATCTTGTTGCCCTTCAGGCGATAGGTGCCATCGCCGGCCGGCTCGGCACGGGTGCGCAGGTCTGACAGGGATGAACCGGCGTGGGGCTCGGTCAGTGCCATGGTGCCGAAGAAGCGGCCTTCGAGCATCGGCTGGAGGAAGCGCTGCTTCTGCTCGTCACTGCCGAACACTTCGATCAGGTGCGAGGCGCCCATGGTCAGCATCGGGTACGAGGAGGTACCGATGTTGGCCGACTGGAAATGCGCGAAACAGGCCCGCGAGAGCAGATTGGGCAGTTGCATGCCGCCGTCGTCGAAGCTGCGCGAGGCGTTGTGAAAACCGGCTTCGATAAACGCATCGACGGCGGGCTTTACCTCCGGAATCAGCACCGCTTCGCCATCTTTGTAGATTGGCTCGTTCTCGTCGGCCTTGCGGTTGTGCGGAGCGAAGAGGTTCTCGGCGATGCTGCGGGCTGTATTCAGCGCCGCGTCGAAGGTTTCGCGGCTGTGGTCGGCGAAGCGCTCGCGCTGGGTCAGGGCCTCGGCATCAAGCACTTCATAGAGTTCGAAGGCCAGGTTGCGTGGGCAAAGCAGCGTCTCGGACATGAATATTCCTCCGTTTTTATGCGACCGAGTCTAAGGAGGCGTCGAGATGGATGCCTAGCACCATACATTCGAGTGATAAAGCGACACAGAAATCCTAGTGGTGCTTGTCAGGCCCGGTTCACCGTGGTCTTGCGCAGAAGTACTCGATAAACCGCGCCAGATGACCGTCACCGATGCCGGCGGCGATCAAGTGGTTTTCGGCGCATGCCAGATGGTCTTCGATGCGTTGGCTAGCCGCATCTCGACCCAGCAGGGCGACGACGGTGCTCTTGCCGGCATCCTTGCCGGCGTCTTTGCCGATCTGCTGGGGGCTCAGCTGATCGGCTAGATCATCGAGCAACTGGAAGGCCTGCCCCAGCTCGTTGGCGAAACCGCTGAGGTGATAGGTGCGCGTGGCGCTAGCTCCAGCCAGCAGCGCGGCGAACTCGACCGCCGCGGTAAATAGCGGGCACGTTTTCAGGCAATTGGTTTGAGTGATGGCCTCGAGCGGTCGTGCTTGCTTGCCCTCGCGCAGGTCATGGAATTGACCACGACTCAGACCCTGCGAGCCAGTTGCTTGGGCGAGCAGCCGCACCAGCTGGTTGCGGATATCCGCAGCGATGTCCTGGGGTGAGGCGACTATGCTGAAGGCGTGGCTGAGCAGCGCCACTGAGCCCAGAACGGCGGCGTCCTCACCGTACTGACGATGGATGGTCGGCCTGCCGCGTCGCAGCTCGGCGTTGTCCATGCATGGCATGTCATCCAGAAACAGCGACGCGGCGTGGACCATCTCCAGTGCGCACGCAAGATCGAGCCCGACGGCCACGGCCGGCTCGTCCTGCAGGTCCTTGAGTGCCAGCATTAGAAGCAATGGTCGGGTCCGCTTGCCGGAGGCGAGGGTTCCTTCTCGCATGGCGGTGCCGAGCACGTCCGATGGCGGCGTCTGCGGCAGCCATTCATTAAGCCTTTCGTCAATCTGCGCACGTAACGCTCTAACCGTCTGGTCGAAGTCGTGTTGCGTATTCGGCAAGGCACTGGCCACAGGTGATCTCCTGTATCGGGCTCTCATAGCGAGGCAAATCTTGTACATTATTTTTGGTATGTACAGGTTCGGCACTTTTTAATGACCACAATCGTCAACATAAGGTCATCGAGCGAGGCGCTGCATGGATAACGAAATGATTGCCGGACGTAAAAACGATCACCTGGACATCGTGCTGGACCCTGGTCGCGGCGGTGCCGTGGTGAATGCCGGCTATGCTGCGCTGACATTCGAGCATTGCGCCTTGCCGGAATTGCATCTGGACGACATCGACATCCGTACTGAACTGTTTGGCCGGCCTTTAGCGGCGCCGCTGCTGATCAGTTCGATGACTGGCGGTGCGGCCCGGGCCACGCAGATCAATCGCAACCTGGCCGAAGCCGCCGAGTCGCTGGGCATCGCGCTTGGCGTCGGCTCGCAGCGCATCGCGCTGGAAACCGGCGCCGATCAAGGGCTGACCCGACAGTTACGTCAGCTGGCCCCGAGTATCCCGCTGCTGGCCAATTTCGGTGCTGCGCAGCTGGTTGCCGGCTACGGTCTGGACCAGGCGCAGAGGGCGGTCGACATGATCCAGGCCGACGCCTTGATCATTCATTTCAATCCGTTGCAGGAAGCCGTGCAGATGGGCGGCGACCGTGACTGGCGCGGCGTGCTGCAAGCGATCGAAGCCTTGGCGGCGCGCCTGCCGGTACCGCTGGTGGCCAAGGAGGTCGGCGCGGGGATCTCGCCCAGGGTGGCGCAGCGGCTGTTGGATGCAGGGGTTGCGGTCATCGTGGTACCAGCTGGGCCGCGGTCGAAGCCGAGCGCATTCTCGACCCGAAGCAGCGCGCTATTGCTCAGGCGTTCGCGGGGTGGGGCATCCCCAGCGTGCAGGCCATCGCTGGGGTACGCCGCGCGTGCCCGGAGGCGCGCTTGATCGCGTCGGGTGGCATTCGCGACGGCATCGATGCGGCCAAGGCGATCCGCCTCGGTGCCAATATTGTCGGCCAGGCCGCGGGCGTGCTGGACGCAGCGTTGATTGGACCGCACGCGGTCGTCGATCATTTCCAGGTGTTGATTCAGCAGCTTCGCATCGCCTGCTTTTGCACGGGTTCGGCCGACCTGGCAGCGCTGGCACGAGCGCCGCTGTTGCCGGCCTTCGATCCGAACGGTTTCTGATGCGACCGCTGCGCCGTGGCGCTGACAGGAAAGGTGCCCACCGATGACGCATTTCGCAGTGATTTCGCCGCCGTTCCTGAGCCATCTGCGAGCCATGGAGGCAATCGCGTCTGAGCTGCTCGCCCGAGGTCATCGGGTCACCTTCGTGCAACAGGCGGACGTCGCCGCGGCATTGCGCCATCCGGCCCTGGGGTTTGCCCAGGTCGGCGCCGGCTCGCATCCACCCGGCTCGCTCAAGGCCGTCATCGACCGCGCGGCCCGGCCGGGGGGGCCGTGGGGCATCCACCGGGTCATCGTGGACATGGCTGCGGCGACCGAGATGTTCTGCCGCGATGCACCGCCGTCGCTGCGTTCCATCGGCGTCGAGGCGCTGATCGTCGATCAGATGGAGCCTGCCGGTGGGCTGCTGGCTGAGCACCTCGGCTTGCCCTTCGCGTCGGTGGCCTGTGCATTGCCGGTCAATCGCGAGGCGCTGGTGCCGCTGCCTGTGATGCCCTGGCGCTACCAGCCCACACCCTGGGGCGAGCAGTTGAACCTGCACAGCAGCAAGGTTTACGACCGCACAATGAAGGCGCATGCGGAGGTCATTGCGCGTCACGCCGCGGCGTTCGGCCTGCCGCCTCGTCAACGCCTCGACGAATGCCTGTCGCCGCTCCTGCAACTGAGCCAGACGACAACGGGCTTCGACTTTCCGCGTACGCAGCTACCCGCGCATTTTCATGCGGTCGGCCCGCTGCGCTCGGCATTAGCCGATGAGCCTGTTCTGGAGCTGCCCGTCGCCAACGGTCGGCCGTTCGTGTTCGCCTCGCTGGGAACGTTGCAGGGTGATCGCTTCGGGCTGTTCGAGCGCATCGCCGAAGCCTGTCGCGAGCTGGACCTGCAACTTCTGATCGCCCATTGCGGCCGGCTCGATAATCGCCAGGAGGAGCAGCTGCTCAAGGCCGGCGCCGCCTGGGTCACCGACTTCGCCCCGCAGCGTGTGGTGCTTGCGCGGGCCGATGCGCTGATCACTCATGCCGGTCTGAACACCGTGCTTGACGCGCTGGAAGCGGGCGTGCCGAGCCTGGCGCTGCCGATCGCCTTCGATCAACCGGGCGTCGCCGCGCGAGTGGTGCATGCGGGCGTAGGACTGAAGCTCGATCCTCGTCTGGCCAGCCGACGGCGTATGGTGCAGGCGCTGCGTCGGTTGCTGCGCGAACCCGGCTTTGCTCAGCGCCGCGTGCTGGGCGAGGAGGCGCGCACGGCGGGCGGCGCGCTGCGTGCCGCGCAGCTGATCGAGCAAGCATTGCGGATTGAATCGCCAGTTCCCCTGGGAGCCGAACATGGCTGACGCGAACCTGATCTTCGTCGGCGGCGGCCTGGCCAATGGGTTGCTGGCCCTGCGCCTGCGCCAGCAGCGGCCCGACCTGCGTCTGCTGATACTGGAACAGGGTGAAACGCTGGGCGGCAACCACACTTGGTCCTTCCACGAGCACGACCTCACATCAGCGCAGCACGCCTGGTTGGAAACCATGGTGGGTAATCGCTGGCCGGGCTACGAAGTGATTTTCCCGGATATTCAGCGGCGCCTGGATAGCGGCTACGCGAGCATTTTTTCCCATCGGTTTCATCAACACCTAGTGGCTGAGCTGGCAGATGGTGTGCGGCTGAACGCCACGGTCACGCACGTCGAACCCCAGCAGGTTCGCCTGGCTTGCGGCGAGGTGCTCCAGGCCGACGCGGTGATCGATGGACGCGGCGTCAGGCAGACTGCTCAGCTAGCGCTGGGTTTTCAGAAGTTCCTGGGCCAGCAAGTACGGCTGCATCGCCCGCATGGCCTGCTCCAGCCGATCATCATGGATGCTAGCGTCGCGCAGCACGACGGCTACCGTTTCGTCTACGTGCTGCCGCTAAGCGCTGACAGCCTGCTGATCGAAGACACCTATTACGCCGACGGCGACGCGGTGGCCCTCGACACGCTGCGCGCCAACATAGCCGGTTACGCCAGCGAGCGTGGCTGGGGCATCGCCGAGGTGCTGCGCGAAGAGCAGGGTGTGCTGCCCATCGTGCTTTCAGGCGACTTGCCGGCGTTCTGGGACGAGGCGCGTGGCGTGCCGCAGACGGGGCTGTCCGCCGCCTTGTTTCATCCCACCACCGGTTACTCGCTGCCCGACGCCGTGCGCCTGGCCGATCACTTGATTGCGTTGGATCGCTGGGACGCCGACGGGCTGTTCGCCGCCATCCGCGACTATTCATTGGCGCTATGGCGACAGCGCGGCTTTTTTAGATTGCTCAACCGCATGCTGTTCATGGCTGGCCCGGCGGATCGACGCTGGGCGGTGATGCAGCGTTTCTACCGCCTGCGCGAACCGCTGATTCAGCGCTTCTACGCGGCCAACCTGACCACCTGGGACCGCTTGCGCATCGTCTCTGGCAAACCTCCCGTGCCGGTGGGCGAGGCGCTGCGGGCGCTGGCTGCCGGCAATCTGCACCACAAGGACAAGCGATGAACGAGGCAACTGGCGCTGTGAAACGGGCGGTCGTGATTGGGGCCGGCTTCGGCGGGCTGGCGCTGGCGATCCGGCTGCAACGCGCGGGTATTCAGACGACGGTGCTGGAAAAACGCGACAAGCCGGGCGGGCGCGCCTATGTCTATCACGATCAGGGTTTTACCTTCGATGCCGGCCCGACAGTGATCACCGATCCACCGGCCCTCGACGAGCTGTTCACCGGCGCCGGCAAGCGCATGGCCGACTACGTGGAGTTGCTGCCGGTCAGCCCGTTCTACCGGCTGTGCTGGGAGGACGGGTACAGCTTCGATTACGTCAACGATCAAGTCGAACTGGACCGGCAGATCCATGCCCTGAGTCCGAAGGATGTCGCTGGCTATCAGCGCTTTCTCGCCTATTCCCGTGCGGTCTATGAAGAGGGCTACGTCAAGCTCGGCACCGTGCCCTTTCTGTCTTTCCGCAGCATGATCGGCGTCGCCCCACAGCTGGCCAAGCTGCAAGCCTGGCGCAACGTGTACAGCATGGTGGCCAAGTTCGTGGAGAACGATCGGCTGCGCCAGGCGCTGTCTTTTCATTCGTTGCTAGTGGGCGGTAATCCTTTCGAGACCTCGTCGATCTATGCGCTGATCCATGCGCTGGAGCGCCAGGGCGGCGTCTGGTTTCCACGCGGCGGCACCGGTGCGCTGGTGCAAGGGATGGTCCGGCTCTTCGAAGACCTTGGGGGCAAGCTGGAGCTGAATGCAGAGGTGGCGCGTATCGAGTTGGCCGGTGGGCGAGCGAATGCGGTGATCACGAAAGACGGCCTTCGTTTTGACACCGATGCGGTGGCCTCCAACGCCGATGTGGTCAACACCTATAAGCAACTGCTCGGGCATGAACAGCGTGGGCGCGAAGAGGCCAAACGGCTGTCCGGCAAGCGTTTCTCGATGTCGCTGTTCGTCATTCATTTCGGCCTCAAACGTCGCCATGAGCACCTGCAGCATCACACGGTATGTTTCGGCCCGCGCTATCGCGAGCTGATCGACGAAATCTTCAAGCGCGAAACCCTCGCCGACGATTTCTCTCTCTATCTGCATGCGCCCTGCGTCACCGACCCGTCGCTGGCGCCGGAAGGCTGCGCCAGTCATTACGTGCTGGCCCCCGTGCCGCACCTGGGCACCGCGGATATCGACTGGGCGGTGGAGGGGCCGAAGTACCGCGACCGCATTTTCGAGTACCTCGAGCGTCACTATATTCCGGGCCTGCGCGACGATCTGGTCACTCACCGGATCTTCACGCCGCACGATTTCCGTGACGAACTCAACGCGCACCTTGGCTCGGCGTTTTCGCTGGAGCCGATCCTCACCCAAAGTGCCTGGTTCCGCCCGCACAACCGGGACGATGAGATCCCCAACCTGTACATCGTCGGCGCCGGCACTCATCCAGGTGCGGGAGTGCCCGGTGTGGTGGGCTCGGCCAAAGCAACGGCAGGGCTAATGCTGGAGGACTTCATGTTGGAGGAGCAGGCCAGATGAACGACGAGGTGATCGACCACTCGACGCAAGCGATCAACGTCGGCTCGAAAAGCTTCGCGGCGGCGGCGAAGCTGTTCGACGAACGCACCCGGCAGAGCGCGGTCATGCTTTACGCCTGGTGCCGTCACTGCGACGACGTGATCGACGGCCAGACCCTCGGTCATGGTCAGGTCGACGGTGATCGCTCGACCGGCGAAGCTCGCCTCGCAGAACTGGTAGACCTTACAGAACGTGCTTATGTTGGGGAGCCCATGAGCGATCCGGCCTTCGCCGCCTTCCAGCAGGTGATTCAGCGCCACCGGATTCCCCGGGAGCATCCGCTGGAGCATTTGGCCGGATTTCGCATGGATGTGCAGGACTATCGCTACCAGACCCTCGATGACACGCTGCTCTATTGCTACCGCGTGGCCGGTGTGGTGGGGCTGATGATGGCGCGGGTGATGGGTGCAGAAGCGGAGCCGACCCTGGACCGTGCCTGTGATCTAGGCCTGGCCTTTCAGCTGACCAATATCGCCCGCGATATCGTCGAGGACGCCCAGATCGGGCGCATCTACCTGCCGGCTGAGTGGCTGGTTGAAGTGGGTATCCCTGAGAATGAGGTCGCGCTGCCCCAGCATCGCTCGGCATTGGCGGCGCTGGCGGCGCGGCTGGTGGATCTGGCCGAGCCGTACTACCAGTCGGCGTCTCAGGGGTTGCGTGACTTGCCGCTACGCTCGGCCTGGTCCATTGCCACGGCCCATGGTGTCTACCGGCAGATCGGCATCGAAGTGAAGGCGCGGGGCGCGGCGGCGTGGGACACACGCGTATCGACCAGCAAGGCGCAGAAGCTGCAGTTTCTGCTGGGCGGTGGGGTGTTGGCGCTGGCGTCGCGGCGGATGCGGTTCAGGCCGCGTCCTGATGCGTTGTGGACGCGCCCGCGCTAACGAGGCCGGTCAGGAAGCGACTTCGCATCTTTCGGGCGAATCAACGGTCGCTTGTCTTGCGCAATGGGCCATCGTGCAGCTCGCGCAGTTGCTGCTTGAGCACCGGCAGCGGCGGTGCGTAGAGGAAGCCGAATGACACGCAGCGCTCCTTGCCTTCTACCGCGTGGTGCAGGCGGTGGGCCTGGTAGAGGCGCTTGAGGTAGCCGTTGCGCGGCACGTAGCGCAACGGCCAGCGGTGGTGCACCAGGCCGTCATGCGCAACGAAATACAGTGCGCCATAAGCCGTCATGCCGGCACCAACCCACTCCAGCGGGCCGTAACCGGCTGTACCCAAGGCGATCAGCAGAATTGCGACCCCGGCAAAGACGATCGCGTACAGATCATTTTTTTCGAACCAGCCCGTGCGTGGCTCGTGGTGGGATTTGTGCCAGCCCCAGCCCCAGCCATGCATCACGTACTTGTGCGCCCACCAGGCGAACAGCTCCATGCCGGCCAGGGTGGCGAGAAATACCAGGGTGTTGGTCAGCACGGTCATGTTCGATCCGCTGGTTCGACAGGTCGCACCAGTCTACGCGTTGCATCGTGCGCGTCGACCCGGCTCCGATATCTGGCTCTGGGCATATCAGTCTGGCCAACCCGCCGCTAGCGCACGGGTCAGTTGCGCGGCCGGGATGGCCTGGCAGCCGCTTGCATTCTGCCCCGCCCAGAGTGGCGAAAAATCGCTGATCCCCTGGGGCTCGGCAGTGGCGCGCAGACTGCCAATCGCATTGCCGGCCAAGGGAAAGGCCGGCACCGCGGCGGGTCGTGGGCCGAGCTCGCGGATCAGTCGGTTGATCATGCCGCGGGCGGGGCGGCCAGAGAACAACGTGGTCAGCACCGTGCTGTCCGCGCCCGGGCTTTGTAGCGCCTGACGATGCAGCGCGCTGGTGCGGCTTTCGTCGCACAGCAGGTAAGCCGTGCCGACCTGTACGCCGGCCGCGCCGAGTGTCCGCGCGGCGGCGACACCGCGCGTATCAGCGATGCCACCGGCGGCGATCACCGGCACATCCAGCGAGGTCACCAGCTGCGGCAACAGGGCGAAGGTACCGACCTGGGTGTCTATGTCCTCGCTGAGAAACATGCCGCGATGACCACCGGCCTCGACACCCTGGGCGATCACCGCGTCGACGCCTTGCTCCTGCAACCAGCGGCCTTCTTCGAGGGTCGTGGCGCTGGACAGAATTTTCGCACCGGTCGCGCGCACGCGTTGTAGCAACTCCGGAGCGGGCACGCCGAAATGAAAGCTGACCACCGCCGGACGGTAACGCTCGACCACCTCGGCCATCGCCGCATCGAAGGGCTTGCGTGTGGCACCGGCAGGAATGCTCGCTGGGTCGATCTGGTGCTCGCGCAGAAAGGGCGCCAGCAAGTCCAGCCACGCCTGTTCCCGCTCCGGCTCGATGGCGGCCGGCTGGTGGCAGAAGAAATTGACGTTGTACGGCCGGTCCGTCAGTGCCGCCATGGCATTTAGCTCGGCGTCCAGCGTCTCGGCGTTGAGCATGCCCGCCGGAATCGATCCCAGGCCGCCGGCCATGGACACCGCGGCGGCAAGCTGATGATTCTGCGAGCCGGCCATCGGCGCCTGGATAATCGGCAGTCGAATGCCGAAGAGGTCTCGAATATCCATCCTGGGTTCCTTTTCGCGTGCATCGGAAACGGGTCACTTTAGCAGCGGCTGGTCGAAACCTTCGCCTGATTCGGCTGACGCCGCGCCTTGCCTCTCTGAATCGGCAGGCTGCGCGGTTAGACTGTGCGCTCTTCAGGAGTGCCCGATGAATTACCGCCACGCTTTTCACGCCGGCAATCACGCCGACGTGTTCAAACACCTTGTCCTGTCCCGCCTGTTCGCCTTGCTCGCACGCAAGGAGGCGCCGTTCGCCTACCTCGACAGCCATGCCGGCGTCGGTCTGTATGACCTCGCCGGTGATCAGGCCAGCCGCACCGGCGAATGGCTGCAAGGCATCGCCCGGCTGTGGCACGCAGACGACGCTCCGGCAACGACCGCAGACTATTTGAACGTGATCCGCGCGCTCAATCCGGACGGCGTGCTGCGCTACTACCCAGGATCGCCGGAACTGGCCCGGCAGCTCAGCCGTCCGCAGGATCGCCTGCAGCTCAACGAGAAGCACCCCGAGGATGGTCGTTTGCTGAAGGACAACATGGCCGGCGATCGCCGTGTCGCGGTGCATTTGGGGGAGGGTTGGCACGTGCCGCGGGCGTTGATGCCGACCCAGGAAAAACGCGTGGCGTTGCTGATCGATCCTCCCTTTGAGCAGGCTGACGAACTGGCCCGCTGCGTGCAGGCGCTCACCGAAGCGCTGGGGCGCATGCGCCAGACCATCGGGGTGATCTGGTATCCAATCAAGGATGAGCGTCAGCTCAAGCGCTTCTATCAGGACCTGTCGCGTAGCGGGGCGCCCAAACTGCTGCGCGCCGAGCTGTTCGTTCACCCCACCGACGAAGCGTTGCGGCTCAATGGGTCGGGTCTCGCCATCAGCAATCCGCCGTGGGGGCTGGAGGAAGAATTGCGCGAACTACTGCCCTGGCTGGCCAAGCTACTCGGCCAAAGCGAAGGCGGCTGGCGGCTGGACTGGTTGATCGAGGAGAAGTAGCAGAGGCCGGAAGCGGCGTAGGGTGGATGTCGATTTTTACATCCGCCGAGACTCCGCCCGGTGGGTCGGTGAAGCGTGACCCACCCTACGCGAGCTTCCCGTTCAGAACAGCTTCAGCGGCTCTTCCTGCAGCGCGGACATCTGCTCACGCAGAATCAACACCTGATCGCCCCAGTAGCGCTCGGTACCAAACCACGGGAAGCTCATCGGGAAGGCTGGATCATCCCAGCGGCGGGCCAGCCAGGCGCTGTAGTGCATCAGGCGAATGGCGCGCAAGGCTTCGATCAGCGGCAGTTCTCGCGGGGTGAAGTCGTGAAATTCGTTGTAGCCATCGACCAGCTCCGACAGCTGTCCGAGTCGCTCGTGACGCTCACCGGCGAGCATCATCCAGATGTCCTGAACCGATGGCCCCATGCGGCAGTCGTCCAGGTCCACCAGGTGGAAGGCGTCATCCCGGGCGAGAATGTTGCCCGGATGGCAGTCGCCATGCAGTCGGATCGGTTGGAACTCGGTGCGGGCGAACACATCGTCCACACGCTTCAACAGGTCCCGAGCGACTGATTCGTAAGCGGGTAACAGGCTTTTCGGTATGAAATTGCCATCCAGCAAAGTCGCCAGCGAATCGTGGCCAAAATTCTGCGCACTGAGGGTTTCACGGTGCTCGAACGGGCGACTGGCGCTGACCGCGTGCATGCGGCCGAGCAGCTGACCGAGGCGGTAGAGCTGGTCTAGATTGCCAGGCTCGGGTGCGCGGCCTCCACGACGAGGGAACAACGCGAAGCGAAAACCGGCATGTTTGAAAAGCGTCTCGCCGCCGCACTCCAGCGGGGCAACCACTGGTATTTCGCGATCGGCCAACTCTCGGGAGAACTGGTGTTCCTCGAGTATGGCCTCGTCGCTCCAGCGGCCGGGCCGGTAAAACTTCGCCACGATAGGCGTTTCGTCCTCAATGCCTACCTGGTAGACGCGGTTTTCGTAGCTGTTCAATGCCAGTACGCGAGCGTCGCTGATAAAGCCGGCACTTTCCACCGCATCGAGCACAAGATCGGGTGTGAGTGTGTCGAAGGGGTGGCTCATGGTCGGCTCCGTAAAGGGGTCGCCAGTGTATTGCACTGGCGCGTTTACACAACCGCGGCTCTGCCGCCTAATCGCCGGGCTTCGGTGTGCGTGCCAGGCAATAGATATCGACCCTCTCGGCGCCTGACTGTTTCAACAGGCGCGCCAGCGCTTGGGCGGTTGCGCCGGTGGTAAGGACATCGTCTATGACCGCCACATGGCGGCCGACGATCTGCGTTTCGTCTGTCAGCGCAAAGGCTTGGCGTAGATTGCGGCGCCGGCTGGCGGCATCCAGCTCTTGCTGCGACGGGGTGTCCTGAATGCGCTGCAACAGCTCACACTGGACCGGGATGTTCAACGCAGGGCTCAACCAGTCGGCGAGCATCTGTGCTTGGTTGAAGCCGCGCTGGCGCAGACGTTTGCGCGCCAGGGGCACCGGCAGCAGCAGAGTCGGACGTGGCAGGCCTTCGTCGAATCGGTGTTGCAGGTAGCGCGCCAGCTGCTCCGCTAGCAGCCGGCCGAATGGCCAGCGCGCCTGGTGTTTGAAGCGGGTGATCAGGCTGTCCACCGGAAAGGCGAAGCGCCAGGGCGCCGCTACCTGGTCGAAGGCGGGCGGACGTTTGAGACACTGACCGCAGATCGTCCCGATCGCTGGTAAGGGCAGCGCGCAGATTGCGCAATGCCCGCCGAGCCAGGGCAGCTCGGCTTCGCAGGGGCCGCATAAGGATTGGCCGACCTCGCAACGTTCATCGCAAAGCTGGCAGAAGTGTTCGTATTTCAACCACTTGTAAACCATGATTCCTTTCCAGGTTGACAGCGCCTTTGGCTTGGCTAACCATTTCGCATCCGTGCCAAGAACTCTATTACCAAGGAACGCCCATGAGCGCCACAGCCGCTTCCGTTACCCGTCATGACTGGAGCCTCTCCGAGGTCAAGGCGCTCTTCGAGCAACCCTTCAATGACTTGATCTTTCAGGCTCAAGCCGTGCACCGCCAGCACTTCGATGCTAACCGTGTGCAGGTTTCTACCTTGCTGTCGATCAAGACGGGCGCTTGCCCGGAAGACTGCAAGTACTGCCCTCAGTCGGGCCATTACAACACCGGTCTCGATAAAGAAAAGTTGATGGAAGTACAGAAAGTGCTGGAAGCCGCCGCCGAAGCCAAGGCGATCGGCTCGACGCGCTTCTGCATGGGCGCCGCCTGGAAGCACCCATCTGCCAAAGACATGCCTTATGTGCTGAAAATGGTCGAAGGCGTTAAGGCGCTGGGGCTGGAAACCTGCATGACCCTCGGCAAGCTCGATCAGGAGCAAACCAAAGCGCTGGCTGCGGCAGGCCTGGATTACTACAACCACAACCTCGATACCTCGCCGGAGTTCTACGGCAACATCATCACCACGCGCACCTACGCGGACCGCCTGGAAACGCTGAGCTACGTGCGCGAGTCGGGCATGAAGATCTGCTCCGGCGGCATCCTCGGCATGGGCGAGTCGCTGGATGATCGCGCCGGCTTGCTGATCCAGCTGGCCAACCTGCCGGAGCATCCCGAGTCGGTGCCCATCAACATGCTGGTGAAGGTGAAGGGCACGCCGTTGGCCGACGAGCAGGACGTCGACCCCTTCGACTTCATCCGCATGCTCGCCGTCGCACGGATCATGATGCCCAAATCTCACGTGCGGCTGTCGGCCGGACGCGAGCAGATGAACGAGCAGATGCAATCGTTGGCCTTCCTGGCTGGCGCTAACTCGATCTTCTACGGCGAGAAGCTGCTGACCACCGGCAATCCGCAGGCTGACAAGGACATGCTGCTATTCAAGCGCCTGGGCATCCAGCCCGAAGCGCGTGAAGAGCATGACGACGAAGTCCACCAGGCCGCGATCGAGCAGGCTCTGGTTGAGCAGCGCGACAGCAAACTGTTCTATAACGCAGTCGTTTAAGAGCAGCGCTGTAAGCCATAAGCCGGAGGCTTGAAGCGATTCGGCGCGGTTTTCGGCGTTCAGCTTCCAGCTTCGAGTGAATCCATGCCTTTCGATCTGCAATCCCGCCTAGTCGAACGCCGCGCGGCCCATCTCTATCGCCATCGCCCCCTGCTGGATACACCGCAGCAGCCAGAGGTGACGGTCGACGGCGAGCCGCTCTTGGCTTTTTGCTCCAACGACTACCTCGGGCTTGCCAGCCATCCAGAGGTGATCCGCGCCATGCAGCAGGGCGCGGAGCGTTGGGGCGTGGGTGGCGGCGCCTCGCATCTGGTGATGGGCCACAGCACACCGCACCACCAGCTTGAAGAAGCGCTCGCCGAATTCACCGGCCGGCCACGAGCGCTGCTGTTTTCCACCGGCTACATGGCCAACCTTGCGGCCGTTACGGCGCTGGTGGGGCAGGGCGATACGGTGCTCGAAGACCGGATCAATCACGCCTCGCTGCTCGATGCCGGACTGCTCAGCGGTGCGCGCTTCTCGCGTTATCTGCACAACGATCCGGCCAGCCTGGCCAAGCGGCTGGAGAAGGCGACCGGCAATATCTTGGTGGTAACTGACGGTGTGTTCAGCATGGACGGTGATCTGGCCGACCTGCCAGCCCTGTGCGCCACCGCAAAAGCCCGCAACGCCTGGGTGATGGTTGACGACGCCCACGGTTTCGGTCCGCTGGGCGCGAACGGCGGTGGCATCGTCGAGCATTTCGGCTTGGGCATCGACGACGTGCCTGTGCTGGTCGGCACGCTGGGCAAGGCGTTCGGTACCGCAGGTGCCTTCGTGGCCGGCAGTGAAGAACTGATCGAGACGCTGATTCAGTTCGCCCGGCCCTACATCTACACCACCAGCCAGCCACCGGCGGTCGCCTGCGCGACCCTGAAAAGTCTGGAGTTGCTGCGCAGCGAAGCGTGGCGCCGCGATCACCTGAATCGCCTGATAGCACGCTTTCGCCAAGGCGCTGCCGAGATCGGGCTGACCCTGATGGACAGCCCGACGCCTATTCAGCCGATTCTGGTCGGCAGCAGCGAGCGTGCCTTGAAGCTCTCCGCCGCCCTGCGCGAGCGGGGGATTTTGGTCGGCGCGATCCGCCCGCCCACCGTGCCGGCCGGCAGCGCGCGGCTGCGCGTGACCTTCAGTGCGTCGCATAGCGAGGCGCAGGTGGAACGACTGCTGGATATCCTGGCCGAATGCTGGAATCGATTGGCCGAGGAGCCTGAAGCGAATGCGTAATCAGCTGATCTTATTGCCCGGCTGGGCGTTCGGCCCGGCCGCGTTGCAGCCGCTGTGCGAGGCGTTGGTCGAACTGGCGCCCAATCTCGACGTCGTGATCGAGCCCTTGCCCGAACTGAGTGAGGCGCACGCCTGGCTCGACGAGCTTGACCAACGCCTGCCGCGCGACAGCTGGTTGGCGGGTTGGTCGCTGGGCGGCATGCTGGCCTCACAACTGGCGGCGCGTCGCGTCGATAGCTGCCGCGGGCTGATTACCATCGCCAGTAACCCCTGCTTCCGTGCCCGGCCGCAGTGGCCGGAAGCCATGGGTGCGGACATTTTCGACGCCTTTCACGAGGCGTTCCGGCTCGACCCTGAGGAAACCCTTAAGCGCTTCCGTTTACTCTGCAGCCGGGGTGGCTACGATCCGCGGACACTGGCTCGGCAACTGGAGGTCAGTCAGTCCCAGTCGTCGTCGCAGGTGTTGGATGCGGGTTTGCAGTTGCTGGCTGAGCTGGACGGGCGTGGTGCGCTGCACGGTTATTTCGGCCCGCAGTTGCACCTGTTTGCCGGTAACGATGCGCTGGTGCCGGCAGCTGCCTGCGGCGCGCTGCGGCGTTGGATGCCTGGCATCAAGGCCGAGCTGATGGCCGGCGCGAGCCATGCCCTTGCACTGGAGCGGGCCGATGACGTGGCGGCGGCGATGGTGGCCTTCATCAACGGCGCCTCGGCATGAGTGAGTCGGTCGTGCTGCACGCGCCAGGTGCCGAATCTGCGCTGCCCGATAAGCGTCAGGTGGCCGCGTCGTTTTCCCGCGCCGCGGCCAGCTACGATTCGGTGGCCGATCTGCAGCGAGCGGTCGGTAACGTGCTGTGCGATCGCTTGCCTTGCGGTCTGCGCCCCGCAGCGTGGCTTGATCTGGGGTGTGGTACCGGCTATTTCTCCCGTGCCTTGGCGAGCCGTTTTCCCATCGCCGATGGTGTGGCGATGGACATCGCCGAAGGCATGTTGCAGCACGCGCGACCGCTAGGCGGCGCTGACGCGTTCGTGGCGGGCGACGCCGAGTGTCTGCCGTTGCGCGACGCATCGGTCGACTTGATTTTCTCCAGCCTGGCGCTGCAGTGGTGCGAAGAATTTTCCTCGGTGCTGAGCGAGGCGAACAGAGTGCTGCGCCACGATGGAATCTTCGCCTTCAGCAGTCTGTGCAGCGGCACCCTGCAGGAATTGCGCGACAGCTGGCAGGCGGTGGATGGCTTCGCCCACGTCAACCGTTTCCGCAGTGAGCAAGCCTACCGGCAGCTTTGCGCTGCCAGCGGTTTGAGCGTGGTGAGCCTCGATATGCAGCCGCAGGTGCTGCACTTTGCCGAGTTGCGCCAGCTGACCGCCGAGCTCAAAGCGCTTGGTGCGCATAACCTGAACCCTGGCCGGCCCGGCGGGCTTACCGGGCGGGCGCGAGTTCGCGCGCTGATCGACGCCTACGAGCGCTTCCGCACCCCTGCCGGGTTACCGGCGACCTATCAGGTGATCTACGGCGTGCTGCGCAAGGATGATCGATGACTGCGTTTTTCGTGACGGGCACCGACACCGAAGTCGGCAAGACGACCATTGCCGCCGGACTGCTGCATGCCGCGCGTCTTGCGGGCCTCAGCACCGCGGCGGCGAAGCCGGTGGCGTCGGGCTGCGAGATGACCGTCGACGGGCTGCGCAACAGCGATGCGCTGGCGTTGCACGGCGAGTGCACCCTGCCGATGCGTTACGAGGAGGTCAATCCGTTCGCCTTCGGGCCGGCCATTGCGCCGCACCTGGCCGCACGAGAGGCCGGCGTCGATTTGAGCGTGGCGCGGCTGGTGGACCCGGTCCGACAGGTGCTGGCATTGCAGGCGGACTTTTCGTTGGTAGAGGGGGCCGGCGGCTGGCGCGTCCCATTGGCGGGTCGCGAAATGCTTTCCGAGCTGGCGGTGCAGCTCGGATTGCCGGTGATTCTGGTGGTCGGGGTGCGTCTAGGTTGTATCAATCACGCCTTGCTTAGCGCCGAAGCCATCGAGCGCGACGGGCTGCGATTGGCGGGTTGGGTTGCCAATATCGTCGATCCTTCGACGTCGCGATTGGAAGAAAACCTCGCTACGCTGGCCGAACGCTTGTCAG
Organism: Stutzerimonas stutzeri; assembly: GCF_000590475.1. Taxonomy (NCBI): domain Bacteria; kingdom Pseudomonadati; phylum Pseudomonadota; class Gammaproteobacteria; order Pseudomonadales; family Pseudomonadaceae; genus Stutzerimonas; species Stutzerimonas stutzeri. The sequence goes on along the minus strand of NZ_CP007441.1, from coordinate 4,120,631 downwards.
CGCCTTGCCTGGGCCGCGTCCCGCGCCTGCCGGCAGCGTGCCCCGGTGATGTGTCGCCTTATCTTGATCTAGGTCCGCTCATTACCGCTTGAGAAGTTTGTGGGCCCGCTTATCGCGATCTGTCACTGGCGGCAGCGCTCGGGCTCTGCTTCAATGATGGCTAACTGATCGCACGGGGATCGCAACATGCAGATCAATAACAACCTCCTTTCTGCCGGACTGGGCGCGTACCAGGCCGGACAGCAACGTGTCGATAACGCCGGCACTGCGCTCGCCGCGAGTACCTTGCCGGCTGCCGAGAATTCCCAGACAGTCGCCGATGCGATCGAGCTCACCGAGCAATTGGTTCAGATGAAAGTCGGTGAGCACACCGCGAAAGCGGGCGTGCGACTGTTGCAAACAGCCGATGAAGTGCTCGGTACCCTGATCAATACCAAAGCCTGACACCGCTGGCCGCTCTGGCCGGCGTTCTTTGCCCTAGCGGCGCTTTCTCTCTTATCTCGATATTCATGGCGCCCGACCAACGGCGTCCTGGCCCCTGCTTGACATCGCGCAGGCCTAAACGTATGTTTCAAACGCCTGTTTGACCTGCCGCGTTGGCGGTCACATTCCAAATCCAAGAGTGGCCGGTCGGTCACCTGAACCAAGAACCCACCGCTGAGGTTTACGCTATGCCTGACTACAAGGCCCCCTTGCGCGATATCCGCTTTGTACGCGACGAACTGCTCGGCTACGAAGCGCACTACCAAAGCCTTCCGGGTTGTGAAGACGCCACTCCGGACATGGTCAACGCTATCCTCGACGAAGGCGCCAAGTTCTGTGAGCAGGTGATCGCCCCGCTGAACCGCGTCGGAGACATCGAAGGCTGCACCTGGAGCGAGTCCGGTGTAAAGACGCCGACCGGCTTCAAGGAGGCCTACCAGCAGTTCGTCGAAGGCGGCTGGCCGAGCCTGGCCCACGACGCCGAGCACGGCGGCCAGGGGCTGCCGGAGTCGCTGGGTATGGCGATCAGCGAGATGGTCGGAGAAGCTAACTGGTCCTGGGGCATGTATCCCGGTCTGTCGCACGGCGCGATGAACACCTTGCACGAGCACGGCACGCCCGAGCAGCAGCAGACCTACCTGACTAAGCTGGTGTCCGGCGAGTGGACCGGCACCATGTGCCTGACCGAGCCGCATTGCGGCACTGACCTGGGCATGTTGCGCACAAAGGCCGAGCCTCAGGCCGATGGCAGCTACAAGGTCTCTGGCACCAAGATTTTCATTTCCGCTGGCGAGCACGACATGGCGGACAACATCGTCCATATCGTTCTGGCCCGCCTGCCCGATGCGCCGCAAGGCACCAAGGGCATCTCGCTGTTCATCGTGCCGAAGTTCCTGCCGAGCGTCGAAGGTGGCGTGGGTGAGCGTAATGGTGTGTCCTGTGGCTCGCTGGAGCACAAGATGGGCATCCACGGCAACGCCACCTGCGTGATGAACTTCGATGGCGCGACGGGCTTTCTGATCGGCCCGCCGAACAAGGGCCTGAACTGCATGTTCACCTTCATGAACACGGCGCGTCTGGGTACTGCGCTGCAAGGGCTGGCTCACGCCGAGATCGGTTTCCAGGGCGGCATCAAATATGCCCGCGAGCGTCTGCAGATGCGTTCGCTGACGGGGCCCAAGGCGCCGGAAAAAGCCGCTGACCCGATCATCGTGCATCCGGACGTACGGCGCATGCTGCTGACCATGAAGGCCTTCGCCGAAGGCAACCGTGCGATGCTCTACTTCGCCGCCAAGCAGGTCGATATCACCCAGCGCAGCGCCGACGAAGAACAGCGCAAGGCTGCCGATGCGATGCTCGCCTTCCTGACCCCCATCGCCAAGGCGTTCATGACCGAGGTGGGCTTCGAGTCGGCCAACCACGGCGTGCAGATCTATGGTGGCCACGGCTTCATCGCCGAGTGGGGCATGGAGCAAAATGTTCGCGACAGCCGTATCTCCTGCCTGTACGAAGGCACCACCGGCATCCAGGCACTCGACCTGCTGGGCCGCAAGGTGCTGATGACCCAAGGTGAGGCGCTGAAGGGCTTCACTAAGGTGGTGCACAAGTTCTGTCAGGCCAACGAGGGCAATGAGGCGGTCAAGCAGTTCGTCGAGCCGCTCGCCAAGTTGAACAAGGAGTGGGGCGACCTGACCATGAAGGTCGGCATGGCCGCGATGAAGAACCGCGAGGAAGTCGGTGCCGCTTCGGTGGACTACCTGATGTACTGCGGTTACGCCTGCCTGGCCTACTTTTGGGCCGACATGGCGCGCCTGGCATCGGAAAAGATTGCTGCCGGTGAAGATGCCGATGGTTTCTACACCGCCAAGGTGCAGACCGCGCGCTTCTACTTCCAGCGCATCCTGCCGCGCACCCGCACTCACGTCGAGACCATGCTGTCTGGTGCCGACAATCTGATGGACATGGACGAGGCCCACTTCGAACTGGCGTACTAAGGTTCGAGGGGTATCCAAACCGCCGCTTCGGCAGCGGTTTTTTTTGCTTCGACGAACTCGATTCGTACCTGTGCGCTTCTTGTCGGATGATTGCCTGATCGAGTGCTGGCACAATGCTTGTCTCCTTCACGGCTACCTGCCGGAGCTGTCGTGTCTCGTCCGAACGCTGCACGTTTTTTCAGCCATTTCTACGCGCCGCTGGCATTGCTGCTCGGCGCCCTGGTGGCCTCACGGCAGCCGAATCTCAACGAATTTTTCACCTCGCTGTTCAACGTACTCCCCACCGTTTTGCTCCTGCTTGGCGGAGCGTTCTGCATCGCTTACGGGCGCCTGCGCGAGACGTGCCTGCTGCTGATCGTCTACATCGTTTACTTCGTGCTGGATACCCAGGCGGACCACTACCGCATTACTGGAACACTGTTACCTGAAGCCGCGTTGACGTTCCATCTTTGCAGCCTGTTGTTGCCGGTGCTCTATGGTCTGTACGGGTTGTGGCAAGAGCGGGCTCATCTGCTGCAGGATGGCCTGGCGCGGATGGCCGTGATGTTCGCTGTGGCGGCGGTTGCGTTGGCTCTGGCGCGGCGTTTTCCGCAAGCATTACTCGACTGGCTGATAGAAGTCCGGTGGCCATCGTTAGTGGCGGACTGGCTACAGCTGATCCAGCTCGCCTATCCGGCGTTCCTGCTGGCGCTGACCGGTTTGCTGTTCCAGTACGTGCGTCGGCCGAGACCGGTTCACGCGGCTCAGTTCGTCGGGTTGATCGGTTTGTTGCTGATGCTGCCGCAGGTGTTCAGTCAGCCCGGCGCGCTCAACGTCATGAGCAGCCTGATGATGCTGGTACTGGTCGTGGCGATTGCACAGGAGGCCTACCAAATGGCGTTTCGGGATGAGCTCACCGGACTGCCTGGACGCCGTGCGCTCAACGAACGCTTGCAACGACTGGGACGGCAATACGTCATCGCCATGGCTGACGTGGATCGCTTCAAGGCGTTCAACGATACCCATGGGCACGACGTTGGCGACCAGGTGCTGCGGCTGGTGGCAAGTCGGTTGCGCAAGGTGGGTGGCGGCGGGCGTGCCTATCGTTATGGCGGCGAAGAGTTCGCTTTGGTTTTTCCGGGACGCGATCTGCAACATTGCCTGCCTCACCTGGAGGCGGTCCGGCAGGCGGTCGAAAGCTATCCACTGCAGCTGCGCGACAAGGTCACCCGACCCAAGACCGCCGAGCAGGGACGGCAACGTCGCGGTGCCGGTACCGCTGGCGCGGTTTCAGTGACCGTGAGCATCGGAGTTGCCGAGCGGCTGATGACACAGCGCAGTCCAGAAGAGGTTATCAAGGCGGCGGACCAGGCCCTTTACAGCGCTAAAGGCGCGGGCCGTAATTGCGTTCGGGCGCATGGCGAGAACCGCCGCGGCGCCGTACGCACCTCCAAACAAAGGGCCACCGACGCTGGACAGTTATGACGACGCATTCATCGTCTGCAATGTGATTGTTGAGCGGCCTGGTCTGCCGGTAGCGTGCTGCTTATAACAATGCACCGCGCTGTCTTCTGGAGAACGATATGCCCGCCTACAAGGCTCCCCTGCGCGACATGCGCTTCCTGATCGATGAAGTGTTCGACTTTAACGGCAGCTATGCCGCGAACGGCGCGGACGACGCCACACCGGACATGGTCAGCGCCATCCTCGAGGAGGGCGCCAAGTTCTGCGAGCAGGTGCTCGCGCCGCTCAATCGCAGCGGTGATGAAGAGGGCTGCCATTTCGACAACGGTGTGGTAACGACTCCCAAGGGATTTAAGGAGGCCTTCAGCCAGTACGCCGAGGGCGGCTGGATGGGCCTGGCTTCGGACCCGACTTATGGCGGCCAGGGCTTGCCGCATTCGCTGGGGCTGGTCATTGGCGAGATGGTCGGCTCGGCCAATACGTCCTTTGGCATGTACCCAGGACTGACCCACGGCGCGATGGCCGCTATTGCGGCCCACGGCACCAACGACCAGAAGCAGGCCTACCTGACCCGCATGACCGAGGGTCGCTGGACCGGCACCATGTGCCTGACCGAGTCCCACTGCGGCACGGACCTGGGCTTGATCAAAACCCGCGCCGTGCCGCAGGGTGACGGCAGCTACGCCATCAGCGGCACCAAGATCTTCATCTCCGCCGGCGAGCACGACATGAGCGAAAACATCGTGCATCTGGTGCTGGCCAAGCTGCCCGATGCGCCGGCCGGCACCAAGGGCATCTCGTTGTTCATCGTGCCAAAGTTTTTGCCTGATGCGACGGGCGAAGCAGGCGAGCGCAACGGCGTCGCCTGCGGTTCCATCGAGCACAAGATGGGAATCAAGGCGTCCGCCACCTGCGTCATCAATTTCGACGGCGCCACGGGCTTCCTCATCGGCGAGCCGAACAAGGGCCTGAACTGCATGTTCACCATGATGAACCATGCGCGACTGGGCACGGGAATGCAGGGGCTTTGCAATGGCGAAGCGAGCTATCAGGGCGCTGTTCAGTACGCCAACGAGCGTCTGCAGATGCGCGCACTGAGCGGTGCGAAATTTCCAGACAAGCCAGCCGATCCGATCATCGTCCACCCGGACGTGCGGCGCATGCTGCTCACCATGAAAGCCTTCAACGAAGGCAACCGCGCGCTGGCCTATTTCACCGCACAGTTGCTCGATCAGATCCACAGCCCGGACGAAGGTCAGCGTCAGGAGGCCGAAGCCCTGCTGGCCTTCCTCACGCCGATCTGCAAAGCGTTCATGACCGATACCGGTCTGGAGGTGACTAACCTGGGCATGCAGGTGTTTGGCGGCCACGGCTATATCCGCGAGTGGGGCATGGAACAGCTGATGCGCGATTGCCGCATCGCACCTATTTACGAAGGTACCAATGGCATTCAGGCACTCGACCTGCTCGGTCGCAAGGTCCTCGGCAGCCAAGGCAAACTGATGCTCGGCTTTACCAAGCGGGTGCATCGATTCTGCGAAGCCAACGTCGCACATCCTCAGTTGCAGAGCTATGTGTCGCAGCTGGCCGCCATAAACCGTGACCTGGGCGAGATGACCCAGCGGATCGGCATGGCGGCCATGAAGAACCCCGACGAAGTCGGCGCGGCGTCTGTCGATTATCTGATGTATTGCGGCTACCTGATTCTCGGTTACTTCTGGCTGCGCATGGCCGTGGTTGCCCAGAGCAAACTGGAAGCGGCCGACGGCGATACGGCGTTCTATCAAGCCAAGCTGATCACAGCCGAATTCTATTTCGCGCGCATCCTGCCACGTACCGCCGCGCACAAAGCGGCTATCGAAGCCGGTGGCGCAAGCCTGATGAAACTGCCTGCCGACCAGTTCATCTTCTGACTTTCCTGTTTGCCCTACGCCCGCCTTGTGCGGGCTTTTTTTATGTGAACGGGTCGGAGAACCTGCGGCCTCAAACGGTATGCAGCGGCACCTGAAATCGGGGTGCAGCCACCATCAGCCTGAGAACCGTTTAGTCACTTTAAGACCCTTCGGGCGTCTGTTGGTCTTCAGTTAGACTCGCAAAACTGCTCCGGCCAACCGGCCAGGCGACACGTTTCTGCGAGGTCCTTTTCCATGGCTGACTACAAAGCACCGCTGCGCGATATGCGGTTCGTCCTGAATGAAGTCTTCGATGCCGCGAAGCTCTGGCAGACGTTGCCAGCGCTGGCGGATGTCGTGGATATCGAAACCGCCGAAGCGATTCTCGAGGAAGCGGGCAAAATCACCGCCAATACCATCGCTCCGCTCAACCGCAGTGGTGACGAAGAGGGTTGCCACTGGGTCGACGGCGCGGTCAGCACGCCGGCCGGCTATCCCGAGGCCTATCGCCTGTACGCCGAAGGCGGCTGGGTTGGCGTCGGCGGCGACCCGGCCTATGGCGGCATGGGCATGCCCAAGGCGATCTCTGCGCAGGTCGAGGAAATGATGAACTCTGCGAGTCTGGCGTTCGGCCTCTACCCGATGTTGACCTCCGGCGCCTGCCTGTCTATTTACGCTCACGCCAGCGAGGAGCTGAAGCAGAAATACCTGCCAAATATGTACGCCGGTATCTGGTCCGGTTCGATGTGCCTGACCGAACCGCATGCCGGAACCGATCTGGGCATCATCCGCACCAAGGCGGAGCCCCAGGCCGATGGCTCCTACAAGGTCAGCGGCACCAAGATCTTCATTACCGGCGGCGAGCACGACCTGACCGAGAACATCATTCATCTGGTGCTGGCCAAGCTGCCCGATGCGCCTGCCGGCTCACGCGGCATTTCTCTGTTCCTGGTGCCCAAGGTCATGGTTAGCGAAGACGGCAGCCTGGGTGAGCGCAACAGCCTGAGTTGCGGCTCCATTGAGCACAAGATGGGTATCCTGGCCTCGGCCACCTGCGTAATGAACTTTGACGGCGCCACTGGCTGGATGGTTGGCGAGCCGAACAAGGGTCTCGCGGCGATGTTCACCATGATGAACTACGAGCGTCTGGGCGTCGGCATTCAAGGGTTGTCGACCGGTGAGCGTTCGTACCAAAGCGCCATTGAATATGCACGCGAGCGCACCCAGAGTCGCGCCCCGACCGGCCCGGTGGCGCAGGACAAGGCTGCCGACCCGATCATCGTGCATCCCGATGTGCGCCGAATGCTGTTGACCATGAAGGCTTTGAACGAAGGAGGCCGTGCCTTTTCGAGCTACGTCGCGCTGCAACTGGACATCGCTAAATTCAGTGATGACGCCGAGGCCCGTCAGCGTGCCGAGGCGCAGGTGGCATTGCTGACACCGGTGGCCAAGGCCTTTCTGACTGACATGGGGCTGGAAACGACCATTCACGGCCAGCAGATTTTTGGCGGACACGGCTTCATCCGGGAGTGGGGTCAGGAGCAACTGGTGCGCGACTGCCGCATCACCCAGATCTACGAAGGCACCAACGGTATTCAGGCGCTGGATCTGCTGGGTCGCAAGGTAGTGGGCAGCGGCGGAGGGCTCTATAAAACGTTCTCCGACGAAATTCGCCGCTATTGTGCGGCAGCCGACTCAGAACTCGGCGAGTTCATCGCGCCGCTCAAGTCCGCGGTGGATAACCTTGACGAGTTGACTGCCTTCGTCCTCGACAGCGCGAAGAACAATCCCAACGAGATCGGCGCCGCCTCGGTGGAATATCTCCATGTGTTCGGGTACACCGCTTACGCCTATATGTGGGCACAGATGGCGGGCGCAGCGTGGGGCAAGGAAGGTCAGGATGAGTTCTATGCAAGCAAGCTGGGCACGGCACGTTTCTTCTTTGCGCGCCTGCTGCCACGTATTCATTCGCTGACCGCATCGGTCCGGGCCGGCAGTGCTTCGCTGTATCTGCTCGATGCCGCGCAGTTCTAAAATGATTAATCCGTAAAGGCACAATGAAATTAATTCGCCATGTATGGGAACAATGAGCCACTACCCCAGTCATAAACCTGCATCGTTTGTAGTCAATCACTTACACGCCGAGCCAGGGATGGGCTCCTTGTAAGTGATTGCTTACAAATTGTGGTGCAAAATTGCCACTACAGGTCTTATCGATCGAGCGGTAATCTTTTGCGCTATGGACGCGGCGTAGGGAAGCGCATAGGAAAACACGGAAGCGTAGCGGAACGACGCCAGGAAGGCGCAAGTCACGGATGTCAGGATTCAGTCTGCAAAGGCCCCGCTTCGGCGGGGTTTTCTTTTTCTGGGCAGAAATGCAGCTGGGCAACTCTGGAGCTTAAGCAGCGGCAAATCTAGACGGCTGGCATGCATACCCCAGTGCCGCCGAGCCCACAATAGCCACCCGGGTTCTTCGCCAAGTATTGTTGGTGATAGGCCTCGGCATAATAGAACGGCGGCATCTCACCGATCTCCGTGGTGATTGGTCCCAACCCTTGCTTGTCCAACTCGGCTTGAAAACGCGCCTTACTGTTGCGGGCCTGTGCACATTGCGCATCATCCAGACAATAGATCGCTGACCGATACTGGGTGCCCGTGTCGTTTCCCTGGCGCATGCCCTGCGTCGGGTTGTGAGACTCCCAGAACAGTTTCAGGAGCGCGTCATAGGTGATCTTTTGCGGGTCGAATATCACCAGCACGGCCTCTGTATGCCCGGTCAGGCCGGAGCAGACTTCCTCGTAGGTGGGGTTCGGCGTGTGGCCGCCGGTATAACCTACAGCCGTGCTCCAGACACCGGGCTGTTCCCAGAACCGCCGTTCTGCGCCCCAGAAACAACCCATGGCGAATATTGCCTGCTGCAGGTGAGCCGGAAAGGGGGGTTGCAGTGAATTGCCGTTGACGAAGTGCGCGGCGGGAACAGGAACTGCCGTGGCGCGCCCAGGGAGGGCTTGCTCAGCGTCGGGGAGAGCCTGTTTGTGAACGAGAATTTGCGAACGGAGGGTCATGGTAGTCCTCAAACCTGAGTAGATGGGGCTGCTGGTAGCCTAGGCTACTCGGCGCGCAAAACCAACGCGTGGTTCCTCAGGCCCTACACGGACGAACGGTTTACAGCCAGTGCGGATAACGGCGCAGTGAAACGAGGAGTTGGTTGCCGGGGATGGGCTTGTCAAACAAATAGCCCTGGCCGATATCGCAGCGCTGATGACGCAGAAAGGCCAGTTGTTCAGGCGTCTCGATGCCTTCGGCGACTACCTTCAGGTTAAGGTTGCGGGCCATGGCGATCACGGCGGAGGTGATTTCGATGTCGTCCTGGTTGCCTGGGATGTCCTTGATGAAGCTCCGGTCGATCTTGATCACATCGATGGGGAATTTCTTCAGGTAACTCAGCGACGAGTAGCCGGTGCCGAAGTCATCCATCGCCAATGTCACCCCGAGGGCTTTCAGGCCGATCAACTGCTGGCGCGTCTCCTCAGTGGCTTCGAGCAGCAGACTCTCAGTCAGCTCTAGCTCCAAACAGCCTGGCCGCAACCCTTCTTCGGACAGAATGGTGGCGATCGAGCCGACCAGTTCGGGGTCTGAAAATTGCTTCGGTGAAAGATTGATCGCGATCTGCGGCGAGCCGATACCCAGCGCAGCAAGCTGTAGGCCCATCCGGCACGCCTCGCGGGCCACCCATTTGCCGATGGGGATGATCAATCCGGTTTCTTCGGCAACACTGATGAACTGATCGGGCCGGATCATGCCTTTTTCGGGGTGATTCCAGCGCAGCAATGCTTCCAGCCCCTGCAGTCGACCGCTACGCAGGCAGAGCTTGGGTTGGTAGAAGACTTCTAGTTCGTTTTGCACCAGTGCGCGGCGCAGGTTGTTTTCCACGAAGAGCTTGTAGTTGGCTTCGGCGTGTAAGGCTTCGGTGAACACCTGAACCTGATTCTTGCCGTTGGCCTTGGCCTTGTGCAGGGCCTGGCCTGCGTGCTTCATCAGCGTTTCCGGGTCGCGACCGTGCAGTGGTGAGCAGGCAAGACCCAGCGAGGCGCTGACACTGATCAGTTGCTTGTCGACAAACAAGGGCTTGTCCAGGATGCGCAACACCTGATTTGCCAGATGCTGGCCTTCCTCCAGGTCCATGTCGTCGAGGAGAAGGGCAAACTCATTGCTGGCGAAGCGCGCCAGAACACTGTCCCGGTTGAGGCTGTTGCGCAGACGCCGGGCGAGGCTGGCCAGCAACTTATCGCCGGTTTGATGGCCCAGGCTGTCGTTGATCCGCTTGAAGTTGTCGATGTCCACCAGCAGCAGGCACAGTTGTGGCTGCTTGTCGTTGGCGAAGCGCTCCTCGATGCTGCGGATAAAGAATGGTCGATTGCCGAGGCTGGTCAGGTTGTCGGTGTAGGCCAGGCGCTCGATGTGTTGTTGCGCCACCTTGCTATGAGTGATGTCTTCGTAGATGCCAATGTAATGTGTCAGTTCGCCGTTCTCGCCGTATACCTTGGAGATCGACAGTTGACCCCAGTATGGCTCGAGATTCTTGCGTCGACTGCGAAACTCGCCCTGCCAGCTATTGTTTTTAGCCAGGCTGGATGAGGTGTCGAAAAGCAGCTCGCTGAGGTTTTCCAGCGTAGTCAGCTCTGCGAGACGGCGTCCACGGACCTCATCGGCGGAAAACTGCGTGATGGCGGTAAAGCTCGGATTGACGTAATCGACGACGCCGTTCTTGTCGACCAGTATGAACGCGCTTGCGCTCTGCTCCACTGCGCGCTGGAACAGGTGCAGGGTATGCGTGGCGCTGAGTCGTTGCTGATTGGCCAACACCTGTGCGTACTGATCCGCCAATTCACCCGCGAAGGCCACTTCATCGGCATGCCAGACGCGTGTGCTACCGGAGTGCTCCAGGCAGAGCACGCCAATCACTTCCCCGCCTACTCGAATGGTTGCGTCCAAAATGGAGGCGATTCCCCGCGGTTTGAAAAAGCTGTCGATCAGTTCCTGGGTGCGAGGGTCTTCCCGGACGTTGGTCACGTCGATGGCGCGGCCGCCATGCAGTGCTTCCAGGTAACGAGGGCAGGCAGATATATCCAGCGCTGACGGGTATTCCTGGCTGTCGTTGTCACGCCGGTAAGCGGCAACGGCTTCAAGCTGGTTGCCGTTCAGGTGCCAGATCGCCGCGCGCGCGATACCATAGGCTTCGCAGGCGGCCTGAGTAATCAGCTGTGCAGCTTCAAGTTGTGGATCGGCTGAGCTATAACGGTGCCGGGCCAGGCGCACGATCAGGCTCTGCTGCGCCCGTGAACGAATCAGGTGTTCGAGATGCACATCGGCGGTTTGCTGGTAAATATCCGCTGAAAGATTGGGTGCCGCCTCGGGCAATCCCTGTAGAGGTACCGTGTCAGTTGAACGCGGTTCGACGATCAGGTAGCCCCGTAGTAACTCGCGGCCATACTGCTGGCAGAGTTCGCCGATCTCCAGTAAATCCAGCAAGCCGTTAGCCGAATGCAGGCAATAGCGGATGGAGTAATGGCCCTGAGTGGCCAGTTGGGCCTGGACGATATCGTGCGTTCGCAGACGCACTGCTGGCTCCATCAGGCTGGCGTAGGGGGAATCTATCAGTGAGCACAGTTCGTGGGCCGGCAGACCAAAATGGCGCTCACACGCGGGGTCCAGGTAAAGCAATGCCCAGCTGGATTCATTCAACCGTTCGAAACGCAGCATCCCGAGCCTGGAAGGCACTGGCAACTGCGTCACAACCTCGGTCGCCAAACGGCTGGCGGCATCGGTATGTATTTTCATCGAGCGGTTTGCTTCCAGTATGCTGCGGGGAATCGCCTCGCTAGCCGCAAATCACGGCGTTTTCCTGTGCGAAACGATGGCTAAATAATATTAAGCTACAGCAAGGGTGCATCATGCGACAGGGACTGACAAGCCTGCTTTCGAAGTTACTGTTGATCTCGTTTTTTCTGGGTGCCAGCGTACCGCTGCAGGCCGCTGAAACGGGCACTTTGGCCTCCGAGGAGTCGGCGAACTATCTGGCGGAGTTGAAGGCGCTCTATCTTACCTCCGATGAGCGAAAAGCCCTGCTCGCACACAGTAACGCCTTGCTGGAAACCCATGCTTTGAAAGCGGCCTATCAGGTCGGACAAGCCAATCGGCGGGACCTGAGTTACCGCTTGAGCCTGGGGGCGTCTGGAGAACTGCGTATCCGCGAAGAGCAGCGCGATGCGTCTGGCAATATTGCCGTGCGTAACCGCAGCCTCTCGGTTTTTGGTATGGATCCCTATTTGCAGTATCAATGCCCGCCAGAAGGCATCGTTTGCTCGTTCACCAGCCCGGGCGGCGGCGAACCCTGGTTGACCATACTGCGTGATGCCAAGGGGGCCGAAGAACTGGCCAAGGCATTGTCCTTTCTGTTTCGCAATTTGCAGAAAGGCTAGGCAGCTGCTCGCCGCCACACTGAACTAAAAAGCCCCAGCTTTGGGGCTTGGGGCTTGGGGCTTGGGGCTGAAACGAATAGCCCCGGGCGGCGGGGCTATTCAGCATCAAACGATCACAACAGCATCGTACGGATATCCGCCAACAGCTCGGAAAGACGCTTGGTGAAGCGCGCGGCTGCCGCGCCGTTGATGACGCGGTGGTCGTAGGACAGCGACAGCGGCAACATCAGGCGAGGTTGGAAGGCCTTGCCATCCCAAACCGGCTGCATGGTCGCCTTGGAGACACCCAGAATCGCCACTTCCGGCGCGTTGACGATCGGCGTGAAGCCGGTGCCGCCAATGTGGCCGAGGCTGGATATGGTGAAGCAGGCGCCCTGCATGGCGTCCGGCGAAAGCTTCTTGGTGCGGGCCTTCTCGGCCAGCTCCGCGGCTTCGCCCGCCAGTTGCAGCAGACTCTTCTGGTCGACGTTCTTGATCACCGGTACCAACAAGCCGTCCGGGGTATCCACGGCGAAGCCGATATGGACGTACTTCTTGCGGATCACGGCCTTGCCGCTTGGGGCGAGCGAGGCATTGAATTCCGGCAGTTCCTTGAGCAGATGTGCACAGGCCTTGAGCAGCAGTGGCAAGACGGTCAGCTTGACGCCAGCCTTCTCGGCAACTGCTTTCTGCGATACGCGGAAGGCTTCCAGCTCAGTAATATCTGAGGACTCGAACTGAGTCACGTGTGGCACGTTCAGCCAGCTGCGATGCAGGTTGGCGGCGCCCACCTGCATCAGGCGCGTCATCGGCACTTCTTCGACTTCGCCAAACTTGCTGAAATCGACTTCCGGGACCGGCGGGATGCCTGCGCCACCTATCGCGCCCGCCGCGGCCGTCGCTTGTTTGGCCTTGTTCATCATGCCCTTGACGTAGGCCTGGACATCTTCCTTGAGAATCCGCCCTTTCGGACCGGTGCCCTGAACATCAGCCAGCTCGACACCGAACTCGCGTGCAGTCATGCGAACCGCAGGGCCGGCGTGCACCTTGGTGCCTGCCTTGCTCGGTCCAGTCACAGCCGGGGCTGGCGTTGCGGACGCTTTAGCTTCCGGCACGCCTTGCTTGTTCGGTGCCACGGCCTGTTGCTGAGGCGCTGCTTCCTGCTGCGGCTTCGGCTCGGTTTTTCTCGCCGGGGCTGCGCCTGCGACCTTCAAGGTCAGGATCAGGTCGCCGGTCTTGGCTTCGTCGCCTACCTTGATCGACAGCGATTCCACGACTCCAGCCTTGGGTGCCGGGATTTCCATGCTGGCCTTGTCGGATTCGAGGGTGATCAGCGACTGATCCGCCTCTACGGTATCGCCAGCCTTGACCATGACCTCGATAACGTTTGCGCTGCCGCTGGAGCCGATATCCGGGATACGAACCTCTTCAACGGATTCGCCAGCGGCTTCGGCAGGTGCTTCAGCGGCCTGCTCGGTGAGCTTTTCCTGAGGCTGGCTTTGCGGTGCACTACTGGCCGTTGCCGGCTTGCTTGCTGCTGCGCCTTTGAGGATCAGGATCAGATCGCCCGTGCCGACTTCGTCGCCCACCTTGACCGAAATGCTCTCGACCACGCCGGCGGCAGAAGAGGGGATCTCCATGCTGGCCTTGTCGGATTCGAGCGTGATCAGCGGCTGCTCGGCGGCGATGGTATCGCCAACCTTGACCGAGATTTCGATGACGCTGGCTTTGCCGGAAGAGCCGATATCCGGCACCTTGATTTCCTGCGACTCGCCTTCCTCAGCCGAGGCGGACGGGTTGTCGTCCCCCGGAGGGGTTGGTTCTTCAGCTTCATCAGCCGGACCGCCACTGCTCGCACCGGCGGGCTCGGCAGCGGCTTGCGCTGGCGCCTCGCTGGCCTGTGCTTCTTCGCTTTCAAGCTCCAGCAGCTCATCACCTTCTTTCAGGCGGTCGCCCAGCTTGACCTTCAGGCTTTTCACAACGCCCGCCTTGGGCGCAGGAATCTCCATGCTGGCCTTGTCGGACTCGAGCGTCAGGATGCTCTGGTCGGCTTCGATGCGGTCGCCGACCTTGACGAACAACTCGATTACTTCACCCTCACCGCTGCCGATGTCGGGTACGCGTATGGTTTCACTCACAATAGGTTCTCCTGTGCGCACGCAGCATCAGCAATCCAGCGGATTGCGCTTCTCGGGGTCAATACCGAACTCGGTGATGGCCTTGGCCACGGCCTTGCGTTCGATGGCCCCGCGATCGGCGAGTGCCTGCAGTGCAGCGACTGCGACCCAGCGACGGTCTACTTCGAAGAAGTCGCGCAGCTTGGCGCGCGAGTCGCTGCGGCCGAAGCCATCAGTACCCAGCACTTGGTATTCGCGTGAAGGAACCCACTGACGAATCTGGTCAGCGAACAGCTTCATATAGTCGGTCGAGGCTACAACCGGGCCTTCGCGGCCTTCCAGGCACTGCTCGACGTACGTCTTGCGCGGCTCTTCGGTCGGGTGCAGGCGATTCCAGCGATCCACGGCCAGGCCGTCGCGGCGCAGTTCGTTGAAGCTGGTCACGCTCCAGACGTCGGCGCCTACGCCCATCTTGGCGAGGATATCCACTGCGGCGCGCACTTCGCGCAGAATGGTGCCGCAGCCCAGCAGCTGAACGCGATGCTTGAAGTCGCCCTTGGCTTCCTCGAGCAGGTACATGCCCTTGAGGATGCCGTCTTCGACGCCCTGCGGCATGGCCGGCTGCTGGTAGTTTTCGTTCATCACGGTGATGTAGTAGTAGACGCTCTTCTGCAACTCCATCATCTCGTGCATGCCGTGATGCATGATCACTGCCAGCTCGTAGCCGTAAGTGGGGTCATAGCTGCGGCAGTTGGGGATGGTGCTGGCGAGGATGTGGCTGTGACCGTCCTCGTGCTGCAGGCCTTCACCGTTCAGCGTGGTGCGTCCGGCAGTACCGCCCAACAGGAAGCCGCGAGTCTGCGCATCACCGGCGGCCCAGGCCAAGTCGCCGATACGCTGGAAGCCAAACATCGAGTAGAAGATGTAGACCGGCAGCATTGGTTGGTTGTAGTTGCTGTAGGCGGTGCCCGCCGCGATGAACGAGGAGAAGGCGCCAGCTTCGTTGAGGCCTTCCTGCAGGATCTGGCCGTCTTTTTCTTCGCGGTAGTACATCACTTGGTCGCGGTCGACCGGCTCGTACAGCTGCCCCACCGGGGAGTAGATGCCCAGCTGGCGGAACATGCCTTCCATGCCGAAGGTGCGCGCCTCGTCGGCCAGAATTGGCACGATGCGTTTGCCCAGGTCCTTGTCCTTGACCAGCTGCGAAAGAATCCGGCCAAAGGCCATGGTGGTGGAAATTTCGCGGTCGCCGGAGCCGTCAAGTACCGCCTTGAGTGTTTCCAGTGGCGGCGTCGGGATGCTGAAACTCTTCGGCCGGCGCTGCGGCAGATGACCGCCGAGCTTCTCACGGCACTTGCGCAGGTACTTCATTTCCGCGCTGTCTTCGGCCGGACGGTAGAACGGCAGCTCCTCGAGCTGCGAGTCGTTGACCGGGATGTCGAAGCGATCGCGGAATTTCTTCAGGCTGTCGATATCGACTTTCTTGGTGTTGTGGGCGATGTTCTTCGCCTCACCGGCACCGGTGCCGTAGCCCTTGATCGTCTTGGCCAGAATGACCGTTGGCTGGCCCTTGTGGTTGACCGCCTGGTGGTAGGCCGCATAGACCTTGTAGGGGTCGTGACCGCCCCGGTTGAGCTTCCAGACTTCCTCGTCGGACAGCTTCTCGACGCGCTTGAGCAGCTCCGGATCGGCGCCGAAGAAATGCTTGCGCACGTAGGCGCCGTCTTTGGCCTTGTAGTTCTGGTATTCGCCGTCGATCGCCTCGTCCATGCGACGCTGCATGCGACCGTCGTCGTCCATTGCGAACAGCGGGTCCCACATGCGGCCCCAGATGACCTTGTTGACGTTCCAGTTGGCGCCTTTGAACACGCCTTCCAGTTCCTGGATGATCTTGCTGTTGCCGCGTACCGGGCCGTCCAGGCGCTGCAGGTTGCAGTTGATGACGAACACCAGGTTATCGAGATTCTCGCGGCCGGCCAGGGAGATGGCGCCAAGGGTTTCCGGCTCGTCGCACTCACCGTCACCGATGAAGCACCATACGCGCTGCTTGCCTTTGGGGATGAAACCGCGGTTTTCCAGGTACTTCATGAAGCGTGCCTGGTAGATCGCCGTGATTGGACCCAGGCCCATGGAGACGGTCGGGAACTGCCAGAAGTCCGGCATCAGGTGCGGGTGCGGGTAGCTCGAAAGCCCCTTGCCATCGACTTCCTGGCGGAAATTGAGCATCTGATCTTCCGTCAGTCGACCTTCAAGGAACGCACGCGAGTAAATCCCCGGCGAGGCGTGGCCCTGATAGTAGATCAGGTCGCCGCCATGCTCCTCGGTAGGAGCCTGGAAGAAGTAGTTGAAGCCGATGTCATAAAGCGTCGCGCTGGAGGCGAAGGTGGAAATGTGTCCACCCAGATCCGGGTCCTTCATGTTCGCGCGCATCACCATCGCCAGCGCGTTCCAGCGGACCAGGGAGCGAATGCGTCGCTCCATGAACAAATCGCCGGGCATCTTCGCTTCGCGGGTGACAGGAATGGTGTTGCGGTACGGCGTGGTGATGCCGTAAGGAAGTGGCGTGCCGCTACGGGTGGCCAGTTCCCCCATCCGGGTCATCAGATAGTGGGCGCGGTCTTCACCTTCGCGGTCGAGTACTGACTCGAGGGCGTCCAGCCATTCCTGGGTTTCGACGGGATCGAGATCTTGCATGGCTTGCTCCAGGGCGGAAAGGCTTCCAGAATCGGTTGCCTGCTTCGCGGCCGGCTTTGTGGGCCGGTGCGTATATGTTCTTGGATGTTTGGCCGGGGGTAGAGCCGGGCTCTGTAGTTTTACTACAAAACAGCCGTTGATTCAGCCCCCCGCTACATTTTTTCGTAGTAAAACTACAATCTCAGCGGTTCGGCCTGATTCGCTGGTTCCGGCATAAACTGCTCTAGCACGGGTGCTCCCGCTTGCGCAGTAGTCAGTCAAGGCATTAAGGAACTTTTTATGAGTCTGCCCTTATTGATTGCATTACCGACGTCGTTCCAATCTTTGGTCACCCGAGCCGAGGAGACGTTCCTCGGTACGGTACGCGACTCATCGGCGCAGGCGGAACAGCAATTTACCGCTTGGCCGTCGGCGCGTCGCGAAGCATTCGGCCGGGTATGTGCAGCCAGTGACTTCGTCAGCGAACAGGTTAGCCGAGATCCCGAGATGCTGCTCCAGTTGGCCGAGTCCGGGCTGTTGGAGCGATCGTTGCGCAACACGGAGATGCGCACGGCACTCGCCGAGATGCTCAACGAGTGCACCGATGATGACGGTCTGGCTCGCCAGTTACGGCGGTTTCGCAATCGGCAGCAGGTGAGGATCATCTGGCGCGATCTGACGCGTCAAGCGGATCTGGCCGAGACGTGCGGCGATTTGTCCGACATGGCCGACGCCTGTATCGACCTTGCCTACCAGTGGCTTTATGCGCGCCACTGCGAGCAGTTCGGCGTACCCACCGGCCGGCGCAGCGGTGACGCGCAGCACATGGTCATCCTCGGTATGGGCAAGCTGGGTGCTCGCGAGCTTAATCTGTCCTCCGATATCGATCTGATCTTCGGTTATCCCGAAGGCGGCGAAACCGTCGGCGCCAAACGGTCACTGGATAATCAGGAGTTCTTCATCCGTCTCGGCCAGCGGCTGATCAAGGCGCTGGATGCGCCGACTCTGGACGGCTTCGTTTTTCGCGTGGACATGCGCTTACGGCCTTACGGCTCATCGGGCTCGCTGGTGCTGAGCTTCAATGCGCTGGAGCAGTACTACCAGGATCAGGGCCGCGACTGGGAGCGTTACGCGATGATCAAGGCGCGGGTCGTAGCCGGTGATCAAGGGGCGGGTAAAGAGCTGCTCGATATGCTGCGGCCGTTCGTCTATCGGCGTTACCTCGACTTCTCCGCCATCGACGCGCTACGCAGCATGAAGCAGCTGATCCAGCAGGAAGTCCGGCGCAAAGGCATGGCCGCGAACATCAAGTTGGGTTCCGGCGGTATCCGCGAGGTGGAATTCATCGCGCAGGCGTATCAACTGATTCACGGCGGGCGCGACCTGAGCCTGCAGCAGCGGCCGTTACTCAAGGTGCTGGCGACTCTGGCCGGGCAGGGCTACCTGCCATCGGCGGCCGTCGACGAGTTGCGCGAGGGCTATGAGTTCCTGCGCTACACCGAGCACGCGTTGCAGGCCATCGATGACCGTCAGACACAAATGTTGCCGGACAGCCAGATCGACTGTGACCGCGTGGCCTTCATGCTTGGGTTCGACAGCTGGGAAGCCTTCCATGAGCGTCTGTTGCATTGGCGTGGCCGGATCGACTGGCATTTTCATCAGGTGATTGCAGATCCCGACGAAGACGAAAACGCTGAAGGCGAGGCGCTCGTCGGAGGCGAATGGCTGCCCTTGTGGGAGCAGGATTGGGATGAGGAGTTCGCCTGCCGCCAGCTGGCGGATGCGGGTTTTCATGATGGCCAGGCAGCCTGCGTGCGTCTTGCCGCGCTGCGCAGCGGCAGTCAGGTACGAACCATGCAGCGCCTTGGGCGGGAGCGGCTCGATGCCTTCATTCCTCGCTTGCTGGCGCAGGCGGTCGAGCAGGATGATCCAGATCTGGTGCTCGAGCGGGTATTGCCGCTGGTCGAAGCCGTCGCGCGACGTTCGGCCTATCTGGTCTTGCTGACGGAAAACCCCGGTGCGCTGCAGCGGTTGCTGGAGCTCTGCGCCGGCAGCCCCTGGATCGCCGAACAGATCGCGCGTTTCCCGTTGCTGCTTGACGAGCTGCTCAATGCCGGGCGGCTGTTCAGTCCGCCGCAGGCCCCGGAGCTGGCGGCTGAGCTGCGTGAACGGCTGGCGAGAATTCCCGAAGACGATCTCGAACAGCAGATGGAGGCGCTTCGACATTTCAAACTGGCGCATCGGTTGCGAGTCGCTGCGTCGGAGATTGCCGGCACCTTGCCGCTGATGAAGGTCAGCGATTACCTGACTTGGCTCGCCGAAGCGGTCCTCGAGCAAGTGCTGGCGCTGGCCTGGCGGCATACGGTGGCGCGTCATGGTCAGCCGCGGCAAGTGGACGGAAGCCTATGCGATCCGGCGTTCGTGATTGTCGGCTACGGCAAGGTCGGTGGTATCGAGCTCGGCCACGGTTCCGATCTGGATTTGGTGTTTATCCATGATGGCGACCCCAATGCCGAAACCGATGGCGTCAAGCCCATCGATGGCGCCCAGTTTTTCACCCGGCTGGGCCAGCGCATCATTCATCTGCTGACCACCCAGACCACCTCTGGTCAGCTTTACGAAGTCGATATGCGGCTGCGACCTTCCGGTGCTTCCGGGCTGCTGGTCAGCTCGCTGAGTGCCTTCGATCGCTACCAGAGCCAGGAAGCCTGGACCTGGGAACACCAGGCATTGGTGCGTGCTCGCGTGTTGGTCGGCTGTCCGCAGCTGACGGCGGATTTCGAGGCGGTACGCGCGGCGGTACTCGGCCGTGCGCGTGATCTCGAGCCATTGCGCCGCGAGGTCAGCGAGATGCGCGCCAAGATGCGCGACAACCTCGGCACCCGTGCGACGCAGGCGGGCTTGGGTGAGAAGGCGTTCGAGGCGGAGGGCGAGTTCAATCTCAAGCAGGATGCCGGTGGTATCGTGGATATCGAATTTATGGTGCAATACGCGGCTTTGGCGTGGTCGCACCAGCATCCGCAACTGCTGCGCTATACCGATAACATCCGCATTCTC